>NZ_JAKUHJ010000001.1:0-493095 GCF_023630635.1 Synechococcus sp. MU1651
CCCATGCCCCCCTCATGTGGAGCCCCTCTCCCCTTGTTCAAGGTGTGAGTTGTCCGAGTGCGTTGTTATTTGCGTTGTGATTTCTCGAAGGACACTTCCCTGAGATCGACTGCAATAACTTGGCTTATGGCTTCAAGAGCCATCGGAAAGCGATGGGTGCTCGGCAGCGGCGCGGAGTAGTGCGGGTGGTAAACGACCGGAAGCGGCAAAGGGTTGTCTCACCCGGGATGGCTCAGCCCCATTCAAGGGTCAGGCAGGCTGCTGGTGCAGCAACCAGTCGTTGAAGCCACTGGTGTTCAGTTCGCTGATGCAGTTCTGCAGTTTGCGCAGATGGCTCTGCTTGATCTGGGTGAGTCGCTGTCCTTCCTGGGTTGTTGGCCCAACGCGGATGCGCTGCTGATTGAGCAGGTCCATCTCGCGGTCGAGATGTTCCATCAGGTTGAGCAGGGCATAGCCCTGCTTGATCTCCTGCGCACTGAGCTGCTTAGCGAAGTGACCCATTGGGCAGCCCTTAAGGGTTGCTTAATTATCCCATGATGAGGCGTGCTGGACTCATGAAGGCCTCTTGGTCGGTGTGTGCGGGGTGTCTCGTTCCCCGAATGAAGTGTCGTGGCATCGGCCTTGTGAAGGATGACCAGGTTGTGGTGAGGGCGTGTCCAGGTGTGACTGGCGTTTTCGCTGCTGCTTCGGCCCGGACTGGTTAAGGTCCGCAGAAATGGGGACATGACATGGGTGACTACACGACAGCGATATGGGTCACCATTGGCTTGACGGTCGCCCTCACCGTTCCTGTCGTTTGGCAATTTCTGCAGCCCAACGACGATGATTTCGGTGATCTCACCCGCAGAAAGTGAGCCAACACGACGCGGTCACCATCCGTTGCTGGCAATAGACGGGTGAAACAGCACTCGAGGACATGGTTCTCGGGGTTGACGAACGTGCTGTCCGTGATGGGATCAATGTGCTTTCGTCCGACGATTTCGATGCCTGTCTGGCCATCGTGCTCTGTCGCATCGGGCCCAATTTCTATGCGCACCTCTCGCAGGTGGCGGGGCATTACAAGGGTGACGCCAGTGGCATCTGGGACCGCAGTCGCGGTTCCGGTGCTCCCGAAGGGACGGCCTATGAGATCAAACCTCTCACGCGCATCCATCGTGTTCCCGAGGCGTTGATCGGTCCCGACTCCCCCGAGGGCATTGCTGTGTCCCATCGGGTTGCTGTCATGCACTATCTGCTCGACATGGGATAGGCGAAGAGATCCGTTGCAGAGGCTTCAAGCCATCTCCGTCTTCCCTGATTGATCTGGTATCCGGTTCTGGAGAGATCCGGATGGTATGGCAGCAGATCGCCCACGATCGATCTGCACCCTTCAGTTTTTCTCGGCAGCTCCACAAATCAACAGGACGGCCACCGTTCTGTTGATGAAAAGGAGTGACGCCAATCCAGCCCATGAATCAACGACATATCAAGGGCGGCACAGCCATCCCGCGTTGGCTTGATGGGCGTTGGAGTGGATGGACACACTCCAGTTCATGAGTAAAAGAATTTATGTATTCGTCCGCTGCAGGCTTGAGGTGCCTGTCAGTTCTTGGGGCGGTGGAAGGGGGCTGCGGACGACTCGAGCTTGGCGTGGGCCTTGTCTGCCTTCCTCAAGATCTTCTGAGCTTCATCGCGGGTCAGGCACTCTTCAGCTGCGAGCTGGAGGGACTCGAGGCGTGAATGGGCGGTGCTTGTCTTCATCTCTTCATAACCAATTCATAACCTTTTATCGCAAAACGCCTGCAATATCAAGCGTTTCAACCCTAAAAATGGGATCAGTCAGGGCTTGGCGACAGCCAATGGGGTGAGGAACGCGTGATTTCAATGGCACGTTTTGCCCCATTGGCCTGATCGATTCAGTTGCAGCCGAACACGCCAAAGGTGATCTGGCTCACGATCCCGTGCCCCGTCAGAGCTTCCGTCAGCACGCCCACCACAAAGCCGATCATGGCGGCGCGGCCATTGAGGAGCTCTGCCCGTTCGAAACGCTCGCTGCGGATTTGAGCTGCTGCGGCGCTTTGGAACCAGTCGTCGTTGGGAGTTGAAGAAGCCATTGCTCGTAGGCGAGTTGAGAAATGTTAAGCCTCTTGTAACGGTTTGTAAATGGGTTGTGCTTGGGCTCCCTAAGAAGCATCACCAATTGCTGCCAAGCAGCTCGGTCCGTAGCCAGACCGGATGTAGGTGCAACCGCTCCAGTCATGTCAACGTCGCGAAACCGAGCCCACAGCCGCTTCTCCTCCCGTCGAATCGACCAGGAGCTGCAGGGAGCTCAAGACGCTTTGATTGCTTTTGAGGGGTATGGCTCCAACGGGCCAATGCTGCATGCCTCGGCGTTGCAGCGGCCTGCTGGTCGGCGCTCAGGCACCTGGGTCGACAAGCTTGTCGAGCCGATTCATCAACTCCTGGCTGCGTTCAGCCGCCGGAATTGAATGAACGGGTGGTGCGAACACCGCGTTGTTGATTCCTTCGTTGTTGGGATCCAACGGCCAGGTGGTGAAGTTCCTCTGGATTCAATGGACGCACTGCAGACATCAGTGCGTCATCAGTCCAATAGTCGGGACTATCGAGAACTCCCAGCCGCAATGGGCAGGATGGGCCAGAAATCATGGCTTCTCCTTTAAGGATGTCTTCAGCATGAAGCACCACAATTCCGAGGGGTTTGGACCTCCTGCTCCAGATTTAGTGTCTCCTCAAAGCGGGCTCCCTTGCACTGGATGCAGTGCTGCTGTTGCGTTATCTGGCCACTTCACGCATGTTCACCAGAGTCTTAAGTGAGTGTTGACCTCCACTACATCTGGTGTGTGGTGGGTATTATTTTTTCATTGCATCAAAGATTGGTGCAGATCGCCGGGTGATGGGGATTGCCTTGGCTATTGAGCCGCTCCAGGCATGGAGCGGCTTTTTGTCTGCACCAGACGATTTATACCCTTGGTGGCCTGTGGATCAAGTCCGCTGAGGCTGGATCAGGTCAGCTGTGCATCTGCACCTCTAACCCTTGCATCGCTAGTGCACGAATTGTGCTCTGCTACTTATCTCTGTTGTTCAAAGCAGAGCCCTTGTTCAAGAAAGGAAGTCAGTCTCAACCAGCTAATCTGGCTTGCCGAATCGATTCAAAATCGATACCCATCACTTTAGTTAGAACGAGGTATCCGCCCCAAGCGACAACGTTGAGGCCAAGGGCCCAGAGATAGAGCGTGCGTCTGGCTTGGGTTGAGTCATCGCTCATCGGTTATTTCCGGTTCAACAGGCACCAAGCACCATAAAGGGCAAGGCCAACCAGGATCCAGGGAAAGATTGCGCGCAGCAGTGTTAATCCAATTAGGACGACCACAAGTGTGATCGCAGATCGCTTCACCATGGCTTTGCTGCTGTCAGTCATGAACTGCCAGCGGGGAATCAAGGCCATTGCAACAATGATGCTGAACAGCGTTCTAGGAGGCTTGGACGCAAATTGCCAACCTTTCTCTTAGGCTGGTCAATTCGCCATTCAAGGCTTTGGTTGGATGCCTGTTAAGCCGCTGTTTTTGGTTCTGATGAATCAGCTTGTGGCTTCAGCAATCGTATTCGAGATGAGATTTCTGCTCACGCTTGCCAAAATCGGCCTCTTTCATCTGTGATTCGTCATAAGCCCAGTCGCTGTAAATCCTTGATTCTGAAAAGCTCTTTTTAAGACGAAGTGCAGTGATGCGTTGGCCAAGTAGTTCGAATGACCACTTTGCTGCTGAAAGAACCTTGCCCATGACACCTCTTTGCAATGCTACCCATGTGATAGCCCATGGATATCAATTGAACATTGGTGCATATGCTCATTGAGGCTCGGTTTGATTCAAGCCTCCTCGACGGAATCATTGGCGTTTTGTTTGATGCCCTGTTGGCGTCGACTTGATTCACAGTTCCGGCACTCCTGTTGATCCAAGCCAAAGAAATTCAAAGGTTTGATGTCACCGCAGCTGATGCACTGACGTCCCTCTGCTGGGGGGCTTCAAAGGCCATGGTGGTCACTCCTTGGTGTTCATCGGCGTTGGTTTGATCCGTTCTGACAACGCCTGGGGAGACCATAGGCGTCTCTGTTGATGGCACTGGGGGCAGTTCCCTCTCAGGCTCGAGTGCATGTGACCACAGTGCGCACAACAAATCAGTGCCATGGCTGTTGTTGCTGATGCACCACGCTGATTGTTCAGATCGCATCAGGCATCGGTGTTTGTCCCTAGTTCGATACCAAGGTTTGGCGGTTCTCAGGATTGATCAAAGATCTTTTGCAGGGCAGTTCGCTCGTTTTGAAGCGAATTCGCCCTCATGGGATTGCCCAGTGGCCTTGGCTGCCGGGGTCGATTCAAAAAGACCTTGCTGAGCCACCAGAGCTGAATCCCGACAAACGCCAGGGCCAGTAGTGCCAGTTCAGTTGCCCCCTGCATCAGTAGTGCTTGCCGCGATTGTCGATCGCATCTGTTTTAAAGCACTCCAACTCTTCGGGTGTATGCAATGGGGGTTTCTCCCGTTGGCCAGTCCATCGCCGAAGCAGCTGCAGCAATCGTTTCATCCCTTGAATGTTGGTTCATCAAAGCCATGTGCCATCAGGCTATGCCAATCCTGATTTCATTCGGCATCAAATTGGTTGTTGTCATTGCCTCTAAGCTTGTCCGCAGCAGAAAACTCTGTTTCTCGTGACCTTTAAAGAGCTTGTGGCCAGTTTCAACAAACAAGGCACGAGCTGGGATGAGCTTTGTCTTGAAATCAGGTGTGAGAGCTGTTTTGCATCGGTTTTTGATGAAGTGAACGAGCAAATGGGCTCTTCAAGTGATGTACTTGCTCGGCTTGCCGATGAATTTCCCAATCACTACAAGAGTTATGCCAAGGAGAGGGGCCTGGTTCAGCCGTGACCAATCAGCCTTGATCAAGAGGTGTGAGAGAGGCAGTAGGTCGTGACACCACCCACCAAATCAAGCAACCACGCCCGAAGAGGTCTCCCTCTCACCTTCAAACCCTAGTTGTGGCTCGGGCCTCCGTCAGCCCCGGGTTCACCGAGAGGCAGCCAAGTTCGCTTTCGCCGCTTTTAGGGCTTCCTCGCAGGCCGCTCGGTCTTCGTTGTCGATGTCGCCCTGACTGCCGTTCAAGCGTGCCTCCAGGAAGGCGATCTCATCAATCCAGTAGGCCCTGTCTTTGCCTTGTTGATCAGTCACGCGTTTGGAAAGGTGCCAGTCCATCGCACCCTTCATAGAGGAACGCTGCCCAGGCGGCTGCCACCACTGTCTGGTTTGTTCATGGCTTTGGGCTTGTGCGCTTACAGGACGCAGACTGGGTGGATCTGAAGAAGGAGCGCATCGCCATCGACGAGACGTCTCCAGTTACCCCCATGACCGCGCTGGTCATCGATGCCGATGGGCATCTGACCTACATGGGTGAAGACGGATGCCGCCGGCAGATTGTTGGTGATCCAGAGCTCTTGGCGCGTTTGCAAGAGTTGCAAGGGAAGAACTGCACTGATGGCGATTGGCAGTTGTAGTTGGTCTCGCCAGATCTCCCAAGATCAGCCGAAGATTTCTTCTTTCTTCGGAGCTGAATGAGTCTTTTGACCGATGGGCTGTTTTGTTCGCTTTCCTTATGACGAGCAAAGCCATCTTGAAGTCATGGACGCAATGTTTTTCGTTGGCGTGAATGCGGGCCTTCTGATTCTGCTGATTTTTGGTCTTGTTTCAGCTAAAGCCAAGATCAAGGCTGGCCGTAAAGAGATCATCTGAGCCATCAACGGAGCGGGTTTCATTGCTGACATACGCAAGAAAAAACTCCAGCGTGTGACGGCATCAGGGATCTCCTCGTTTATGGCAGATGCCATCGCCCTTGTATGGGTCAAGCGGGTTGTCGTTCAGAGCCCTAAACCCAATCATCTGAATACTTTGTCTTGGTGGCGCTCAGTTCACGTATGTCTTCTGTGAGGTGCTGTGCTGCCCACATGCCTCTGACGACTTGGCAGACACCTTCCTGGTCGCAAACCCTGTAGTACTCGAAGCCCTCTGGAGCGGTGGTGAGTTTGGTCTTGGTTCCTTTCATGTTCTTGATCTCCGCTGATCCAACAAATAGACAACAAGATGAGTCCCGGCCAAGCGAATTGAGACAAAGAGTTCGGCTTGTTACAAATCCTTGGATGGCTTAACAGGCGCAATTTCAATTCAGGCCCTTGGCGCGATATGAGTACCCAGGTCAGCGTTGAGTCAGTTGATGTCGCGGTTGTCCACGTCTGCGACCTGGACGAGGGTGGGGCATTGGGATTTCTGGCGCCACCGCGTAGTGAGAAGCCCGTTCAAGGAGCTTGCTTGAACAGGGAGAGCAATAAAAAACCGCCCCTTGCGGGACGGTTTAAACACCAGCTGGGGACTGGTTTTTTATCGCATCGGGGAGACAGGATTCGAACCTGCGGCATCTTGCTCCCAAAGCAAGCGCGCTACCAAACTGCGCCACTCCCCGAACACAGAAATCATAGTGCTCAACGGGCTTCCAGTGCTAGCCACGGTTTTGGGCCCTGGACATACGAGGGCAATTAGGGCCAAATAGGGTCACGTTGTCACTCGTTTGTCACTCGCTCTCGTCACTCGCCTAGATGCCTCAGCGCGCTCACGCTGCTGATTGGGAGGTTGGTTTACGGAACCAGCTACGCAACACCGTTGGCTCTGCCTATCGGATTGGAGAACAACGCGGCAAAGCAAAGCTGGATGTCCGGTTTAGTGACGGCACTCGCAAGACCAAGTCACTTGGCATCCCGTGGCTTCAAGCGAGTGCTGGTGGCATCCAGAAGGCTGTTGAAGCGATTGCTCAGGGTGTTGCTGTTGGTCTGACCATCGAAGAGGCGTTAGAGGCGTACCAGGGCCAACAGAAGCAAGCACCGCTGCCAACTAAGAAGGTTGACCCCAACCAACTGGTGTCGCTTTTTGACCAGTGGCTGGCGTCGCTTTCCAAGCTTGGAAAGGTCCGTTCCGACACCCAGTTCAAGTACACGAGGAATCGGCTGGTACAGGCGACTGCTGCTGCTTCTGCTGACCAGTTGCTGGAAATAGTGGGTGACATGTTTCCGAAGCCGGGACGCAGCAAAGAAATCAGGCTTCAGCACCTGGCTCGTTTTTTGCGTTGGGCAGTCGAGAAGAAGCATCTCGATGCCAAGCGTTGGACGCCACCAGTGACGGTGAAGGACGTTGTTGGCACCAAAGACAAGAAGCCAAAGGTTGGTTTGCCGCTGCAAGACCAAGAGATCGTTGATCTCATTGAGTCGTTGCCAACGGACAAAGCTGGTGAACGCTGGAAAACGGTTCTCCGTTTCCTCGCCGCTTACGGACTGCGGCCAGTTGAAATCCAGCACCTATCGATCCATGCGGATGACGGTCGCTTGTGGTGCGACTACATCAAGCGCTCTGGTGGTGGCGAAACAGATCCAAGGATCCTCAAGCCACTGCATCCGGAATGGGAAGAAGAGTGGGGTCTGCTTCAGCAGGTAGCCAATGGTTTGGACTTGCCACCGTTTGGTGGTGGTGTTGCCAACGCTGGACGTCGTTATTTGACGCGGCAGCAGGGCTGGAAACCGTTGGAGGCAAAAGGCGTGACGATGTACTCGTTCAGGCATGGATGGGCTCTGAGAGCTCACCAGCAGTACGGATTGAGTGCACGAGTTGCAGCGCGAGTGCTGGGGCACTCCGTGCAAACGCACCAAGCGAATTACGGAACTTGGGCAGATAACGATGAGATCGATAATGCTTTCGAAGCCGCAAAACGCTATAGACAGCGATTAAAAGGTTGACGATTTTCGCAACCTCGACAAGGATGTGATCACAACACCCAAATCACCATATTTGTAGGTGTTGTTTCATTCGACCTCTGACCCGGTTGAATCACCAGCTTTGGCTGGTGCCTCAGAGATCAGAGACCCTTCCTCTGGTTACTGACTCCCACAACACGGTGATAGTTGTGTGGACGACTTTTCAGCGTAGGAGCTGGAATTTAGCCCTCAGGCGAGTCCGCTTAGCGGATAGGGCACTTTCCACTTCATCCGCATGTGTCATGGCTGCCCAATGGCTTCGAACTAACGAAGCGACAGTTGCATTGCAGACAAGCCGCAAAACGATGACTCGTCGGATCAAAGACGGGTACTTCGTTTTGGGCGATCACTTTGTTCAGATTGGTCCGCACAAAACTGCGACCCGCATCTGGAACATCGAACGCTGCCGTGAAACTCAGGCGCGTTGGGATGGGCCTGCTCCTGTCTGTTGACAAGAAAAAAGCCCTGCCCGCACGCAGAGCCTTTGAAACAAAGATTCCGTGTCCATCATGCCGTATTCCGTAGACACCGGCAGTGCAGCCGGTGACACTTCTGCTATCTCTGAAATTGTCGAGGTTCCTGCTTCTATTGTATTAGAAGAACAAACCTTTGAACTCGACGACATCGACGAGGAAAAAGCTCTTTGTCATCTTGAGGCGCTTGGTTTTGGTGAGCATGACCCCTGCATCCTTGCTTGTTACGGCTCTACCTCTCGGTATGTACCGTCTCGCAATCTGAAGAAGGATCTGCCTTACGACTGGGACCAGGTCGTTGCCAAGTTCAACGGTGATCGTCGCTTCGACTTAGTACGCCACCACCTTCAAAATCCGGAGACTCAAAACCTCGGCTTCCTCTCTGCCATTGGTGGCACGAGTAAACGCCGCGACACGATCACCGGTGTGGTGTGCATGTCGTATGAGATCGATAAGGGTCTCGACATTGAGGGTCAGAAGGTTGCTTGGAAGAAAGCAAACCTGCCGACTCCGACCATTGGTGTCTTCACAGGAAACAAGTCCATCCACTGGAGTTGGGTCTTCAGAACACCGGTTGGAGTTGCTGCTGCTGAGTTCTGTCGCAAGCGACTGAGTCAAGCGATTGAGGATGCCAACCCTGGTGTCCAAACAGACCACAACTTGCACAGCGCTGTTCAGGTTCAGCGCCTTGCTGGCTCTGTGCATCCCAAAACCGGGCGCAGTGCTGAAATCATCCACCTCTCATCTCAGACGTATGAACTGGATGACGTGCTGTCTTTCTTGCCTGAACTGGATGAACCAGTTGATGAAGTCACTGACAGCGGTGGTGACTTCAGGCCAGCAGATGGTCCTGAACCTGATGACCATGAGCAGTTTCCTGACTTCTCAACCCTGCCCCCGGTGCAACTGACTGAGGCACTTGGTCCAAAGACCAAAGAGCTACTGCGAGGTTTGGATCCTGAATCCGATGACCGTTGGCGTAAGTGCTGGCAACTCAGCAAGCACCTGCGTGCTGCGCGCCTGCATCTTGAGTCACTTGGTTGCACCGTTATTGATGCCGACAGCATCGAAAAGACGTTGATGTCGGAGTTTGCCGCCAATAGCGGCATGAAAGGTGGTGACGTCGAAGCAGCTCTTGAAGAGCATTACCGGCCTGTACCTTGCGGTACGTCCGATTACTGCGACACCTATCTCAAGCGGAAGTTGCGGGCGCACTTTGAACGCCAAGGTTTATGGCGTCCTTCTTATGGCTGGCACAAGAAGCGTTTATTGCCTGCATCCAATCCAGATGATTGGACCGCAAACATCGATGACTCGTTTTGTACGGTCAATCGCCACAAGACCGTTGAGGTTGTGATTGAGAACGCCATTGGTTTGAAAGGCGAGCTCACTGATCAGCACCTTGCTCACAGTGGTGGTCGCTTTGTCCGCTACAACCCGGACCAGGGCTGTTGGTTGCACGTTCCTCGTCACGCGATGAAGCGTGAGATCGCAGACCTGCTGCTCAAGTGCTTTTCGTACAGCAAACCAGGGGACAAGAAGTTCAGCTTCTCAACCGCTGCACGGGTGAAGTCTTCAATCGAGTGGCTTCAAACCATGACTGCTGAGGCAGAGATGGATCAGACACCCGCCATTGCCTTCGCGAATGGCACCTTCTTGATCGACAAGGGTGAGCTGGTTCCTCATAAGCCTGAGTACCGGCTCACTTATTCGATCCAAGGTGACTTCATTCGGGACTGTGTTGAGTGTCCGCCGCACCTGCATGACTTCATTGTCAGCAGCTTTGGCGAGCACTACGTCGAACCGATGCAGCAGTTGCTGCGTTACATGGTTGATCCGACTCTGCCACCCCTAAAAATCGTGATGGTCATCGGTCCATCTGGTAGTGGCAAAGGTGTCTTGGAGCGGCTGATTGAGAAGTTGTTTCCGCCTAGCTGTGTCAGCGCCATCACCAGCAGCATTAATGAGATCAATACACCGGAAAAGATCCGGCAGTACGTCTCTGGTAAGCAACTGGTCGCGTTCCCTGATGTTCAGGGATTGCAAACCGGTGTGACCACTCTCTACACGATGGTTGAGGGTGGCCTCATGTCTCAACGCAACCTTTTTACTGATGACACCGAAGGCGTCGTCTACAAAGGTCGTGTCGTCATTTGCAGCAGCCAAGCGCCTCATTTTGAAAATGCAGGTAGCGGCATGGCACGCAGGGCTTTGATCCTTGAAACTCAGCGACCTCCTGAAAAGCCAGATGTTGACTTGGATCAGAAGCTTGCTGGTGAACTTGGATCAATCGTCAGTTGGGCGCTTCAGGCCAAACACGCTGATGTGAAGCGTGTGCTGGTTAGCGGTAACCAGACCTTTATCGACGCTCAACACAACGTTGAGGCTGATATGGATGTGGTTCGCCAATTCCTCGACAACTGTTGTGAGCCCTGCGGGGGCGAGTACATGCCGAAGATGGGGGTGCTGTACGAAACGTTCAAGCAGTTCTGCGAGGACTTTGGTTACTCCAAGGTCATCAACAGAAGGACGCTGCTGACTCGGATCAAACAGGCGCTACCCAACCTGCACACTCAACGTCGTTCAGTACCTGGCACCAACTCAACCAAGAAGGTGAACCCTCAGTTGTTTGGTTTCCGGATACGTGCTGAGGTTGATACAGCTGGCCGGTGGGACAAGCGCAATTACCGCGAAGGCAACTGGGCTGCTTTGGTCAGTCATAAGGCTGAGGCGCCTACGCCTGAACAGGTGTTTGAGCACCAACGGCTATCCAACTAGTTGGTCATCGGCATCTAAGAGTGCCTTGCCTTTCGAAACTCTCAGCACCTCTCCTGTAATGGAGGGGCTGCTGAACAGAACTCGATAGGTGTTCCCTGTTGCCAGCGATTTTGTGCGGGCATGAACGAACGCCTTGAATTCAGTTTGAAAGCAAGTTTCTCTGGCCCACTGATCGGGGCCATTGTCCCGTTCAACGCAGTACATACTTCTGAGGCACGTACCCACACCTTCGGCTTGTGTTGTTAAGTGCGCTTGTGATCTCAAAATCACCTTCGGGATCATGTCTTGAATCAGAAACCGGACATGTCCGAAATAGCCCGGACACTTACGACCATTTCGCTGAAAAGCCCTGCGGTGGCTACCTCTGGACATCTCGGACACTGTTCACACTCCTTTTTATGAGAGAGGAAAAGTAAGAGAGTGATGAGTGGTTTAGTCACCAACCCACCCCAGGGTTGAACGAACACCGAAATGATGATGTCCGTGTTGTCCGGAACGTCCGGGCGTAGTTATTGCAAGGGATTTCAGCGATAATGGAATTGACCCGCATGATGTCCGGGACACCTTTGACGCAGTTTTTCGCCATTTAGACGGCGGCGCTTTTCTCACAGAAAAAACCATGAGTCAGTACCGCGACCTGATGGCGTTACAGCGCCACGTAGACCGCCTTCAACGGGTCAAGAAGCCACCGACTCTGAGGATGGTGCGCATCTTTGATGAGTCGCGTCCTGAAGAGCCGATTGGTGAATACACCCTGACTTACAAGATTGAATCGCCGTTGGATTGGCGCCAAAAAAAATCAGCTCAAGACTGAGAAGGCTTGTGCTGCCAACGCTCTAGTCGCCTTAATTCCACAATTTCCAGGCGTCTTCTGTTGGTTTCAATCTCAGCTTCGCGCGCCAATTGTTCAAGTTGAGCATTTGTGCGCTTTTGGTGTTGAGAAGATACAAAAGACACGGGATTTAGTAATTACATGCGCAGAAGCTAAAAACTGCGAGAAATTGATGCCTGAAAGCGTTACCCAACTACACCCATTCATGTAGTTAGGTAACGGCCCATTCATAGGGCATTGATGGCAGCCCTTCTCTGCTTCGGCGTGCAGCCGAGATAGCGCGACAGGACATCCAAACTTTGGTGACCTGAGACTTCCATGATGTGGCGCAGTGGTGTTCCCGCGTCAGCCAGCTTGGTAAGCGAGCTTCGGCGCATCGAATGTGAACTCGCGCCTTTAATGGCGAGTTCTTCCAATGTTCGCCTTAATACGCGGTCGTAACTTTGCCGTTTCATGTGGGTTGCAAAGCCAAGACCGGGAAACAGGAAATGATCTGCGCCCGGCAGGGCTCCTGGTGCAATGTCCATACGTTCATGAATTGGTTTGCCGTTTAGTCTGTAGTCCGACCATTCGGTTCGCCACTGATCTAAGGCGCAACTCAAGCGAGGATGAATGTCTACTTCTCTGGTCTTGCCGGACTTTGTGATTGATCCGGGAAAGACGACCACACCGTTTGCGATGTAGCCCCAGCGCAGAGCTAAGCACTCGGAAATCCGACAAGCGGTGTACCGAGTAAGTAAGCAAGCGATCCGATGTGGACCTGCTGGCATCGCTGCTGCTAACTGGTCGAGCTGTACGTCATCGAGTATCTGGGCTTGTCCAGATCGATTGACCTTCATAAGCAAACAGATTGTCGAGGTTCTGAGCCTGTCTCCAAGGAGACTGTGCTCATTTATGTATTAGAGCAGCAGTTGAACCCAGATGGTTGCTTATGGCGTACTAATTCTTATCAGCGTTTTTTGCAATCATGAGGCCTCGCAATCACTAATGCTGTTATCGCTGATGTGTATTGCTGGTGATTAGTTTGATTAGCATTCCTGTTGTCAGCAGTAGCAATAGGTGAGGGTAGGGTTGCAAGTTTTGCTAATGCAATCGTAGTGCGGGGAACTTTCTTAAACAGCATACATAGTCGAAAGAGTAATCGCAACCCTTGGGACACCCCATGTTTTATTTAGTTCTATACTTTACTAAGAGTCGATAACTCTATGGGTGATGATGATTTCAACCTAGACGCTCAGCAGTGGATGATGATCAGTCGCTGAAACTCAGCAGCCCGACTCATTTTTCCGCATAGTCAATCTAGCCAGGATGCTTGGTCATTAATGGCCTACCGAAAGTGGTCAGCTGAGGGTGTGACACCCGAAGTTTTGAGAGATAAACGCTGCCCTGGAATTAAAGAGCTGCATCAACGTCGCCAACCAAATCTGCGTTACTTCCGATGATCGACAACCTCCAGCAATTTGTGACCACGTATTCGAGGCTGTTTCCTGGTGAACCAGTACCTCCGATGCCGCAAAAGCCAGAAGACCTGTCAATGACAGTCACGATGGCAATGCGCGATGCAAACCCTGTTCTTTGGCAGAACATGTTTGGTGGTCGTGGTGCACCGCTACCGGCTGACGTACAGCAACGGCTTTTGACTGGTCAGGTCAACCCTGAAGACGCTGGTGCTCTGCGTGCTGCACACACGGATGCGTATGCAGCAGATGCAGACCGCCAACGTGAAGCAGTGATTGAGCGTTCTCGTCAGGCCACCAGGGCTCGTGAGAAAGCGATCTTTGAAAAGCAGGCTCAGAAATCGGCTGAATTCCGATCAATGGGTTTGCTTGGTCGCTTGGCTGCATCACCTGTAAGTGAGCGTGCAGCAGCTCAGGCACGTGCTCAGTGGGGCATTACTGAATGACTGAGACCCCAACTAAAGAAGGTCGGGGTAGACCTGCAATCGAAACGCGGGAGCTTCCTCCCGACATTCGAATTGCAATACAAGCGCGCAGCCAGGGCCTCACTTGGAAAGCAGCAGCAGATCGTGCTGGTACAACTGCAACTCGTGTCAGAGGTTTCATGCAGCGGCATCCAGACGCGAAAGCGTGTCTGGAAGGCTGTTTGCAAGACCAACTGGATCAGAGTCATTCGATCCTGATTGAGGCAGCACCCGAAGCAGCTCAATGTCTTATCGACATCATTCGTGACGGGCGCTGTAAGCCGTACTCAAAGATCGAAGCGGTCAAAACCCTTTTCGCGATTGTCGACAAGGGCAAGACCGAACGAGAAGTTGCTGATGCTTTGAAGAGCCTCAAAGAGCAACTGACTGCTCTTGGGGTGGTCCGGTTTATGACGTTTGAGCCAAAAGCCATGACCCTCGAAGAGGCTCAACATCGCAACCACTGCGGTTGGCACGTCGATGGATCAGCTGTCGCTGTTGCCCTTGTCTTCAGGCGGGTTTGTGGATGCAGGCGTCTTTGCCTTACTGCTGAAAATCACCTTTGCGATAACAAAGGCAATCGCAACGGCGCCCAGCAGAAAGCCAAGAAGCTCCATTGCTGATCAGGCTTCGACTTCGGCCTTTTTATCAGCTGTGTCTTTGACCTCTTCAGTGGTTACTTCGGCTGACTTGGACTTGCTGTAGGAGCAGCCACCAGCGTTTGCGACGTTGGCGAAGGCAGTCATAACCATGATCGCGATGATCACGGTGCCACCGAGAAAGGCAATGTTCGGATGACGATTCACGAGAGATGGACCTAAGAGTCCGCGGACCCTATCGACTCAAATAAGCCCATGGAGACGATTGGTATCAGATGGCTCGATTAATAGCCCTAGAGCAGGGATAAAACCGAAGTACCGGTGGGACCTTGGCAGAAAACACCGGTGGCGGGGTCGCTTCTCTCATCGCTCGATGCACGCGATGCGGCTCCGTCTACGCATCCAAATACATAATGTGACGCACAGGACACAGTTGAGACGCAATGTGACTCGTACATTTTTTTGTGGCGCTGATGTGCCACGTCGAGCATGAGGGACTCCGGTGCTGGAGTCCCTTTTTCGTGGAGCTATGGATGGCAGCGAATTCAGTCTTCTGGACTGACATCGCGCTCATACCGAGCAGGGCTGAAAAACCAAATGATCAGCCGGGTAGTGAACCAGGCGAGTAAGACGCCCAGAGCTATCGAGACGAGCGCCTCCACAACAAGTATTCAGAGAACATCAGCCGTAGCTGGATGTCCTCAATATGCCGTGCTGATCAAGGGGTTGGAGAGCGACTGTTAACGGTCAGTCGCTAACTGGTTCGTCCTTGTCTTTGGGTGCCTCGACTTGAGGCTGGTACCTGACCACTGACTTTGAAGCCAGGGAGGCCTCGAGACGCTGCAGCTGCGCTTCACGCAGTGCGGCGGAGATGTCGAGAGAGGGGTCAGTCATCGATTGGCGTTTCCAAAAGCGAAGGCGTATGGCCTAGTGCTGCTGAAAGGGGGCCTACAGAACTGAGAATCAGCGCAACCTAAGGGCCTATGGCAGATGACCAGTGAGTAGAAATACCCAGAGTCAGCAACCCCTGACCACTCAAGCTCTTGGGCAGATGTGAGTCACTAGGTCAGCGTTGATCCAGTTGATGACGCCGGTATCGACATCAGCCACCTGAAACAACGTTGGAACCTTGGGGCTTCTGGCCCCGCCATCGACCCAGATGACATCAGCCATACGTCAGGCACCTTCCGTGTCAGTGACGATCACGGTCATTTCTGCTTTGACGTGCAGAAAGACGGGATCTGACTTTGGCGCTGCAACGGCGCTCGCATGATCAAGCGACACACCCCTCTCGCTAGTACGCTTGTATTAGTACAGGAATAGGGCTGAACGCCAGGAATTGATTGTTAAGGACAGGCAAGCAAGCGCGCTTAAAAGCGCTTGTCACTCGCCGTCGCTCGCTTGAGTTGTCGAGGTGCTCAGAAACCTTGCGGTAACTGCGTTCGGGCTTGGGACTTTCGGAGCTCCCAAAGCAAGCGCGCTACCAAACTGCGCCACTCCCCGGCGCTCACAGAAATTAGCGGTCAGCGTGCAGATGTTCAGCCAGGTTGACGCCGCTGCTGATCGCTCCCTCTGCTCTACCGAAGCCAGTCCCTGCGATCCAGTCGCCACAGAACCCCACGGCGCTGGTGGGGCACCACTGCAGTTCTTGTGGCAAGGGGTTGTTGAGGGGGCGTGAGGCGCCCCAGCGCATCACACCCAATGGTGTCGACTGGTTCAACGCAGCTGAAACAACCGGCAGGGCTTGCAGCAGTTCGGGCAACAGCTCCACCAGGCGCTGTTGCTCCTGAGCCAGCAGTTGCCCCTGGCTTTCGGGCGTGACTGCTTGCCCGGAATCCAACCCATGCACCACAAGCCCCCAGCGACCATCGCTTTGGGGCTGCAGCACGAGGCGTTCAACCTTCCAGCGCGCCTTGGCGTCGTCGTCCAACCAGATCTGAGCAGGCAGCTCCTCAGCCTTGAGCGCGAGCACGCCCAGATCCACCATCAGGTTCCAGCGCACCTCGGCTTGGCCGTGTTGCAGCAGGCTCAATGCCGCATCGAGGTCAGCGTCCACGCCCTCTGCAACGGCAGACCGAAGGGGGACGTCATCCCAAGCCAGCATCTTCAGAGAGCGGGGATGCGCCAGCAGGGTTCCACTGAGCACAAGGCGCTTGGCCCTGAGGCTCCAGGTTCGATCCTCGTTCTCCAGCAGCCAATGGTCCCGGCGTCGCTCCAACCAGCGCACACGGGTTTCGAATTGGCTGCTTAGTTGCGCGGTGCCAGCCGTATCGAGAAGCGCCTCGCAGATGCTCGCCATGCTGGGTACACCATGCCACCAGCCACCATTTGGCCAGGCGTCTGGGCTCGTGGCAGGCGACAAACCGGCTTCGACATCGAGCGAAAGCACAGCTCGCTTGTCCCGCTGGAGCACATTTGCTGCCCGCAATGGCTTCAGCAGTGAATCCATGCCCTCCGGCATGGATTCACTGAGGTTGAACCCCGGTGCTCCATGGTTGAGCAGCCAGCCACTTTGGTCGCGTCTCCTGCGGGTGGCCGTGCGTCCACCTGGCCCTCGGCCGGCCTCGATCAAAGCAATCTTGAGATCAGATCCCAACTGCTGAAGCCGGCCAATCAGGCTGCAGCCAGCCAGTCCTGCACCGATAACGGCGAGATCAACCTCAGCCACGTTCGCTGAAGCCTCTGCCGCTGATCACATCCAATAGCGCTCTGCGGCCACTCGAGAAAACAAACCACCCAGCAATGCCAGAAGAATCGTGACGCCAAAGAATGCGAAATACGCCATCTGAACTGTTGGCCTGATCAGAGATTCACGGCTTTCTAACAGCCGCTCGGTCGTCGGCTCGGTTGAGTCACGAGACGACATCAAATCGTGAATATGGGTCGCCTGAGATTCGAACTCAGGACCAGCCGGTTAAAAGCCGGATGCTCTACCGCTGAGCTAGCGACCCGTGCCCGCTTGGGCATGCCATTTCGGCACCAAATGAGGTTATCACTCAGGTCGCCGGGGAGACTGGTGGCTGCTGAACCATGGCCATGACTGGCTCCAAGCCCTGGCCCGATCCCCAGATCGATGCCAACGCCTGGGTTTCTGAATCCGCCGTTGTGATTGGCAATGTGCAGATGGCAGCGGGCAGCAGCCTCTGGCCCACGGCCGTTGCGCGCGGAGATCTCGAGCAGATCAGCATCGGAGCGGGCAGCAATGTTCAAGACGGTGCCGTGCTCCATGGCGATCCGGGACAGCCGGTTCGCCTCGGTGCCGACGTCACCGTGGGGCACAGGGCCGTCATCCACGGCGCCACGCTCGAGGATGGATGCCTGGTGGGCATTGGGGCCATCGTTCTCAATGGCGTCACCGTCGGTGCAGGCTCCCTGGTGGCTGCTGGTTCTGTTGTCACCAAGGATGTGCCTCCCGGAACCCTAGTGATGGGTGCGCCAGCGGCGGTGAAGCGGGAGTTGTCGCCTGAGGCGATTCATGAACAGCGCTGCCATGCCCGGCGTTACGCGCAATTGGCGGCATCCCACGCCCAGATCAGCCCTTGAATGCACTCCTCCGATTGCTGCGAATTCGATCAGCTTTCAAGGAAGGTCGTGGGATCAACGGAGAAGTCCGTAAGATCGGCGACACAGATTTCCGTTTTCAAGAATGGTCCGAGTTGCCATCGGTCTGGTCCTCATCCTGGTGATCGTCGGTTACTCGGCCTTCAGCGTGATCACCACGGGCCAGGTTCTGGGTATCGATGCCCGCCTGTTCCTGGTGGTTGCACCGATCCTGGCCGCCGTCAGCTGGGCTGCTTTCAACATCGGCCGTGCGGCTGTGGGTCAACTTCAGCTGATGCTTAAGCGCAGCCGCGCCTGATCCAGGCAAGCGAGCTTCGTAGGCTGAAGGCTGCTTGATGCAGCCGGTTGTCTCAATCTCCCCATGTCACCGTCCTTGGTGCCGGTCTGGCCGGCACTGAGGCTGCCTGGCAGATCGCCCGAGCAGGAGTTGCGGTCACCCTGGTGGAGATGCGTCCGATTCGACGCTCCCCTGCGCACCACAGCAGTGATTTCGCTGAATTGGTGTGCAGCAATAGCTTTGGCGCTCTGAGCAGCGACCGTGCCGCTGGCTTGCTGCAGGAGGAACTGCGCAGGCTTGGCTCTTTGGTGATCGGCACGGCCGACACCCATGCCGTGCCGGCCGGCGGAGCCTTGGCCGTGGATCGCGGTCGCTACAGCGCTGCCCTCACTGAAGCTCTCGACCAGCATCCTCTGGTCACGATCGAACGGCGTGAGCAGCAGGCTCTACCGCCGGAGGATGCGATCACCGTTTTGGCGACGGGGCCGCTCACGAGTGAACCGTTGGCGGAGGATCTGCGCCATTTCACCGGCCGTGCCGACTGCCACTTCTTTGATGCGGCCAGTCCGATCGTGCATGGGGACAGCATCGATCTGTCGGTGGCCTTCCGCGCCAGCCGCTACGACAAGGGGGATGCCGACTACATCAACTGTCCGATGGACAAGGAGCAGTACCTGGCGTTCCGCCAGGCCCTGCTGGAGGCGGAACAGGCGGAACTCAAAGACTTCGACAAGAACGAAGCCACCTTCTTTGAAGGCTGCCTGCCGATTGAGGAGTTGGCGCGTCGTGGTGAAGACACCATGCGTTATGGCCCCCTGAAGCCGATCGGGCTCTGGGATCCCCGTTGGGGCGATGTGAACGATCGCGATGTGCGCCGGGCCAAGCGCGCCTACGCGGTGGTGCAGCTTCGGCAGGAAGACAAGGACGGGCGCCTCTGGAATCTGGTGGGTTTCCAGACGAATCTCAAATGGGGTGAGCAGAAGCGAGTTCTGCAGATGATTCCCGGGCTGGGCCAGGCGGAATTCGTGCGTTTCGGGGTGATGCACCGCAACACCTTCCTGGAGTCGCCGCAGCTGCTGCAGCCCACGCTGCAGTTCCGCCAGCGCCCCAACCTTTTGGCGGCAGGCCAGATCACCGGCACCGAGGGCTATGCCGCCGCCGTGGCCGGTGGCTGGTTGGCCGGCACCAATGCGGCCCGGCTGGCCCTGGGCCTGGAGCCCATTGATTTGCCGGCCACCTGCATGAGTGGAGCCCTCACCCATTTCGTCAGCGAAGCACCAACGGCCAAGTTCCAGCCGATGCCCCCCAACTTCGGTTTGTTGCCGGAGCTGCCGGAACGCATTCGCGACAAGCGAGCGCGCTATGGCGCCTACCGCGATCGTGCCCTGCAGGACTTGGAGCCGATGCGGGCCCTCCAACCCCAGACCGTGACGGCATGACAACCCCTGCGGAGGCTCGCCGGATCGAACAGCGCTCCCTGCGCTTCGGGGTTGGAGCCAACGCAGTGATGGCCCTGGCTGGGTTTTCCGCCCATGTGCTCACCGGATCCTCGGCCCTGCTGTTGGACGGCCTTTATTCCGCCGTGTTGGTGGGGTCGTCCTTGATTGCCAGTCGCATCAGCCGCAACGTGGTGCGGCCACCGGATCGAGCCTGGCCCTATGGCTACGAAGGGCAGGAAGCCTTGTACGTACTGTTTCGCTCCCTGGTGCTGCTCGGGGTGATCGGGTTTGGCCTCGGCAGCGCTTGCTCCACCTTGATCGATTGGTGGCGGGGTACCAGCATTGCGCCGTTGCATCTGGAGCCGGTGGCCCTCTACACCGCTTTGATGACGGCACTGTGTGGATTGCTGGCCTGGCGGCACCGCCGCGATTGGCGCCGTACGGGTCGGGTGTCGCTGCTGCTGCTCACAGAGGCCCGCAATGCTCGGATCGATGCGGTGATCACCCTGGCCACTGGTCTGGCCTTGCTGGCGTCGCCGCTGCTCTTGGCAACGCCTTTGTCTGCCCTTGCGCCGATCACCGATGCCCTGCTGGTGCTGGCGGTGAGCCTGGCCTTGCTGCGCGAACCGCTGGCGGCGCTGCGGGATGCCATGGCTCAGGCCGCGGGCTGTGCCGCCGACCCGGATGTGCTTCAGCGCACGCGACTGGTGTTGATGCAGGAGCTGGTGGGGCTTCAGCTGCAGATGATGGATTTCACGGTGCAGCAGCTGGGCCGCACGGCCTTTGTCGTGGTCTACATCAATCCGCTGCAGCCTATGGAAAGTCGGGTGATTGATGGCCTGCGCCATCACATCGATGCCCGCTGCAGTGCTGAACTGGGACGCCCGGTGCGTTCAGAGGTGATCCTCACGGTGAGGCCGCCGATTCACCGCCAGGATCCAAGGCCGCAGACGGCCCCTTAGCGTCACCCCCAAAGAAGCGATGCCATGAGTGAGAACCAGCAGTGGGATGCCGTTGTGATCGGTTCCGGCATCGGTGGTTTGGTCACCGCCAGTCAGTTGGCGGCCAAGGGAGCCAAGACCCTCGTCTTGGAGCGGTATCTGATCCCGGGTGGCAGTGGCGGTGCCTTCAAGCGTGAGGGCTACACCTTTGATGTGGGTGCCTCGATGATCTTCGGCTTCGGCAAGAAGGGTTTCACCAACCTGCTCACCCGGGCCCTTGCCGATGTGGGGGAGCACTGCGACACCATCCCCGACCCCGCCCAGCTCGAGTACCACATGCCCGGTGGACTGCGCATCGCCGTGGATCGCGACTACGAGCAGTTCATCGCCGATCTCACGGCGCGGTTTCCCCATGAGGCGAAGGGGATCCGCCGCTTCTACGACACCTGCTGGCAGGTGTTCAATTGCCTCGATGCCATGCCGCTTCTCTCGCTGGAGGATCCGGCCTACCTCACCAAGGTGTTCTTCAAGGCACCACTGGCTTGTCTGGGGCTGGCCCGCTGGCTGCCGTTCAACGTCGGTGTGGTGGCCCGCGAACACATCAAGGATGAGCAGCTGCTCAAGTTCATCGACATCGAGTGTTTTTGCTGGTCGGTGATGCCGGCGGATCGCACGCCGATGATCAATGCCGGCATGGTGTTTTCCGATCGGCATGCGGGCGGGATCAACTACCCCAAGGGAGGCGTCGGCGTGATCGCCGAAAAGCTGGTGAAGGGATTGGAACGTCACGGCGGCGCCATCCGCTACAAGGCCCGAGTCACCGAGGTGTTGATCGAGAACGATCAGGCGGTTGGCGTGAAGCTGGCCGATGGAGAGGTCATCCGCGCCAATCGTGTGATCTCCAACGCCACCCGCTGGGACACCTTCTCCGGAGCGGGTGATGAGCAGCGCCGCTCCGGACAATCCCTGGTGGATGCCGCCCACACGCCGGGCAAAGAGCAGTTCTGGCGCAAGCGTTATGTGCCTTCACCCTCGTTTCTGTCGCTGCATCTGGGGGTTCGGGCTGACCTGATTCCGGCTGGCACCCACTGCCATCACCTCCTGCTCGAAGACTGGAACCGGATGGAGGACGAGCAGGGGGTGATCTTCGTGTCGATGCCCTCGCTGCTGGATCCGGATCTAGCCCCGGCTGGGCATCACATTGTTCACACCTTCACGCCCTCATCGATGGAGGCCTGGCAGGGACTGACCCCCAGCCAGTACCGCGAGAAAAAGGAGGCGGATGCTGCACGGTTGATCCAGCGCCTGGAGGCGATCCTTCCCGGCCTCGCCGATGCCATCACCCACAAGGAAATCGGCACGCCCCGCAGTCACCGGCGTTTTCTGGGTCGCTTTCAGGGCAGCTACGGCCCGATTCCGGCGATGCAATTGCCGGGACTGCTGCCGATGCCGTTCAACCGCACGGGCCTGAAAAACCTCTATTGCGTGGGTGATTCCTGTTTCCCCGGCCAGGGCCTCAACGCTGTGGCCTTCAGTGGGTTTGCCTGTGCCCATCGGGTTGGGGCCGACCTGGGCCTCAATCCCTGGGCGCTGCCGGCCTGATCTTCTTCCTAGCGTGATCGTCCATAGGAGTTGGGATGCCGCCTGAGTTTCAGCCGTCGTCGGACGATCTGGCCCGCTACCTCGAGCAGAGGGGCGAGCTGACCAAGCCCTGGAATTTGCAGATGCTGCGGCTCAAGAAGCTCAAGGAAGCCAAGGACTCGATGGATCCTCAGCTGTACCTCGAGAAGGTGCAGGAGGCCCATGCCGATCTGATGCGGCTCGGTCAGTTCTGGAAGGGGCGTGAACAGGAGGTGTTTGGTGGCACCTACCAACCGTCTGAACTGATCGAACCGCTGCCCGGTTCTCCAGACGACCGATGAACGGCATCGAACGTTTCGGGTTATCGCCCCTGATCCGCTTCACCCTGCTCAGCCTGTATGGGGCCTTGGTGCTGCCCTTGCCATTGCTGGCCCCTGCGGAGTCGCGCTGGCTGATGGTGGCAGGGCTGCTGCTGGGCTTGGTGTTGGTGATCGGTCTGTTGAGTGAACGGGTGGAGACCGATGCCGAAGGCATTCAGGTGCGTTACCCCGCCTGGATCCGCTGGTTGCTGCGGCGCGGCTGGTCCATGCGTTGGCAGGACATTCGGGCCCTGGTTCCCGTTGGCACCAGTCAGGGGGGAACGGTGTATTACGTGAAGGCAGTTGATCTGCGCCACCAGCTCCTACCGCAACGCATTGAGCGCTTCGATCGATTCCTGGAGCTGCTGGCCGCCAACACCCCTGTGTCGACAAAGGGCATCGGACGTCTGACGCCGCCCTGGACGTATCAGCTCTTGGCTGGATTGGCCGTGCTCATGATCGCCGGCGAACTGGTCACGTCTCTGGCGCTGGCCCAGGGCTGGATCAGTTTGCCGGCGGGTTATCCAGGCTGATTAGAGCTGGTTCATCAACACTCCACCCCGTCAGGGCTGACTGGGTGAGTGTTTTGTTGTGAGATTGATAGTGATTGAGTTTATTCATTCGATCAACCTTTGCTCGCAACTCAGCAAGTTCTTGAAGCACATCAGTGTCATCTGGTCCTGATGATCGAGAGTTGGCTCGGCTGTCATCGCCTCCATCACCCTTCAAGCCTTTGAACATCAAGCCACCACCAATACCAATCATCGCCATGTAGACCCCTAGCTGCCAAAGAGTGGTTTGCATAAACGACATCCTGACGCTGTTGAGAACACCAAGAAGAAGTGTAGATAGGGAGGCCCAGATCAAAAGCTTTGACCACCTGGCATAAACACCTACGAACGCCATGCAAAGGCCAATTCCAAGTGGGAGTAATAACAATCCCATCCCAGGGCTTCCCCACGGGAATGCAAATCCAGCACCCCAACCTCGACCATAGCCTGATCTGACAGCGCTACCGATTGCCATAGGTGCTCTTACCATTACTTGGTTTGACAACAGGAATACGCCTGCAGCAAAGAAACATCCGCCGATAATGAATTGAATGAAGTCGGATAGTGGATTGGATTGTTTCATTGTTTTGGTGTTGATTTGCAAACTTCTCGGGAGATAGTTGGCGGCAAGAAGCACTCCCTTCTTTCCCTTGACGGGTCTTTGTATGGCTTTCAGCCTGTTTCAGAGACGCCCTCGGCAGGCATCAGGGTTCCCGACGCCATCGTTCAGGCATCAGCAATCCACTTGTATGTGGTCGATTGTGAGCTTTGGAAGCATGGTGTTCTCCTCTCTGAACACAGCATCTCCGTTCCTGTCTCAGAAAAACTCCCCTATTTGAGGGATTTGTTCACCAGCGCAGCTCCCCCATTCCAGGGACGTCATCCCACCAGCCACTCCCAATCCGGACGTGAAACGCTGTCTCGCTTCAGACCGGTATTGCCGCTTCGATCTCCCAGCCGTCGTTGAGCAGCTCTTCGGCCCGTTTCGAAGCCTCTTCCGAGGCAACATCGATGAGGAGAAATCTCTCTCCCTGGTTGCAATACAGCCTGGTTAATCCGATCACGGCGGGGGCTCCCGGGTGTCGACAGCGCCATGTTGACCCGGCTGCGCTGATCAAGCAATGAAGACGCTCCCGCAAACAACTCTTGATTTTGTCCAGATGTCTGGCGTTGCCATGGAGCGCTCAGACGTTGAAATCGATGTAGTGGTTCCGATCGGATGACAACCGAACTCACCAACCTCCCCTGCGGAACGGTTCAGCTCAAAGTCTGTGCGAATCACCTCTGTGAATTGGGTTGGGTGACATCGCACCATCTGGTTCCGACCAAAGAGGCCCAGCTGAAGCAGGCCCTGCGTCATCACAAGACGAATTGAGGTCTCTTCAAGGAACTTGAGCACAAAGGTTGCTTCGGGTTGGCGTTGATTGGCCATGACCCCAGAACTCCAGTCGCTGACTGGAATGAATTCACTTGATTCAGCTGGACGGCAGATTGTCGAGGCTGAAGCGATAGCCCCGCTGACGCACGGTGGTGATTCCACCGCCCTCGCCAAGACCGGCCTGCTCCAGCTTGCGGCGCAGGGTCAGCACCTGAGTGTCCACCGAACGGGGGCCACCGCTGAAGGGAGGCCAGGCCATTCGCAGCAGTTCCTGCCGGCTGCGCACCAGCCCAGGCGGCATCAACAGCGCACAAAGCAGGGCAAATTCGCGGGGGCTGAGCTCCACCGGCTGCTCCCGCAGCGTCACCTGACGGAGGAGCAGATGCACCTCCAGCGGACCAACGGTGACCCGCTCCTGCAGGCCGCTGTGCCCCCGCTTGAGCAGGGTGCGGCAGCGGGCGGCGAGTTCCTCGAGGCCAAAGGGTTTGCGCAGCACATCGTCTGCACCGTCATCCAGCAGGCCCACCACCGGTTCGGCTCCGGCCCGTGCAGTCAGCACAATCACCGGGCAACGCAGCTGCTCCGCTAAACGCAGGGCGGAGCTGCGCTCCAGCAGTTCTGCACTCACCAGGAGATCGGGTGACTGTTCCTGACAGACCTCCAAAGCTTCAGCGGCACTGGCCACTGCTGCGGTGAGATGACCGTCCTGACGCAGTCGCTGCACCAGCACCGTGCGCAGGGTGGGGTGCGGTTCGACGACCAACACTCGCGAAGGTTCCTGACCGGTGCTTGCGCTTGGCATCACCACCGGATCGGTGCTGGCTGCAGACGCTTCCGCCGTGAGGTCGTGGGGAGTGGAGGTCACTGGATCGGCCCGGGCGCGCCTACGCTAAGCCGAAATTCCTGGCAGGCTGGTAGCAGGGGCTGCTGTTGTATCTCATGACATCACTCGACGACCCTGAAGCCATCCGCCATTTCCAATCGCTCTGCGATGCCTGCCAGGAGCTGACGACGAGATATCACACCCCGTCGGAGCTTCGGCTGTATTCCGACGGCTACCTGCATGCATTGCGGAAGTCAGGCTCGCTTGACCCCCGCTCTCAGCATCGTCTCGAGCAATTGATCGATCGCTGGATCCTGGATCCCTCCAGCTTCATTGGCCCTGACGGGGATGTGAGCACCTTGTATATGCGCCATCCCCAGGGCTATTGAGTTAACTGGCGAGAGCGATCTCCAGCTTTTCGCGAAGTTCTCCGGAGTTGTACATCTCGATCAGGATGTCGGAGCCGCCGATGAATTCCCCTTTCACATACACCTGGGGGATGGTGGGCCAGCTGGAAAATTCTTTGATTCCCTGACGAATCTCTGGATCAGAGAGAACGTCAAATGTCTCGAATGCCACACCGAGGGAGTGCAGGATCTGCACCACATTGTTTGAGAATCCGCACTGGGGCATCAGCTTGGAGCCCTTCATGAACACGAAGATCGGGCTGGAAGCGACCAGAGTTTCGATGCGAGCTTTGGTGGAGGGGTCCATCGTTGAGCGTGAGTTGGCGTTAAGCGGACGCAGCGTCCGAAGGGGTTGAGGTGTTGAGGGCGAGGGCGTGAATCGCTTCGCTGGCCAATTCCTGCTGCAGCGCGCCGTACACCATTTGATGCTGACGGATGCGTGAAAGGCCAGCAAAAGCAGACGACACCACCGTCACTTGGAGGTGATCACCGCCACCGGTGAGGTCTTCAACGGTGACGTTGGCGTCGGGAATGACCTGTTGGATCGCGGCTTCAACGGCATCCGGCTGCACCATGGCGGCGGTTGTGCAAAAGGGGACTGGCTCAGATGCTGACAGACCGGCTCATTGGCCGGCAGCCGATGCACCCCGGAATTCGGTTTCAACGAAGCCCAGTTCCAGCAGGCTCTGATAGGCCTTCTGACCCTGAGGCTTGGCCGGCGTCATCAGCTTGACCACCTCGACAAGAACCGGAACAGCCACTTCGGGCTGGTTCTGACGGCGGAACAGGGCTGCCAGGCGGAGGTTGGTTTCCGCCAGCAGTTCCAGGGCTTCACGGCCCTTGGTGTCCATCTCACGGGGGATCCGAGCATCAAGCCCCCGGAAGGCACCACTCAGGTCGCGATAGAAGGCCAGGAGTTGTTTGGAGGCTTTGCGGGCTTTGTCGTAATCAGCCCGCGCCTCGGCGAGGTCCCCCCGGCTTGCGGCTGCATCGCCCTGAGCCAGCATCGAACGTACGGCCGCCGGGTTGAATCCACCCTGGCTCTGAGCCAGAACGCGGTTCTCGGCTGAGGTTTGGGCGATGCCGGGAGCTGCGCTAACGCCCAGGGTTGCCACCAGTGCAGCAGTCGTCAGCAATGCGCGACAACCCATGTGACCAGCAAGAAAACGTGGGCGGACTTTAGAAGCTCTGAAGCGGTCGGCCAACGGCAGCACGGGCCGCTTGTTCAGCCGTATGCATCGCCGCAGCGAGTTCGCTGTTGAACTGCCGTGTCGCCTCGCGATCTCCCTTGGCTGGCACGCTGAGTGGTGCTCCGAAACAGAGCGCTGCCCGGCTGAACGGCCTCGGGGGGGCCTGGCTGTAGCCCAAGCCAACGGGAACCACAGGAACGGAAACGCCGCGGCTCTGGGCCAGTTGGGCCAGACGCACCAGGCCGGGCCGCAGTTCAATCACCGCGTCCTGCCGGTGAATCCTGCCTTCGGGGAACATCACCAATTGCTGTCCGTCGGCCAGCAGGTCGATGGCCAGACGCAGGGTGGTCATCGAGGGCCGTCCCTGGTCGACCGGGAAGCAGCCGAGCCTTTGTAGGAACCAGCCCTGCAGCCCCCGCATTTCGGTGGTGGTCACCATGAAGCGGCAGTCGCGGCCACTGACCCGACGGCCGGCGGCCATGGGCACCATCAGGGCATCCCAGCGGGCGCGGTGCGTCGGTGCCAGCAGCACCGGGCCCTGATGGGGGAGGTGCTCTGGGTTGAGCACCAGACGCTCACGGAATTGAAAGCGCAGCGCCAGATCCTGGGTGGTGAACATCGCCAAGGGGGCCCAGAACCTGTCGATGCCGACACGCAGGCTGTTTTCTCGGGTCGCCAGGGCCGCTTGCAACGGGCTGATCGAATTCGGTGCCAGAGAACCTAAATCCCCCAGGCAAAGCTGCATAGGATCCGGCCAACGACTGCCCCGTCATGGCCAGCCTCGGCGTCAATATCGACCACATCGCCAACATCCGTGAAGCGCGGCGGACCGTCGAGCCAGACCCGGTGTCGATGGCACTGCTGGCCGAACTCGGTGGCGCCGATGGGATCACCGTGCATCTGAGGGAAGACCGGCGTCACATCCAAGATCGGGATGTGGAGTTGCTGCGCCAGACCGTACGCTCCCGCCTCAACCTGGAAATGGCCGCCACCGAGGAGATGGTGGCGATTGCGCTGCGGATCAAGCCCGACATGGTCACCCTGGTGCCGGAACGGCGGGAGGAGGTCACCACGGAGGGGGGCCTGGATGTGGCCGGACAAGAGGCCTCCCTGGGGGGAATGGTGCACACCCTTCAGGCCGCTGGGATTCCGGTGAGCTTGTTTGTGGATCCGGAGGCCACCCAGCTCCAGGCCTGCAAAGCCACGGGGGCCTGCTGGGTGGAATTGCACACGGGGCGCTATGCCGATGCCGACTGGAGCACCCAGCCCCAGGAGCTGGCGCGCTTGCAGGAGGGCACGGCCATCGCCCGGCAGCTCGGTCTGCGGGTCAATGCCGGCCATGGCCTCACCTATCAGAACGTTGAGCCGATCGCGGCCATCCCTGGGATGGAAGAACTCAACATTGGCCACACGATCGTGGCCCGCTCTGTCGCCGTCGGACTGCAACAGGCTGTGCGGGATATGAAGGTCTTGGTTCAGAATCCCCGCCTTGATCCCCTTTTCGGACAGGCGCCCGGATGACCACTTATCACTTCGTTGCAGCCAGCGAGCGCTTCCTCACCGTGGAGGAGCCGTTGGAGGAAGTGCTGCGGGAGCGCCAACGCAACTACGCCGAAACCGGCAAGACCATCGATTTCTGGCTGGTGAAGCAACCGGCTTTCCTCTCTTCTCCTGAGCTGGCTGAGCTCAAGGCAACCATTCCCCAGCCAGCTGCCGCTGTGGTGTCCACCGATCCCACTTTCATCACCTTCCTCAAACTCCGTTTGGAGTACGTGGCTGTGGGGACCTTTGAAGCTCCCTCCGCGGGGATTCCCGATGCCCTTGCCGGTGCCGTCTGATGAATCCCAGTTCCCTTCCCGTTCAGCAGCGCATTGCACTCCTGGTGCAGGCCCTCGATGGTGCGGAGAAAACCAACAAGGCCTTGGCCACCTGTCCCGATGGGGACGCGATGGTGGACATCCTGCTGGGGGCTTCGGCCAAGCTGGGGTTGGGGCTGACCCGCCGTGATCTCACGGAGACGCCGCCGATTCGCGACTGGATCTGGTTCAAGAACAACGATCCCCTGGTCACCGTTGGTGATGCCAAGCCCCGCTACCGCAGGGAAACCCCCGAAAAACCCAAGCCAGACCCGAGCCAACCCAAGGAACGCAAGCGCTTTCTCGGTTTGTTCTGATCTGCATGCCGGATTCTTGGCGCTGCCTGGCTGAGCATCAGAATTGACGCATCTCCAGGTTGTTGCTTTGAACCTGCACAGCCGCCGGCACTGGGTGATTGGAGATGTGCATGGCTGCCATCAGCCCCTATGCCAACTGCTCGCCACCCTGCCGCCGAACGACCATCTGGTCTTCTGCGGGGATGTGATCAACCGTGGTGAGGCCATTCCCGCCACGATGAATCTGGTCTGGGATCTGGTCCAGGCCGGCCGTGCCACGTGGCTGCGCGGGAACCATGAGCAAGACCTCATTGATGCCCTGGAATCCAGGGACGGCTTGAGTCAGCACGCCACCTATGCCCAGTTGGGCGACAGCAGCGCTCGCCAATGGTTGCCGCGCCTGCAACAGCTCCCGCTCGTCTATCGCGGTGACGGTTGGTGCGCCACCCATGCCGGGTTCGATGCAGCGGGTCAACCGGACCTCTCCATTCGTGATCCCTTCTGGGAGGCCTATGACGGTCGTTTTGGCCAGGTTGTTGTGGGCCATACGCCCCGTCCCCAGGTGGAACGCCTTGGCGCGATTGTTCTGATCGACACCGGTGCGGTCTACGGCGGTTGTTTATCGGCCTACTGCCCGCAAACCGATGCGGTCGTTCAGGTTGAAGGAGCTGCAACCGATGCCGTACTGGCTGGAGTTGGCCCTTGCTGACGGTTTATCGAAGCAACAGGGCTGAATTTCTGGCTCGCTTGCTCTCCCGTCAGTTGATCGAGCAGCAGCCGGGCCCCCTTGAAACGGTGGAGGTGATGGTCAACACCTGGCCCACCAGCCGATGGTTGGGGGAACAGCTGGCCATGGCCAACGGCATCAGTTCCCTGGTGCGCTTCCCCTTCCCGGGTAGTCGCCTGCGGCAGCTGGTGCGCCAGGTGCTGCATCTCCCCGCGCAGGAGGACGATCCCTGGCGGGCGGGCCAGCTGGTGTGGGCTGTGCTCGAGCTGCTGCCGGAGCTGTTGGAGCAGCCCGTCGCCCAGCCGCTACGGACCTGGCTTACCCAGCGTGAAGGAACCACCTCGGGGTTGACGCGGGACCGTTGGCAGCTGGCACGCACCATCGCCGATGCCATGGACGATTACGCCCTCTACCGCCCCGATCAACTGGAGCAGTGGAAACGGCCGCGGCCCGATGACGACTGGCAGCCCGTGCTCTGGCGACTGCTGGCCCAACGGCTTCCCCGGGCTCCCTTTGGGCTGCAGGTGCGTGAGGCCGTCGATCGTCTCCGGCGAGGAGACGTTGATCCAGCCCTGCTGCCGGAGCGGCTGCGGCTGTTTGGCATCAGTGCCCTGGCACCGGTGCAGGTGGATCTGATTCAGGCCTTGTCAGGTCTGCTGGAGGTTGAGATCTACCTGCTCACCCCGTGTCCGGATCTGTGGCAGCGCTGCGGCAGTCGGCGTGCCTCGCTCGGGGATGACTGGCTGGTTCCGCCCGACGGGGGCTGGTTGGCGGAGGCGCCGCGTCTGGAGGCTGTTCTTGGGCGGATGGGTGCCGAATTTCAGCAGTTGCTGGAGGGCTCCGGTGAAGCCCAGTTGGGGGAGCGACGCGAGGGGGATCTGTTTGCAGGTTCCCTGCAGATGGCCGCAGCGGAAGAGCGCCAACCCACCCTGCTCGATCAGCTTCAGCAGCAGCTGGTGGATGCCGACAGCGTCCCTGCACTGGAGCGTTCCTCCGACGATCAGTCGCTGTTGTTTCAGGCGGCACCGGGGCCTTGGCGGGAGGTGCAACTGGTGCGTGATCGCATCTTGCAGTGGCTGGCGGCCGATCCCGATCTCGCGCCCCGCGACGTGCTGGTGATGACGCCGCAGATTGAGCGCTATGCACCGCTGCTTAGCTCCGTGTTCAACGACACGGCGGCCATCGGTGTCGATTTGCCCTGGCGTCTCACCGACCGCAGTCAGCAGAGCAGTCCGGGGTTGTCGATGGCGATGTTCACGTTGCTGGAGCTAGCGGCCACACGCCTCACCGCCACGGGGCTGGAACGTCTGCTGGCCAATCCGGCCCTGCAGGGCCAGCAGGGACTCACGCCGGAGGAGGCGGTGTTGATCACCCAGACGCTGCAACGCAGCGGTTTTCGCTGGGGCTTGGATGCCCGCGAGCGGGGCGGGGATGAGGTGCACAGCCTGCGTTGGTGTCTCGACCGTTGGCTGCTGGGCCTGGTGCTGCCGGTGGAGCCGGGCCTTGCTCCAGCAGGGGCGGCACCGTTCCAGCAGGAGCTGGATCCCGATCGCCTGGTGCGTTGGTGGACGCTTCTGGACCGTTTGGCGCGGATGCTCGATCGCCTGCGACAGCCCCGGCCGTGCCATGACTGGGTGCAGCTGCTGCAGACCCTGTTGCAGGAGCTGTTCGCTGAGGGTGGGGCCTGGGCCGATGAGTCGCAGAGCTGGGCGGCGGCCCTTGAGGAGTGGCGATTGCGAGCCCATGACTGCCCTCTGGACCTCGATGCAGCCGTGGCCTTGGAGGTGTTGCAGGAGGCCTTGTCAGTGGACAGTGGTCGCTTCGGTCACCGCAGTGGCGCCCTCACCATCAGTGCCCTGGAGCCGATGCGGGCGATCCCCCACAAGGTGGTGGTTTTGATGGGCCTCGACAGCGCCGACTTTCCACGCCCGAGCCGCCGCCCTGGTTTTCACTTGCTCGAGCAGCAACGGCGTCTGGGGGATCCCCGCAGCAGCGACCAGGACCGCTACGTGCTGCTGGAGGCTTTGATGTCGGCACGCCGTCATCTGCTGATCAGCTGGTGCGGGCGGCTGGAGCGCACCGGTGAGCCCCAGCCGCCTGCTGCGCCGGTGGAACAGTGGCTTGCGGTGCTGCAGGAGCAGTTGCAACGGGCCGGTTCCTCCACGGAGGGATTGTTGATCACGCCGGCGGCCAACCCCCTCTCCCGAGAGAACTTTCGGCCCGAGGCGCCGCTCAGCTGTGATCGCCGCCAGCTGGAGGCCCGGCGCTGCCTGGATCGTGCTCCTGCATCAGCCCAGGCCCAGGGGCTGGCCTGGGCATCGCTCTGGCAGCAAGACCTGAACGATGTCGATGACGAGGTAGAGGCCGAGGGACGTGACCGAGACGACCTGGCCCTGGACCCTGAAGCCTTGCTGGCCTGGATGCAGCAGCCCCAGAAGGCCTGGTTGCAGGCACGGGGGTTGCGGCCTGGGGAAGGCATTGAGGCGGTGGAGGATCTTGAGGCGCTCGAGTTAGAGGGCCTGCAGCGCTATTTGCTGCTCAACCACGAGCTTGAGGAGCAGTTCATTCTTGGATCGGCTCCGGATTGGACGACGTCGCTGGCGGGCCAGGGTGTGCTGCCGGCGGGGGCTGGTGCGGCCCTTGAGCAAGAGGAACTGCAGCAGCGTTGGCAGGCCCTGCAACGGCAGCTGGCATCGCTTGGTCCCTGCCGCCGGGAGGTGCCTGTGCTCGCCGGTCTGCCGATGCCCCTGCTCTACGCCGGCGACACCCAGGTGGTGGTGCAGCCCGGCATGCTCACGGCCGCGGCGGTGATGCGCGGCTGGTTGCAGCATCTGTTGCTGTGCGCTGAGGGATTGGCGCCTGCTGCCGGCTCAGCGGTGGTGGCCCGCAGCACCCGGGTTGCCGGCGCCGAGGTGCACTTGCGCTGGTCGGCGTTGCCGACGGCTGAAGCCGAGCACCAGCTGCAACAGCTGGCGCGGCTGGCGCAACAGGGGCTGGAGCGGTGCTGGCCGGTCCCCCCGAAGAGCGGCTGGCAGATGGTGGCCAAAGACCGGCGCAAACCGGGGGAGGGGCCGCAGGACTTCCGCAAGACCTGGCAGGAGGAAGGGGCCACCCCGGTGATGCAGCTCTGCTTCGGCACGGAGATCGCTGCGGAGCAATTGATGGATGAGGCCGGATTCCAGGAGGCGTGTCAGCTGCTGTACGGCCCGCTTCTGGCCCAGCTGCGTTAGTCGAACAGCTCGTCGAGCATTTCGCGCATGCGTTCGTTGGAAATCACCATGGGCTCGCCGGCCTGACGGCGGAAGAAGTAGGCCCGATGTTCCTGGTTGATGCTTTCAACAGCGGCGGCTTTGCGCACCAGCAGCTGGGCCAATTTCTGACGACGTTCGGGGGACACAACAGGCCGGTGGCTTTCACCAACGTGTTGGCCTGATGGCCCCGCACCCCCACAAGCCCCTGTTCTCTCAAGGGTTGGGTTGCATCCGTTCACAAGCCCATAAAAAAGCGAGGGTTCTTCAGGCCCCCGCTCAGTTCGTCTTCTGTTCTGGGGTGTGACAACACCCAGTCCAGTTCGCAGCTTTCGCCGGCTGCTTCATGGAAGTTAACACTGGTTTTGAGGCCGAAGTTGAGCAGACTCCATCCATGGCCCAGCGCTTCGATGCCAACACCTACCCCCTCGGCCCTGGGGTCCGCCTGCTTGAGGCCAGCGCTGGCACCGGCAAAACCTTTGCTCTGGCGCATCTCTGCCTGCGGCTGATCACGGAGGCCGACCACGCCCTCGAAGCGTTGTTGGTGGTGACTTTCACCGATGCGGCGGCCGAAGAGCTGCGCTCCCGCATCGGCCAGCGGCTGCAACTGGCGTTGCAGGGCCTCGAGCAGCTGGAGCAGGGGATGGAGGCTTCCGCTCCAGACCCCGTCCTGGCGGACTGGCTGGTGGGTTCCGAGCCAGGGGAGGCGCGTCAGCGGTGGATTCGGCGCTTGCTGGTGGCCCTCGAACAGCTGGACCGGGCCGACATCACCACCATCCACGGCTTCTGCCGCCGCAGTCTGCGCCGTCTGGCCCTCAGCAACGCGGCGGCGATGGAGCCTCAGCTGGACACCGACGCCACCGCGCTCCAGGCCGAGGTGGTTCAGGATCTGTGGCAACAGGAGCTGCTCAGCCTGCCGCCGGATCAGTTCAAGGCGTTGCGTCAACGCGGCCTCTCGCCCCAGAGCCTGCGCAGGGGGTTGGCGCAACTCGATGGCGAACAGCAGCCGCGGTTCAGGGCCGTTGATGGGGCGATCGATCTCGACCAGCCCCTCGCTCCACAGCTGGAGCACTGGCTGGCGCAGCTCTGGGACGACTTCGTGCCGCTCTGGCAGCGGGACCATGCCGCCCTGGATGCGGGGTTCCGTCAGGCGGCCGAGCAGTGGAAAGCCCAGGGCTGTGGAACCACCACCCCTTATTCGGCCAAGCCCAAGAGCGATCGCTGCGCGCAGATCAACCAGTGGCTGCATGGGCAGACCGCAGTGCCGTCACTGCTGGAGATTGCCGCCCATGAGAAGCCGCTGAAGGAGTACTTCCACCCCGGCAGTTGGTGCAAGGTCGCGCGCAAGTGCGGTGAGACCGACCCCAGCCTGCTGACGCCGGCCTTGCAGGCCGCTGTTGCGGCGCTCTGGGATGCACCGATTGAGCGCACCTGGCAGTACCTGCTGGAACGGGGCTTGCAGGAGCTGGACCGCCGCCGTCGCCGCCGCGGGGTGATCACCTTTGGCGGCTTGTTGGCTGCCATGGACCCCGGCGATGGCGTCGTTTCTTGGCTTGCCCCGCTGCAACAGCGCTACCGGGCGGTGATGGTGGATGAGTTTCAGGACACAGACCCCGTGCAGTGGCGTCTGCTGCAGCGGGCCTTCGGTGGCGGTGAACGCCACCTGCTGCTGATAGTGGGGGATCCCAAGCAGGCGATCTACCGCTTCCGGGGTGGTGATCTGGCCACCTACATGGCAGCGCGGGATCAGGTGGAGCGGATCGATCACCTGCTCGACAACTTCCGCACAACGGCACCGCTGATGGAGGGGTTGAACCGCTTGATGGCTCCGGGGCTCCCCCGATCTGAACTGCCTGTGCCGGCGGTGCAGCCCCGCAGCTCCGCCACCCCACCGCAGGATGCCCCGGCGTTGCAACTGCTGCTGCTCTCCACCGAGGCGCCCTCCAGCCGCAGTGCCCTGGAAGCAGAGCTGCCCCAGCGGCTCGCCGCGATGGTGCTGGAGCAACTGCAGCAACGGGACGACCTCACCCCTGCAGATCTCTGCGTGCTGGTGAGTCGTCATCAACAGGCGGAAGACCTGCGCCGCGCCCTTGGGGTCTGTGGACTCCCCACCCGCCTGGTGACTCAGGGGGATGTGCTCGACAGTGAGGCTGCATTGATGTTGCAGTGGTTCCTCGATGCCCTGGCGGATCCGGGCGATGACGCTCGCTTGCGTCTGCTGGCCTGCTCGGGACTGATGACCATCGCGCCCGATGCCCTGGAGCCGGACCTGTTGGATCAGCTGGCGCTGCAGTTGCGCGGTTTGGCTGAGGCGATGCCGCGGCTGGGCCTGCTCGGGGCGCTGGCTGATCTGCTCAAGGGTGAACAGATGGCGGGGCTGTCGGAACGGGGCCGGATGCTGGGGGATCTGCAGCAGGCGGCACGGCTGGTGCAGGAGGCGATGCACCGCCAGGGACTTGATGTGGCCACCGCGGCGGATTGGTTGCGGAGGGAGCGGTTGCACCCCAGCCAGCCGGTGCCTGAGGCTCGCCAGCCCCACAGCGATCAGGCCGACAGCGCCATCGCCGTGGTCACGGTCCACCGCAGCAAGGGTCTGGAATATCCGGTGGTGATCTGCCCCTACCTCTGGCAGGCCCCCCCAGCTGTGTCCGGTCCGCTTTGGCGTGACCCCCTCTCCGGAGAGTGCCTGCTTCGGGTGGATGTCCATTGGGGGGAGGGCTGGCAGGCGGCGCAACAGGCGCAGCGGGAGGCCGCGGCCGAGGCCGAGCGGCTGGCCTATGTGGCGGTGACCCGAGCCCAATCCCAGTTGGTTCTGATCTGGGCCAGGGCCAACGGCCAGGAGGATTCCCCCTTGCCCGCCTGGTTGTTCGGAGCTGAGGCCGCTAGGGATGCGATTGACAGCCTCACCGATGAGCGGCTGAGCCAAGCCCTGGCGGAGCGACAGGTTCCGATCAGCATCGATGGCCTGGTCGAGAGCCTGCCCAGCGGCAAGCGTTGGCGGTCTCCGCTGCGGGCCGAGCCGTTGGCCCTTGGTTCCATCCCCAAGCGGATCGACCGGAGTTGGGGCCGGGCCAGTTATTCGGCCTGGATTGCCTCATCCGACGACGTTCAGCTGCATGAACAGGGTCGTGATCGCGATCCCGGCGCCGAGGAATCGACGGTGGAATCGACGGTGGAATCGACGGTGGAATCGGCGTTGGAATTGATGGTGGAATCGACGGCGGCGAGGGCAGAACCGGCATGGTCCGAGACGGGGCCGCTGGCGGCCTTTCCGCGCGGGGCCGGGGCCGGAGACTGTCTTCACCGGATCCTCGAACAGTTCCCCTTCTCTGCGGCGGAGGCCTCTGAGCCCCGCCAACGGCTCGAGCTGATCGCCGCCGAGTTGCGCCGGGCCGGGCTTGATCCCGATCTACAGAACGATGTGTTGACGGGGTTGGAGCAGGTGTTGCAGACGCCCCTGGGGGGACCGCTGGGAGCGTTATCGCTGGATCGGCTGGGGCCGCACCAGCGCCTGCCTGAACTCAGTTTTGATCTGCCGGTGCAGCACGTGCGCACGGCCGATCTGGTGGCCGCCTTCGGTTGTGATTCCGAGGCCCGTTTTGGCCGCACCTACAGCCCGGCGCTGGCATCGCTCTCGATCAACAGCCGTGGGTTTCTCACCGGTTCCATCGATCTGGTGTTCCAGGACCCCCAGCACCAACGCTGGTGGGTTCTCGACTGGAAGAGCAACTGGATCGGTGAACGGCGCACCGGTGCTGAGCCGGGGCTGTGCGGTCCGCATCACTACTCCCAGGAGGCGATGGAGGAGCAGATGTTGCACCACCACTACCCCCTGCAGGCCCACCTCTATCTGGTGGCTCTGCATCGCCATCTGCGTTGGCGGCTGCCGGATTACGACCCGGAGCAGCATCTGGGGGGCTACGTCTACTGCTTCCTGCGGGGGATGCCCGGAGCGGTGATTGCCTCTCAGGAAAATGCTGTTGGGCCGGGGCGCATCGTTGAACCCGTGCCGCTCAATCGCATCGCGGCCCTGGATCGAGCCCTGGGGGAGGTTCCGGCGTGACGGAGCTGCTGCCCCAGGGAACCAGCACCTGGCCCTCCAGCTTCACGGCCGGACTCCATGCCGCCCTGCGGCGACGGATCCCGCCCCGGGCTGATGGCCCCGCCTTGGAGGAGCTCAGCCGAGATCTGGTGCTGGCCTTGGAGCAGGGGGAGTTGACGGTGGCGCTGACGCCGGAGCGGCTGGCAGCTGCCCAAGCCAGTGGATGGCTGGAGGGGGATGCCTCCCCCCTGCTGCTCCAGGGTGATCGGCTGGGCTGGCGCCGTTGGTTGCAGGCCATGGAGCAGGTGGTGGCCGAGCTGGTGAAGCGGGCCCATGCTCCGCTTCCCAAACCCGTCGAGGCTGCTGATCCCGAGCTGTCGGATCGTCTCAACGCTGAACAGTGCGCCGCTGTGCGCGCCCTGGATCAGTCCTCGGTTGTGCTGCTCAGCGGTGGTCCGGGCACGGGCAAAACCAGCACGGTGGTGGAGATTCTGGCCCGGGCGGAAGCCCGCCATCCCGGCCTGCGCATCGGTTTGGCGGCCCCCACCGGCAAGGCGGCCCGGCGCCTGGGGGAGGCGGTGATGGCGCAGCGGGCTCCGTTGCCCTGCAGCACCCTCCACCGCTGGTTGGAGGCCGGAAGCCGTGGCTTCGGCAGGCACCGCCAGCGTCCCTTGGAACTGGATCTGCTGGTGATCGACGAGATGTCGATGCTGGATCTGGCCTTGACCCAGGCCCTGCTGGAGGCGTTGCCCAGTGGTTGCCGGCTGCTGTTGGTGGGGGATCCAGCTCAGCTGCCGCCGGTGGGGAGTGGAGCGGTCTGGCATCGGCTGCAGCAGTCGGACGTGCGCGGTCGTTTCGGTGCCGGCGCCGTGCATCTGGAGCGCACCTACCGCAACCGCGGTGCCCTGGCGCAGGTGGCGCAACAGCTGCGCCAGGGGGATCTGCAGGCCTTTGCAGCGGATCTGGCCGCCTTGCCTGAGCAGGCCAATCTTCAAGTGCATCCCTGGCCCCTGCGTCGTTTCCCTGCCTTGGTGCGCCAGCGCTGGATCCAGCGCCTCCAGCAGTTGCAGGCATTAACGGTTGATCTCGACCGCTGCACCGAGCAGGAGCTGATGGCGGCATCCCGGCCTTTGTTTGCGCTGCTCGAGCAGGACCTGTTGCTCTGTCCACGTCGCCGGGGGCCGTGGAGTCTTGATGATGTGCACCGCACGCTGCTGGGGGTCAATGCCGCCGGCAGGGTCGAGCGTTGGCCGATCGGCTTGCCGGTGATCTGCGGCAGCAATCAACCAGAACTGGGCTTGGCCAATGGCGACCTCGGGGTGGTGATCGGGGCAGGCTCTGAACGACGTCTGTTGTTCCAGGTGGTGGACCCGGGCGGCCGGCTCGAGGTGCGCCGTTTGCATCCAGCCCGTTTGCGGCGTCTGGAGCCGGCGGTTGCGCTCACCATCCATCGGGCCCAGGGCAGTGAGGCCGACCGGGTGATCGTGCTCTGGCCAGATCCCCTGGAGGATGGCCCGGCTGCAGAACATCAACGCCGATTGCTGTACACAGCTATCACCCGTGCCCGTGCCAGCCTTGACCTGGTGACGCTGATCTGACGCGGGTGGACTGATGCGGGTTGAGCGTCCCTGGGGCTGGTACGAAACGCTGAGCCAGGGGGACAACTATTTGGTCAAACGGCTGCTGGTTCGTGCCGGGCAGCAGTTGTCGCTGCAGCGGCATCGTCATCGCAGCGAAAGTTGGACCGTGGTGTCTGGCTCGGGGGCTCTGCTCTGCGGAGACATCTGGCATCCCGCCAGTGCGGGCGTCATGCTCTCGATCCCCTGCGGCGCTTTGCATCGCGCCCTTGCAGACGGTTCAGATCTGCTGATTCTGGAAGTTCAGCACGGTGATGATCTGCGGGAAGACGACATCGAACGGCTGCAGGATGATTACGGCCGGGTGATAACTTGATGGCCAACCTTTGAAGCGTAGGCAACACAACCAGAGCGCAACTCTTACGTTGCAGGGAGGTTGTGAGCCTGATTTCAGAGATCAATCAGGCGAAGCCACCTTTCATGACTGAACAGCAACAGCAGCGCGACGATTCCGCCTGCGCAGTGGATCTTTCTGCGTCCGAACTGCCGGAATCCAACACCAATGCTGAGGTGTTCACCACCACCATCACTTCGGCTGAACCGGAATCCGGTTTTGCCGGTTTTGGTTTCAGTGAGGCCTTGCTCCGCACCTTGGCGGACAAGGGATACAGCGAACCTTCCCCCATTCAGAAGGCGGCCTTCCCCGAGCTGATGCTCGGCCGCGATCTGGTGGGTCAGGCCCAGACCGGCACCGGCAAAACAGCAGCCTTTGCCCTGCCGTTGCTCGAGCGTCTCGAGAGCGGCCAGAAAACACCCCAGGCCCTCGTGCTCGCCCCCACACGGGAGCTGGCGATGCAGGTGGCCGAATCGTTCAAGGCTTATTCCGCCGGCCATCCCCATCTGAAGGTGCTGGCGGTGTACGGCGGCACGGATTTCCGCTCCCAGATCAGTGCCCTCAGGCGCGGGGTTGATGTGGTGGTGGGCACCCCCGGCCGGGTGATGGACCACATGCGTCAGGGCACGCTCGACACCAGCGGTCTGCGCAGCCTGGTGCTCGATGAAGCGGACGAAATGCTCCGCATGGGCTTCATCGACGATGTGGAGTGGATCCTCGATCAGCTCCCTGAGCAGCGCCAGGTGGTGCTGTTCTCCGCGACGATGCCCCCTGAGATCCGTCGCTTGTCCAAGCGTTATCTCAAGGATCCGGCTGAGGTCACGATCCGCACCAAGGATCAGGAAGGCAAGCGGATCCGCCAGCGTTCGATCACGGTGCCGATGCCGCACAAGCTCGAGGCCCTGCAGCGGGTTCTCGATGCCTGTGGTGGTGAGGGTGTGATCATCTTTGCCCGCACCAAGGCGATCACCCTGACCGTGGCCGAAACCCTTGAGGCCGGTGGCCATCAGGTGGCGGTGCTCAATGGCGATGTTCCCCAGAACCAACGGGAACGCACCGTGGAGCGGCTGCGCAGTGGATCGGTCGACATCCTTGTGGCCACCGACGTTGCAGCGCGGGGTCTCGATGTGGAGCGCATCGGCCTGGTGATCAACTACGACATGCCGTTCGACAGCGAGGCCTACGTGCACCGCATCGGCCGGACGGGCCGGGCTGGACGCACCGGAGAAGCGGTTCTGTTCGTGACTCCACGGGAACGCCGTTTCATCCGCAACCTCGAGCGGGCCACGGGCCAACCGATCGAAGCGATGGAGGTGCCCGGTAACACGGCCATCAACCAGGGACGGCTGGACCGCCTGCGCAAGCGTTTGAGTGATGCGGCCCAATCCCAACGCCCTGATGCCGATGAAGCGGCCCTGCTCCAGGAATTGATGCAGCGCGTGGCCACGGAGCTTGAGCTCAGCCCCGAGCAGCTGGCCATGGCGGCGCTCAACCTGGCCATTGGCCCCGATGCGCTGCTGCGTAAGGGCGACGACGACTGGATTCAGAACACCCGTCGCAACGACCGCGACCGAGATCGCCATTCAGGCGACCGCCGCGAGCGGCGCGAGCGTCCGGCCCGGGCTCCTGAGGAGAACATGCAGCGCTACCGCGTTGAGGTGGGTCACCGCGATCGGGTCAAACCCGGAAACCTGGTGGGTGCCATCGCCGGCGAGACCGGTCTGCAGGGCCGGATGATCGGCCGCATCCAGATTTTTGACAATCACAGCCTGGTGGATCTTCCTAAGGGCATGCCGGAAGATGTGTTCAACAGCCTTCAGCGCCTGCGCGTGATGAACCGCGAACTGCAAATCAGCAAGGCCTCTTGATGCGTGTGCTGTTGGCCGTTGGTCTGATGTCGGCTCCCCTGGCTGCTTCAGCCTCGGACAACAGCCTGATCACCCAGTTCTGCAAAACGGCCGTTAAGGCCGAGCTGCATAGGGCTGGGACCGTGGCTCCGGAGGGAATGGTGGATGACACCTGCCGTTGCTTCCTGGCCGATGTGCAGAACGGGGCGGGGATTCAGACGGCCCAGGCCACCTGCAAGGCCAGAGCCGCCGAGACCTACGGCCTCTGATCCCCGGGGATCAAAAGCCGTCAGAAATGGCTCACCTGAACGGTGACCTCGGGCTGGAGCAGGGCCAACTTCTCCACCACCTGAATCAACTCGATCTGCTCGCTCGGCGTGCCCTGCCGGATCAAGTTGTTGAGCAGCACAAGTTTGTCCACGGGATCCAGTTCTCCGTCGGCGGTCCAGGCCAGGGCTTGGAAACAAAGGCCGTCGAATGTCATCTCTCTCCTTCGTCAGGGTCTTCTGACAATGGAGTGGATGGCTCGGTTGCGGGCGAGTCTTCGCAATTGGTTCTTTTTTTTGTGTTGATTCGTGCGACTGCCCTGTAACGTCATCGGGTTCAAGCTTGAGCATTGGCCCTTTCCGAGCTTTCGGAACCAGCTCAAGCGACTGAGCACGTTCAACGGTTCCACGGTCCATGACCATCTACATCGGCAATCTTTCGTTCCAGGCGGAGCAGGAGCACCTCTTCGATCTCTTCAGTGAGTACGGCGAGGTCAAGAACTGCAGCCTGCCCCTGGATCGTGAGACCGGCCGCAAACGCGGTTTCGCCTTCGTTGAAATGGTCAACGATGCCGATGAGCAGAAAGCCATCGACGATCTTCAGGACGTGGAGTGGATGGGCCGCATGATCCGCGTCAGCAAGGCCACCCCTCGGGAGCGCTCCGGCGGCCCCCGTGGTGGTGGTGGCGGTTACCGCGGCTGAGGCTCAGGCCTCGGCCTCCATCAGGTCCAATTCCATTTCACGCCGGCTCAATCGACGCAGCACCTCAGCGCTGCTGTCGGTTGGGCCTTCCTGATGCTCACGGGCGTCCTGGAACTGGGGCAAGACAGCCCGCAGTCCGCGGCGTTTCTGCTGTGCCAGGTAGCGGTGAAAGCGGTTGAACGACCTTGATCGGCTCATTGCACCTCCTTCGATTGTGATTCCGTTGTAGTGCGTCTTCAGAGGGAGAAAACCCTGTTGGAACGAACCCTCAGCAAAGCTTCAACAAACCGCTCTCCTTTGATGCGGTTGTTGCGCCATCTGGCGCCGCAGCGCCGCCTGGTGGTTGCAGCGGTGATCTGCTCCCTGCTCAACAAGCTGTTCGATCTGGCCCCGCCGATCTTGATCGGCTTGGCCGTGGATGTGGTGTTGCTTAAAGAGCAATCCGTGCTGGCGGGTTTTGGTCTGAGGACCGCCGGCCAGCAACTGTGGGGTCTGGCCCTGCTCACCTTTGTGATCTGGGCGGCGGAGTCGCTGTTCGAATACCTCTACGACGTGCTCTGGCGCAACCTGGCGCAAACCACTCAGCACAGCCTCAGGCTCGAGGCCTACGACCATCTGCAGAAGCTGGAGCTGGCCTTTTTCGAGCAGGACAGCACCGGTCGCCTGATGGCGGTGCTCAATGACGACATCAACCAGCTCGAACGGTTTCTGGATCGGGGTGCCAACCAGATCCTGCAGTTGATCACCACCGTGCTGGTGGTGGGCATCGGCATGGCGATGGTGGCGCCGGAGGTGGCCCTGTTCGCCTACCTGCCGATCCCGTTGATTCTCTGGGGATCGCTGCATTTCCAGCGCCAGCTGGCGCCGCGCTATCGGGAGGTGCGGGCTCGGGCGGGCGACCTCGCCTCCCGGCTCGCCAACAACCTGGGGGGGATGCTCACGATCAAGAGCTTCACCGCTGAGGCTCTTGAACTGGAGCGCCTGCGGGCGGAAAGCCTGGCTTACCGCCTGAGCAATGCCCGGGCGATTCGTCTCTCAGCGGCCTTCATCCCCTTGATTCGCTTCGCGATCCTGTTCGCCTTTCTGGCGATTTTGTTGATCGGTGGTTTCAAGGCCCTGGCCGGGGAACTGCCGGTGGCCACCTACAGCGTTCTGGTGTTCATCACCCAGCGGCTGCTCTGGCCGTTAACCGCCATTGGCCGCACCCTCGATGAGTACCAGCGCTCGATGGCCTCCACGCAACGGGTGCTCGATCTGATCGATACGCCGGTGTTGATCCAGGGAGGGACGGTGCCGGTGGACCCGCAGCGGCTGCAGGGTGAGATTCGCTTTGAAGCTGTTGATTTCGCCTATGCCGGCCGATCAACGCTGCTGCAGGGCTTCGATCTCACCGTGCCAGCGGGATCGACCCTCGGCATCGTCGGGGCGACGGGGTCTGGCAAGAGCACCGTGGTGAAGCTGCTGCTGCGCCTGTATGAGCGTGATGGCGGACGCATCTGCCTGGATGGAGTCCCCATCGACACCCTGCAGCTGCAGGACCTGCGCCGCTGCATCGCCCTGGTAAGTCAGGACGTTTACCTCTTTCACGGCACCGTGGCCGAGAACATCGCCTATGGCGTTGCAGATCCCGATCCGGTGGCGATTGAGCAGGCCGCTCGCCTGGCTGAAGCCGCTGGCTTCATCGACGCCTTGCCCCAGGGTTACGACACCCTTGTTGGGGAGCGGGGGCAGCGCCTTTCCGGCGGACAGCGTCAGCGCATCGCTTTGGCCCGCGCCATCCTCAAGGATGCGCCTGTGCTGGTGCTCGATGAAGCCACCGCTGCGGTGGACAACGACACCGAAGCCGCCATCCAGCGCTCCTTGGCCCAGATCACCCAGCAGCGCACCACCGTGGTGATCGCCCACCGGCTCAGCACGGTGCGCCATGCCGACTGGATTGTGGTGATGGACCAGGGCCGGATTGTGGAGCAGGGCAGCCACGACAGCCTTGTGGACCAGGGCGGGATCTACACCAACCTCTGGCAGGTGCAGGCCGGCGAAGGGCTTATCGCTTCCTGAAGCAGCTGTTGTTGCCGGCAGATCCCGCGACCATGCTGGGTCCGCAAGCCGGCGGTGCAGCCATGGCCATGCAGGCCTCGATCAGCCACGTCATGCATCACCCCCTCGGGGTGTTCTCGATGTTGGTGGCGATCAGTGCGGCGGTGCCGCCGTTGATCCGGCGGCTGGGTCTGCCCGACCTGGTGGGGTTGCTGGCGGCTGGTGTGGTGGTGGGCCCCCATGCCTTGAACTGGGTCGACAGCAGCAGCGAAACGGTGCGGCTGCTTTCCGATCTCGGGGCGGTGTATCTGCTGTTCACCATGGGTCTGGAGATCGACCTCGAGGAGTTCAACCGGGTCAAACGCCGCTCGTTCATCTATGGCTTGCTGATCCTGTTGATCGGTGTGGGCACGGGCGTGTCGATCGGCCTGATGGCGGGCTTCGCCTCGGTGTCGTGCCTGTTGCTCGGCGCCCTGATGGCCACCCACACCCCCTTGGGCTATCCGATCGTGCGCAGTTATGGCGCCCAGAAGGATGAGTCAGTGGTGGTGAGCGTGGGCAGCACGATCTTCACCGACATCGTGGCTCTTCTGCTGCTGGCGGTGGGGCTGGGGCTGGGCCAGGGCAGCCTCAGCGGGCTGGGCCTGGGCCTGCTGCTGCTCAAGATCGGTGGCTTCGCTCTGGTGGTGGTGATCGGCATCCGCTGGCTGGGCCGGCGCCTGGTGCTGCGGGGCATCAGCGATGAAAACCGGATGGTGCTCGCTGTTCTGGTGGCCCTGTTCCTGGCCTCCCTGGGGGCTGAGCTGGCCGGCGTCGAGAAGATCGTCGGCGCCTTCCTGGCTGGTTTGGCGGTGAATTCCGTGTTGCCCGAGGGCCGGGTGAAGGAGCAGGTGATTTTTGTGGGTGGCGTGCTGTTCATCCCGATCTTCTTCATCGATCTGGGCTTGCTGCTGGATTTGGGCAGCCTTGGCGAGAGCCTGGGCAACTTTCAGTTCACCGCGCTGATGCTGGTGGGTGCCATCGGCGGCAAGGGCCTGGCGTCGTGGGTCAGCGGACGGTTGTTCGGTTATCGCCGCGCTCAGATCCTGATGATGTGGTCGCTGACGATGCCCAAGGTGGCGGCGACCCTGGCCACCGCCTTCATCGGCTATCAGGCGGGTTTGCTCAATCAGACCGTGCTCAACAGCGTGCTGGCGGTGATGGTGGTGACGGCCACCCTGGGGCCGATCCTCACCGAGCAGTCGGTGACCCGGCTCAAGGATCCCAGCCCCGATGCGGTGCCGGTCAGCTTCGGTGAGGAGGCGGCGGTGCTGGATGGGGTCAATGAGGTGGTGCAGCGTCCCCTGCGCATCGTGGTGCCGGTAGCCAACCCCAGCACCGAGAAGGGGTTGCTGAGCATGGCGGCTCGGCTGGTGCAGGGCTCATCGGGGGCTGAAGGTGTGCTGTTGCCCCTGGCGATGGTGAATCCCAGCCTCGAGGAGATGCGCGGTGGCCTGAACCGGGCCGTTGCGGCAGCGCGCGGACGCCTCAGCACGGCGGAGAGCATCGGCGCCCAGTTGGCTGTGCCCACCCGCAGCCTGCTGCGGCTGGATGAAGACATCGCCGGCGGCATGAGCCGCACAGCCCTGGAGCAGGCCGCGGATCTGTTGTTGATCGGTGCAGCCCGCAGCGATCAACTCCGGGCCTGGCTGATGGGCGACATCGTTGATGGGGTCTGCCGCACGGCCCATTGTCCGGTGGTGGTGGTGAATCTGGGCCGTGGGGCCGAAAGCGGCTTGGGCCGGATCCTCGTTCCGATCAAAGACCTCTCCGCCAACGCTCGCGAGCAGTTCGAACTGGCGCTGCGGGTGATCAACTCAGCTCCTGAGGATCAGCGCGTGCGGATCACCCTGCTGCACGTTCACGATCCCCGCTTCAGCGGGCAGGACCGTCACTGGATGGAACAGCAGCTGATCCGCTGGCGACCGCCGGGGATTCCGGAGGAGCGGTTCCACATCGTGATTGTGCGGGGACCCGGCATCGATGGGGCCATTCATCGGCTCAGCCGCGAACACGATCTGGTGATCCTGCGCACCCAGCGCAGGCGGGTTGCCGGTCTGCCGATTCCCGGCAGTGATCGCACCAGCCAATTGATCCGCCAGCTCCCCTGCGCCTCGATGGTGATCAGCGATCCGTTGGTTTAACAGAGGCCTAAGCCCCTCTTCCCGAGATGGGACGAGCGCGCCAAGATGCTGCATAGCGTGTGTGCCATGCCACAAGCCCCTCCTGCTAAGGCGTCATCTGAGGCCATCAACTGGCCGATGGTTGCTGCTGTGGTGGCGGGTCTCAGCGGCGGCCTGATTCTCTCGGTTCCGCTGAGCCGGTTGATCACCGCGCCATCCAGCACGGCAGATCAACCCTTCGCGCTGCCTCAGCCTCAGCCCGCGCCGCTGGCCAACCCGTTTGTTGGGTGGACCGGCTTCGGGGCCAGGGAGGTGGTGGTGCTGGGCCGGGACCGCACCGGCAGCAACACCGATGTGATCTTCACGGTGCGGGTGGATGGCACCACCACGTCGATTACCCAGATCCCTCGCGACAGCTACATCGATGCCGAGGGCTTCGGCGGCATCAAGCTCAATGCGCTGATGGCCTACGGCGGCGTGGAGGCGGTGGAGCGGGAGTTGTCGCGCCTGATGAACCGCCCGATCCGTCACCACATCGTGGTGCGCCTGGATGCGATCGAAACCCTGGCCAACCTAGTGGGGGGCATCGAAGTGGATGTTCCCAAGCGCCTGTATTACGTCGATCGCAGTCAGAACCTGTTGATCGACCTGCAGCCAGGCCCTCAGCTGTTGAAGGGCAAGGATCTGGAGGGTTTTCTGCGTTGGCGCAACGACGGCCGCGGCGATTTCGGCCGGCTGGAACGGCAGCAGCTGGCGCTGAAGGGGCTGTTTGAGCAGATGAAACAACCGCAGAATCTGATCCGCCTGCCGGCCTTGATCACTGCGGCAGGGCAGGCGTTGGAGACGGATCTGGGGCCAATGGAACTGGGCGGGTTGGTCACCGCCATGGGCACCACCGAACTTGAGGCCACCAGCCTGAGGGCGGTTCCGTTCGATGCCGAAGGCATCAGCTATCTTGATACGGAGTGGCCGGCGAAGTCGAGCAGTGGCGCCGATTCAGGTGATCCCAACGGCCGGCGTTTCCGCTTCCTGTTCTGATCAGATCAGCAGGGTGAGTGAGCGCACCACCCGGCCGCAGAGGTCACCCACCTTGGCCCAGCGGTCTTCGTTGACGCTGGTGGCCAGGGTGTAAAGCCGGCCGCGGTCCACCACGACGGTCGCCAGCTCGTGGCGGTCACGGTCTTCCAGGTGCACGGCGTATTCAAGGTCGTAGAAGGTGTGGCCATTCACCTCACGCTCCTGCGCTTCCACGAGCTCAGCGGTGCGGCCGCTGCCGGCGGTCGCGATCACTTCACGGCGCAGGCGCTCTCCCACGGCAACGGCACTGCCCAGTTCACTCAGCTCGTTGTCTTCGTTCACCTTGTTGATCATCAGGCTCACGGTTTCATCGCTGTGGATCAGGTCGTGAAACACCACACGGGGTCCGTTGCTCACCTGCACCTCGGTCCAGCCGGTGGGATAGAGGAAGGCGAAACGGCCATCCGGGCTCTGGTACGACTGCAGTCCTGCAGTCGGTCCCGCTGCGCAGGCCCCCAGCACCAGTGCCAGAACGCCGCAAACGATCACGCGACTCAGAGACTGGAGGAGCTGCATCAGCGGGGCGATCAATCCACGGGTCATTCTGCCGTTGTGGCCTGATGGTCGTGGCCTTTGTTGCGGCAGATGATCTCTGCAACTCCTACATTTCCCGCATCGGCGGCAGACCCCTGAGCGGCTTCACCAAACCGTTGGCTCGGCTGATTGATCAGTTCGAGCGTCTGCCCGGCATCGGCCCGCGCACGGCCCAGCGGCTCGCGTTGCATCTGCTGAACCAACCGCAGGAGCAGATCCACCAGTTCGCTGATGCCCTGTTGGCGGCTCGCACCCAGGTGGGCCAGTGCCAAACCTGTTTCCACCTCTCCGCTGATCCGGAGTGTGAGATCTGCCGCAACCCCGAGCGCCGCAACGGCGTGATCTGCGTGGTGGCTGATTCCCGCGATCTGCTGGCGCTGGAGCGCACCCGAGAATTCCAGGGGCGCTACCACGTGCTCGGTGGTCTGATTTCACCTATGGATGGCATCAGCCCGGAGCTGCTGCATGTCACCGAATTGGTGCAGCGCATCACCAACGAGGAGATCAGTGAAGTGATCCTGGCCCTCACCCCCAGCGTGGAAGGGGACACCACCAGCTTGTATCTGGGGCGGTTGCTGAAGCCCTTCTGCTCGGTGAGCCGGATCGCCTACGGCCTGCCCATGGGCAGTGAACTGGAATACGCCGATGAGGTCACCCTGAGCAGGGCCCTGGAGGGGCGCCGGCCGGTATGAGCAAGTACAGCGCCATCCCTCCGGCCGAGCGACTGCCGGACTGGCTGCGGCGGCCGATCGGCAATGCCTCTGAATTGGAGCGGGTGCAGGGGCTGGTGAAGCACAACCGTCTCCACACCATCTGTGAGGAGGGGCGCTGCCCCAACCGCGGCGAGTGCTACGCCGCCGGAACGGCGACGTTCCTGTTGGGCGGCTCGATCTGCACCCGCAGTTGTGCCTTTTGCCAGGTGGACAAGGGCCAGGCCCCGATGCCGGTGGATACCGCAGAAGCCGAACGTGTGGCCGATGCGGTGGAGGCGATGCAGCTCCGTTACGTGGTGCTCACGGCGGTGGCCCGTGACGATCTCGCCGATCACGGCGCCAGCCTGTTCACCAGCACCATGGCGGCGATCCGGGCCCGTAATCCGCTGATCGCCCTTGAGGTGCTCACCCCCGATTTCTGGGGGGGCGTGGCGGATCACGATCAGGCGGTGACGGCCCAACGGGAGCGGCTGGCCACGGTGCTTGAGGCCCAGCCGGTGTGCTTCAACCACAACCTGGAAACGGTGCAGCGTATGCAGGGGGAGGTGCGCCGCGGTGCCACCTATGAGCGGTCGCTGGGTTTACTGGCGGCTGCCCGTGAGCTGGCTCCTGAGATCCCCACCAAGAGTGGCCTGATGCTCGGCTTGGGCGAGAGCCGCGAGGAGGTGATCGCCACCCTCAAGGATCTCCGCAACGTGGATTGCCAACGGATCACCCTGGGGCAGTACCTGCGCCCCTCGCTGGTGCACATTCCGGTGGCCCGCTATTGGACGCCCCAGGAGTTCGATGAGCTGGCGGACGTGGCCCGAGAGCTGGGCTTTGCCCAGGTGCGGAGTGGTCCGCTGGTTCGCAGCAGCTATCACGCCGCCGACTGACGCCAGCCCCGCAGGCTGCGCTCCAGCACGGTGGCCAGATCACCACTCATCAGGGCCCCGGCGCCGCCCCAGACCATGCGCAGGGGCAGATCCCAGAGCGCCGCCTCCACATCGCGAGTTTTGCCGAAGCCGCGTTGGCGGAAGTAGCGCACCAACCGGCGGTGCTGCTGTTCGTCGTCGCGGATGGCCAGCAACCGGGCCCGTGAGCAGGGGGTGGCCTCCTGGGCCCAGGCCATGGTGGCCGCCCAGATCAGATCACCCACGCCGGCAGGCGCCTTTGGCATCACTCGCATCGTGTCGAGCTGCAGGCCTGTGGCGGCGGGATAGGCCCATCCCTTCATTTCCCCCAGCAGCAACAGGCTGCCGCTGGCGGTTTGCTGGGCTACCACCAGCCGCAGGCTCCACAGCCCCAGGGGGCGGCCCACTTGCAACCTCAGCAGCAGTCCCCGATCACGGGCTTCGGCTTCCAGTTGCTCAAGCATCGATTGGGATCTGGCCACGGTCATGGTCGTCCGGTCATGCTGCTGCGGGCATGGTGCCGACCGAGCGCACTGCCTCCAAGGGCAGCGGCCCGTAGAGATGGGGGAACAGTTCGCCGGTGGGGATGGCATCGGCCCGCAGGGGAGCGTTCACGGAAGCGGGATCAATCTCCAGCAGCAGCACCTCGCCGGCGTCGGCGTAGAACCGCTCAAAGGTCGCCTGCACCTGCTCTTGCCAGGAGCAGTGGATGAAGCCCACCTGCTTCAGGCTCATTCCCCGGGTGGAGATGCGGTAGCTGCCGTTGGCCTCGGCGGCCTGCCAGTCGGCCTTGAGGGCCAGGTGAAACAGGGCTTGATCCTTGGGAACTGCCACGGCATCGGCGGGGAAGTGGTGTTGTTGCCCCCCGGCATTCCAGGGGTCGGCCCGCTGCATCAGCCGCTCAAAGCGGGGGTCCTCGAGGAAACGCTGGAGCCACTGGCGAAGAGCTTCCAGGCTGTTGTCGTTGTCGAATCCCTCGGGATCTGCGATCCGCCACTGCCGCACGAACGGCCAGAGGGCGGCATCCGCCAGCGAGCAGCGCTTGCCAAGCAGCCAGCCCTGATCAGCGATCCTCTGGTTCCAGTTCTGAAGGATTGTCAGCCCGGCGGAGCGTTGCTCCTCTTTGTTGGTGCCGGGGTAGCGGTCGGTGTATTTGAAGCGGTCGAGATGATGTTTGAACGCACCGTCGTTCTGCTCGATCAGCGCTGAGGCATCGCCGGCGTTGCGCAGCTCGCGAGGGTCTGCTTGATCCAGGGCCCAGTGCATCACCGCCAGGCTTTCTTCGATCACTCTGCCGTCCGGCAACACCAACACGGGCACGGTGCCCTTGGGGGAGACCGCCAACATCTCCGCCGGCTTGGCCTTCAGTGCGATCTCCCGCCACTGAACCAACAGTCCTGCTTCCAGCAGAGCCCAGCGGGCGCGCATGGCGTAGGGGCAGCGTCGAAAGCTGTAGAGGATCGGCAGCACGGCATCGGGGTGGTCCCTGCCAGGGATTGTCCGATGCGGACTGACTGCTCAGGCCTGCTGCTGGTCGATGTTGTGTTGGTCGATCTGACTTTGATCAATCTGGCTTTGATCGATCTGACGCTGACGCATGGCGAAGCGTTCCCGGTCGGCATCGCTGAAGCGATCCACGCAGTGCACGCACTGCACCCCCTTGATGTAGCTCGGCAGTTCGCGTTGCTGGGCTGACACCGGCAGGCCGCAGGCGTGGCAAAGGCTGTGCTCTCCAGGTTCCAGCCGGTGGTTCAACGCCACCCGTTGATCAAAAACAAAGCACTCCCCTTGCCAGCGGCTTTCGGCTTCCGGCACCTGCTCGAGGTACTTGAGGATGCCGCCCCGCAGGTGGTGCACCTCCCCGAAACCCTCTTGCTGCAGGTAGCTGCTGGCTTTTTCGCAGCGGATCCCGCCGGTGCAGAACATGGCGATGCGCTTGCTGCCCTTCTCTTCGATCAGGGGCCGCAGCGTGGACTCTGCCCAGTGCGGGAAGTCGCGGAAGCTCTCGGTGCTGGGGTCGATGGCCCCCTCGAAGCTGCCGATCGCCGTTTCGTAGCTGTTGCGGGTGTCGATCAGCAGGGTGTCGGGATCATCCACCAGGGCATTCCAGTGTTCGGGTTCCACATAGGTGCCCACGCTGGCGCTGGGATCCACGCTGGCCACGCCGATGGTCACGATCTCCTTTTTGCGGCGGGCCTTGAAACGGCGGAACACCGGTTTTTCGGCCCAGCTGCGCTTCACCTCGAGCCGTGCGTAGTGGTCGTCGCCCAGATCCAACGAGGCGCGCAGGTGATCCAGCAGCGCATCAACGCCGTGCTCTGGTCCGCTGATCGTGCCATTCACCCCTTCATGGGCCACCAACACAGATCCGAGCACGCTGCCTTCGCGAGCCAGGCTCGGCAAGCTGCTCAGCAATGCCTCCCGACGCTCGTCATCCAGGGGCGTGAAGGCATAGAACGCCGCCACCAGGAGTCGGCTGTCCTTGGCCAGCACAGGCTCCAGGTTGCTTGGATCCACGCGCTTACAGGTTCAACAGTCCTCCAGCCTGCATCAGGCCGGAGTGTGCCACCGCGTTGTTGGTTGTCAGGCTTTCCTGCTGATCCGCACCGAAGCCGGCTTCAGGGGACAGGCCAGGGCATGGAAGGGCTTGTGCCCTCCTTCAAAGATCAGGCTTCCCATCGGTTGAGCGTTGGCGCTGTCGATCTTCATGGCTGGATCACAGACCAGCACGGTGTAGCTCAACCGGGATGCCACCCACAATGAGTGTTTTGTGCAGTGTTTCCGGTTGGTGACAGTCGGGATGGTCCGCTCAGAAGCTGTCAGGCCTGATCTCAAGAGCGGTGACGCTGCCGTTCGTCTTTGATGGTTTCAAGGATCACCGAGAGAACGAACAGACCGAGCAGCAAGGGGATGACGAGGGGATCAATCACGGCGCCTCATCGAAGGGCTGTTTCCGGACTAGCCCTGCGCCCCCTCAACCTGTGTGCCAGTGGGGTGATCGTTACATGGGTGCAGCTGGTCAACGGGGCGAGCAGCTGGCCGGAGCCGCCGCGCCCTCCTGCCAGTTGGCGGTCACCCCCGCATCGGCGAGCAGTTGGCGGTCGGCCTCCACGTCCGGGTTGCCGGTGGTGAGCAGAACATCGCCGTAGAAGATCGAATCGGCCCCCGCCTGGAGGCAGAGGATCTGCGCTTCCCGGCTCATCGATTCACGGCCGGCGCTCAACCGCACCCGGGCATGGGGCATCAGGATCCTTGCCGTCGCCACCATTCGCACAAGCTCCAGCGGTTCAAAGGGAGCCTGCTCTTCCAAAGGTGTGCCTTCCACCGCCACCAGCCCGTTCACCGGAACGCTTTCGGGATGGGGGTTCATGCTGGTCAGTACCTGCAGCATTGAGGCGCGGTCCCGCAGGGTTTCACCCATGCCGATGATGCCGCCGCAGCAGAGGGTGACGCCGGCCTTGCGCACCCGTTGCAGGGTTTCCAGCCGTTCCTGATAGGTGCGGGTGGAGATGATCCGGTCGTAGTGCTCGGGGCTGGTGTCGAGGTTGTGGTTGTAGGCCGTGAGGCCAGCTTCGGCCAAGCGTTCCGCCTGCTGGTCGGTGAGCATCCCCGCGGTCACGCAGGCTTCCATCCCCATGCCGCGCACCCCCCGCACCATTTCGAGCATCGCCTCAAAGGGAGCGCCATCGCGGATCTCCCGCCAGGCCCAGCCCATGCAGAAGCGATCAGCTCCGGCTTCCTTGGCGGCCCGGGCCCGTTGAAGCACCGGCTCCACCTGCATCTGGGCCTCAAAGGCGGTGACGTCACTGCTGTTGTGGATCGACTGAGAGCAGTAAGCACAGTCTTCTTCGCAGCCCCCCGTTTTCACGCTCAGCAACGAGGCCAGCTGCACCCGGTAGCCCGGGTTGGCTTCCCGATGCACTGTTTGGGCCTGCCAGAGCAGCTCCATCAAGGGAAGTTCCAGCAGGGTCTGGATCTCCTCGGTGGTCCAGTCGTGGCGGATGCTGAGGGTCATGGGCGGATCGGATCAAGACCGCCGAAGCGGCGGTGGCGACGTTGGAAATCGCGCAGGGCGGCTTTCAGTGCATCGGCATTGAAGTCAGGCCAGAGCACATCGGTGACGTGAATTTCGGCGTAGGCCAGCTGCCAGAGCAGGAAATTGCTGATTCGGTGTTCGCCGCTGGTGCGGATTAATAGATCGGGATCCTGTTCGCCAGCCGTGAACAGTTCGGCGGCGATGCTGTTCTCGTCGATGCTGTCGGGGTCCAGCTCCCCGGCTGCAGCGCGTTGGGCCAGCCGCTGAGCGGCTTGCACCAGCTCCCGTCGACCGCCGTAGTTGGTGCAGACGTTGAAGTGAATGCCGTTGTTGCCCGCCGTCCGGGCCGTGGCATCGGCAATCAGCTCCTGCAGTTTCTGGGGCAGGGCCTTCAGATCGCCGAGAAAGCGAATCCGCACCTGTTCGGCCTCGAGCGCCTGCAGTTCGGCCTGCAGCACCCGTTCGAACAGGGTCATCAGGAAGTTCACTTCCTCCCCTGGGCGCGACCAGTTCTCCGTGGAGAAGGCGTAGGCCGTGAGGGCTTGAATCCCCCAGTCGCTGCACAGTCGCAGTGTGGCTTTCAGCGCTTCAACCCCAGCCCGATGCCCCATCACGCGGGGCAAACCGCGGGATTTAGCCCAGCGACCGTTGCCATCCATGATCACGGCCACGTGCTGCGGGAGCCGACCCGGGTCGAGGTCCGCAGGCAGAAGCGAACGATCGGCCGTGTCAGTGTCGGTGGCCGGAGGACGGCTCAAGACAGCGATTCAGACGGAGCGCTACCCACCGTACGCCGTGCTGGCGGCATCGATTCGGCGGTGCTGAACAGCTCCCTGAGCAATTCCTGGAGGCGTGAACTGGTGATCGGTCGTTCCAGCTTGCCCTGGTTCGCCAGAGACAGCGTGCCGGTTTCTTCCGACACAACGATGCAGATGCAGCGATCGAAGCGCTCCGTGATCCCGAGGGCCGCTAGGTGGCGGGTGCCGAAACGGCTCACGCTGTCCCTCGACAGGGGAAGAATCACCCCCGCCGATTCGATGCGATTGCCCCGCACCAGCACGGCACCGTCGTGGAGGGGGGTGTCGGCGGCGAACAGGTTGAGCATCAGCTCGCGACTCAGCACCGCACCAATGGGGATGCCTGGATTGAGAAAGTCCTCAGGCCTCAGGTCGCTGCCCAGGTCCACCACGATCAGGGCTCCACGCCGCAACTGCGACAGCCGGCCTGCTGCCTCGGTGATCTGGCTGACGGTGCCTGCCGAAGCGCTGAATTCTTTTTGGGGATTGCCCAGCAACACGGCCAGACGACCGGTCCCCAGCAGTTCCATCAGGCGCCGCAGCTCCCCCTGCCAAAGGATGGCCAGGGAGAGCGAACAGGCCATGACGAGCGCGTCCACCAGCTTTGTGGTGAGGGGCAGGTTGGCGAAGCGCTGGACGAACCAGGCCATCGCCACAAGAAACAACCATCCCCGGAGCAGCCAGAGGGTGCGCTGCTCGTTGACGCGGGAAAAAAGCAGAAAGCCGATGGAAGATGCAAAAAGAACGTCGAGCACAAGGCGCGGATCCACCACCGCCAACACGTTCACTCCGCCCTTCTCATCACTGCTGTCAACGTAACGCGTTGAATCGTTCTGGCAAAACGTCGTAGCGCAGCAGGTCATCCGGCTGCTCCCGCTTCTGCACCAGTTCAGCTGCCCCGTCGTGCACCAGAACGGCAGCGGGCCTCGGGATCCGGTTGTAGTTCGAACTCATCGAGGCGTTGTAGGCACCGGTGGCAAACACGGTGACGATGTCACCGCTCTCGGTGGTGGGCAGGGGCAGGTCCTTCAGCAGCACATCGCCGGATTCGCAGTGCTTGCCCACCAGGTTCACGCTTTCGTCTGACTTGGCCAGGGGGCGATCGGCCAGGCAGCAGGTGTAGAGCGACTGGTAGGTGATCGGGCGAGGGTTGTCGCTCATGCCACCGTCGATGGCCACGTAGGTGCGCACGTTCGGGATCGTTTTGCGCGAGCCCACCGAGTACAGGGTCACGCCGGCGGTCGCCACCAGGGAACGGCCCGGTTCGCACATCAACCGCGGCAGCTCGAGGCCCCGTTCCTGGCAAGCGGTGGTGACGGCTTCGGCCACCACCTGGATCCACTGCTCAATGCTCGGGGGGTCGTCCGACTCCACGTAGCGGATGCCCAGGCCGCCGCCCACGTTGAGGTCGCTCACGGGATGGCCCAGGTCACGGGCCAGTTTCAGCTTGTCGGCCATCACCGCCGCCAGATCCCGGTGGGGTTCGAGTTCAAAAATCTGGGATCCGATGTGGGCGTGCAGCCCGGTGAGTTGGGCCCAGGGCTGTCCCACCAGGCTGCGCAGCACGGGTTCCACCTGGTCGGGATCGAAGCCGAACTTGCTGTCCAGGTGACCGGTGCGGATGTATTCGTGCGTGTGGCACTCGATGCCTGGGGTGAAGCGCAGCATCAGGCGAGCCGGTTCGGCTCCAGCGGGCACCAGTTCGGCGAGGCGATCGAGATCGTGCTGGTTGTCCACAACGATCGTCACCTTGTTGGCGTACGCGAGCAGCAGCTCCTCGTCAGATTTGTTGTTGCCGTGCAGCACCATCCGCTCTCCGGGCATCCCCCCACGCAGTGCGGTCAGCAGTTCACCGGCTGACACCGCATCCAGACCCAGCCCCTCGGAGGCCGCCAGGCTGCTCATCACCAGGGAGCTGTTGGCCTTGGAGGCGTAGATCGGCAGGGATGGCCCGGCGTAATGCTTCTCCAGGGCCTGGCGGTAGGCCCGGCACGTGGCCCGAACGGTGGCTTCGTCCAGCACATACAACGGTGTGCCGTAACGCTCGGCCAGATCGCTGAGACGACATCCGCCCACAACAAGACGGTCGGTGTCGTCGAGTTCTGTGGTGATCGGGGTCAGGTTGCGATTGGGGCTCTCCGCATCCCGGTTGGCCTCGAAGGGCCGTTGACTGGTGATGGTTTGGGTCACGGAGTGGCGGCGTCGAAGGGCAATCTAGGAATCGACCCTGCAGGGGGCGAACCGACTGCGCAGATCCTGCGTCTGGACCCGTCCTGGCAGCAAGCCTGTCTGGCACTGGATCAACGGGCGCTCAACGGCCTCTGGACCGCAGAACAATGGCGGCGTGAGCTTGACGACCCCCGGCGCCTCTGCATCGGTCTTGTGCAGGCCGAAGCCCTGTTGGGGGTGGCCTGCGGCTGGATGGTGGCCGATGAACTGCACATCACGGCGGTGGCTGTGGATCCCGACAGGCTTCGCAGCGGCCATGGAGGTGTGCTTTTGAAAGCACTGTTGCAACGGGCACGACAGCACGGTGCCGTGCACGCCACCCTCGAGGTGGCCAGCGACAACGTTGCCGCTCTGGCGCTTTACGCCAAAGCCGGTTTTCGCATCGCAGGCACCCGTTCCGGGTACTACTCCGATGGTCGCGACGCACTTATTCAGTGGTGTCGCATCCCGTCAGCGCCGTCGCCCACCTCGGCGGCTTGAAGTTGTTCGGTTTCCCGTCCCTGGGAGACAAAAAAAGCGGTGAATCTTGTGGGATTCATTGATATTTTTTGTGTGCTTCAGGCCAGTCTCAGACTGGAAAGTGACCGAACAAACCGAACACTCGCAGCAGGCCCTCAACCCTGATAGCTTGGTCGCATCACTGCATTGGCCCAGCGATGTTTGAACGCTTCACCGAGAAGGCCATCAAGGTGATCATGCTGGCTCAGGAAGAGGCCCGCAGACTTGGTCACAACTTTGTTGGTACCGAACAAATCCTCCTCGGCCTGATTGGCGAGGGAACGGGGGTTGCCGCCAAGGTGCTCAAGTCCATGGGGGTCAACCTCAAGGACGCCCGGGTTGAAGTTGAGAAAATCATCGGTCGTGGATCTGGCTTTGTCGCCGTTGAGATCCCCTTCACTCCCCGCGCCAAGCGCGTCCTGGAGCTGTCTCTGGAAGAGGCCCGTCAGCTTGGTCATAACTACATCGGCACTGAACACCTGCTGCTCGGTCTGATCCGTGAGGGCGAAGGTGTTGCAGCCCGCGTGCTGGAGAATCTTGGCGTCGACCTGGCCAAGGTGCGCACCCAGGTGATCCGCATGCTCGGTGAAACAGCTGAGGTGTCCGCCGGTGGTGGTGGCGGCGGTGCCAAGGGATCCACCAAAACCCCCACCCTCGACGAGTTCGGCAACAATCTCACCCAGCTCGCCACCGAAGCCAAGCTCGACCCGGTGGTGGGTCGTCACAACGAAATCGATCGCGTCATCCAGATCCTGGGTCGCCGCACCAAGAACAATCCCGTTCTGATCGGCGAGCCCGGTGTCGGTAAGACCGCCATCGCTGAAGGTCTGGCCCAGCGCATTCAGCAGGGCGACATTCCCGACATCCTTGAAGACAAGCGCGTCCTGACCCTGGATATCGGTCTGCTGGTGGCCGGCACCAAGTACCGAGGTGAGTTCGAAGAGCGCCTCAAGAAGATCATGGAGGAGATCAAGGCGGCCGGAAACGTGATCCTCGTGATCGACGAGGTGCACACCCTGATCGGTGCCGGCGCTGCTGAGGGGGCGATCGACGCCGCCAACATCCTCAAGCCGGCCCTCGCCCGCGGTGAGCTGCAGTGCATCGGCGCCACCACCCTCGACGAGTACCGCAAGCACATTGAACGGGACGCCGCCCTGGAGCGCCGTTTCCAGCCGGTGAACGTGGGTGAGCCGTCCATCGACGACACCATCGAAATTCTTCGCGGCCTGCGCGAGCGCTACGAACAGCACCACCGCCTCAAGATCACCGACGACGCCCTTGTGGCGGCTGCAACCCTCGGTGATCGCTACATCTCGGATCGCTTCCTGCCCGACAAGGCCATCGACCTGATCGATGAAGCCGGTTCCCGCGTGCGTTTGCTCAATTCGAAGCTGCCCCCCGCGGCCAAGGAAGTCGACAAGGAACTGCGTTCCGTCCAGAAGGAAAAGGAGGATGCCGTTCGCGATCAGGACTTCACCAAGGCCGGTGAACTGCGCGAGAAGGAAGTGGAACTGCGGGAGCAGATCCGTTCTCTGCTTCAGGCCAACAAGGATGAGGTCAAGGCTGACGCAACTTCTGAATCCGGTGAAACAGCTGCAACTGAAGCACCTGCTTCGGACAGCTCACCGATGGTGAACGAGGAGGACATCGCCCAGATCGTTGCCTCCTGGACCGGTGTTCCGGTGCAGAAGCTCACTGAGAGCGAGTCGGTCAAGCTGCTCAACATGGAGGAAACCCTCCACAAGCGCCTGATTGGTCAGGACGAAGCCGTCAAGGCGGTGTCCAAGGCCATCCGCCGTGCTCGGGTTGGCCTGAAGAACCCCAACCGCCCGATCGCCAGTTTCATCTTCTCCGGCCCCACCGGTGTAGGTAAAACCGAGCTCACCAAAGCTCTGGCGACCTATTTCTTCGGAAGCGAAGAGGCGATGATCCGCCTCGACATGTCGGAATTCATGGAGCGCCACACGGTTAGCAAGCTGATCGGCTCGCCTCCGGGCTATGTGGGCTTCAACGAAGGCGGTCAGCTCACCGAAGCGGTGCGTCGTCGGCCTTACACCGTGGTGCTCTTCGACGAAATCGAAAAGGCGCACCCCGATGTGTTCAACCTGCTGCTGCAGCTTCTGGAAGACGGCCGTCTGACCGATTCCAAGGGCCGCACGGTCGACTTCAAGAACACCCTGATCATCATGACCTCGAACATCGGTTCGAAGGTGATCGAGAAGGGTGGCGGCGGCCTCGGCTTCGAGTTCTCCGGTGAAAGCGCTGAGGAGTCTCAGTACACCCGGATCCGTTCCCTGGTGAATGAGGAGCTCAAGCAGTACTTCCGGCCTGAATTCCTCAACCGTCTCGACGAAATCATTGTCTTCCGTCAGCTCAACCGCGACGAGGTCAAGGAGATCGCCGAGATCATGCTCAAGGAGGTCTTTGGCCGCATGGGCGAGAAGGGCATCACCCTCACCGTGTCCGATGCCTTCAAGGAGCGCCTGGTGGAGGAGGGCTACAACCCTGCCTATGGCGCACGTCCGCTGCGTCGGGCCGTCATGCGTCTTCTCGAGGATTCCCTCGCTGAAGAGGTGCTGTCGGGTCGGATCAAAGACGGCGACCACGCCGAAGTTGATGTCGATGAGAACAAGAAGGTGGTGGTCCGTCACAAAGGTCAGGTGGACACGGCACCGCAACTCGCCGGTGCCAGCGTCTGATGGTTCGATCCATCTCGTCCCACTCCATTGCCCCCGCCAGCGTCTTGCGGGGGGATGGAGCCTGGGATGAGGCCTTGCCTCAGATCAAATCCCTCTGTTCACGCCCGCTGGTACTTGGTCGCAGTGCTTCCACTGCTGATCAGCGTCAGCGTTTGGTGTCGGATCTCCTGGCCCAAGGGCTCAAGCCCCTCCAAGCTCAGCTTCAGTTCGACTGCTGTGAGCAGGATCTCCAGAGGCTGGCTGCGGAAGCCCAGGGCTGTGACGCCGTTTTGGCCGCGGGGGGCGGAAAAGTGCTGGACGCCGGCAAGTTGCTGGCCCATCGCCTTTCCTTGCCCTGCATCACCGTTCCACTGAGCGCCTCCACCTGCGCCGGTTGGACGGCTCTCTCCAACATCTATTCCCCTCAGGGTGCTTTCGAAGGGGATGTGGCCCTCGATCGCTGTCCTGATCTTCTTGTCTTCGATCACGGCCTGGTGCGTCAGGCCCCACCCCGCACGCTGGCCAGTGGTGTCGCTGATGCCTTGGCCAAGTGGTACGAAGCTTCAGTGAGCAGCGGCGACAGCAGCGATGGTCTGGTGCAGCAGGCCGTGCAGATGGCACGTGTCCTACGGGATCAATTGCTGATCGACAGCCTCACGGCGCTGGAGGATCCAGACAGTGAAGCCTGGGTGCGCACCGCCGAAGCCTGTGCTCTCACAGCTGGGGTTATGGGAGGACTGGGAGGTGCCCGTTGCCGCACTGTTGCGGCCCATGCCGTTCACAACGGCCTCACCCAGCTGGAGGCCTGTCACCACGTTCTGCATGGCGAGAAGGTGGGCTTCGGAATTCTTGTGCAGCTTCGTCTGGAGGAACGTCTGGGCGGCAACCGGCTTGCAGGCCAGGCACACCGCCAGCTGTTGCCGCTGCTGCGGCAGCTTGGTCTGCCCGTCAGCCTTGATGATCTGGGTCTGGCGCAGGCCAGCCTCAGTGAGTTGCAGGAGGTGTGTCGCTTCGCCTGCCGTGATGGTTCCGATCTGCATCATTTGCCCTTCGCTGTGACGCCTGGTGCTTTGCTGGAGGCCCTTGTGGGCGCTGCCGAACTCAGCCCCAGCAGCCTTTGAAGACGCTTCTGGATCAATTGCGGCCGGCTCTGCTTGACCCGCAGGCCGAGTCCCTGGCCGCTGAGGTGCAGTGGTGGACGTTGCCGGGTCTGGGTGTGGATGATCCGTTCCCGGTGGCGGTGCTCGGCCAGGGCGCTCCGTTGTTGCTGCTGCATGGTTTCGACAGCAGTTTTCTCGAATACCGGCGCCTGGCTCCCCTCCTGGCCGATCGCTTTCAGCTGTTCATCCCCGACCTGTTCGGTTTTGGTTTTTCGCCGCGTCCCCGGGGCCTGACCTACGGGCCAGAGGCTGTGTTGCGGCATCTCGATGCCCTGCTGGAGCGGCTTCCCACAGACGCTCCCTTGAGCCTGATCGGGGCCTCCATGGGAGGGTCCGTAGCCGTGGAGCTGGCCCGGCGTCATCCCGAGCGTGTGGCTTCTCTGCTGCTGCTGGCTCCTGCCGGTCTCACGGGGCGTCCGATGCCTGTTCCGCCCCTGTTGGATCGTTTTGGTGCCTGGTTCCTGGGGCGTCCTGGTGTGCGGCGGGGGCTGTGTCGCCAGGCTTTCGCTGATCCCGATGCGGATGTGGGTGCTCCTGAAGAGCAAATCGCCTCGTTGCACCTGCAATGCTCCGGCTGGGCGGAGGCCTTGGCGGCCTTCGCCCGCAGCGGTGGTTTCGCCGGATGTGGGGATCCCCTGCCCTCCCAATCACTGCACGTGATCTGGGGTGACAACGATCGGATTCTGCGTGCTCCGCAGAAGCAGGCGCTTCAGGCCTTGTTGGATCAGCCAGTGGAGACCTTCCCTTCCTGCGGCCATCTCCCCCATATCGATCAGCCCCGCAAGGTGGCTGAGCGGTGTGAGGCGCTGTTGACCCATGGCTGATCCCGTTCTCAATGTGCTGGCAGGGGCCCTGCGCCTATGGATTCGCAGCCAATGCGACAGCATCGGCAGCCTCGAACTGGCCCTGAACGGCTCCAGCTGGTCGTTGCTGCGGGGGCGTCTGGATGGTGTGACCCTCAGGGCGAGGGATGCCTGTTTCCAGGGGCTGCCCTTGCAGCATGTTGAGTTGCGCAGCGGTCCGATTGCGGTGGACATGAAGCTGCTCAGTCCCGGTCAGATGCTGGCCCTGAAGCAGCCGTTCCAGGTGGCGGGCGAGGTGAGTTTCAACGGCCGTCAGCTCAACAGCGCGTTGCTGGCCGAACCCTGGCGCTGGCTCGGGGACTGGATGGCCGAACAGCTGATGGGGCTCAGCCCGTTGGGGGCGCTGCGCATTGACGTGGATCTGCTCGAGTTGCAGGTGCCCGTCGCGGCCCATCAAGAACCTGTTCGCCGTCGCTTCCGCATCAATGCGGAGCAGGGAACGTTGTGCTTCCGGCCGGAGACCGCCGATGAACCGCGCACCTTGCTGCCGATGGACCCCGCCATTCGAATCGAGCAGGTGCAGCTGGGGGGGGGCCAGCTGGCCCTCAAAGGTCAGGCCAGCGTCACCCCATAGCGCTGCTTATGGGGCCAACAGTGGTTGGCATAAAGCGATCGCGTAAAAGACCACCGCTGGGGTGAACAGATAGCTGTCGATCCGGTCCAGGATCCCGCCATGGCCGGGCAGCACGTCACCGGAGTCCTTCACGCCTGCATCGCGTTTCATCATCGATTCCGTCAGGTCTCCCACCAGGGCGAACAGAGCGATCAGGGCCCCCAGCAGCAGGCCTGGCAGGCCATGCAGCGCCCAGCCCATCAGCTGGCCGCAGATCAGGCCCATCAGCATGGCCGAGATGAATCCACCGATCGCCCCCTCGATGGTTTTCCCTGGGGAGATCGGTGAGAGGGGCCGTCGCCCGTAACGCCGTCCCACGGCCCAGGAGCCGATGTCGGTGGCCACGATCATCAGGCAGGCCGACAGGGTGATCTCCAGACCGTTGTCCAAACCGCGCAGACTCAGCCAGTGGCTGGGCAAAAAACCCAGGTAGAACAGCCCGAAGATCGATGCCGCAATGTCGGCGATGGACCCCGTCACCGGTTGCAGCAGCAGCCAACCGCAGATGGCGGCTCCAGAGAGCGGCAGAACAGCGTGAGCCACATCAGCCGGCAGCCCGCCCTGGATCGCCCACTGGGTGGTGAACAGCAGCAGTTGGCAGGCCACCAGGGTGGTTTTGGTGGCGGGGCGAATTCCCTTGAATTGCGCCATCCGGAAGAACTCCAGCAGGCCAAGGTGCACCATTCCCCCCAGCGCGGCGGTGAACCACCAGCCCCCCAGGCTCACGACAAGCAGGCCAAAGCCCCCCACACCGAGGCCACTGATCAACCGCTTGCGCAGGGCTGCTCGGGCCGCTGGTGCTTGGCTCTGATCGAGGACAACCTCACGGATCACGCTGATTGGAGGCGTCCTGGATTCACACTATCAATCGCTGTTGGCCGTGATCTCGAGGCTTGAGGCCACCTTTGCTGTCCCAGCTCAGCCCCCACTCACCACAGTCAGTGCGTCTGGGATCTGGTCTCCCCAGAACAGTTGCTGGCGTTCAAGCCAGCGCTGCCGCTGGCGATCGAGGCGTTCGCCGGGAATCAGCAGGGGGATGCCCGGTGGGTAAGGGCACAGCAATTCAGCCGCGATGCAGCCCTCCGCATCCTTCAACGCCACCTGTTGATGATCCGCCGTCCAGGCCTGGGTCGGTGACTGGGCTGGGGAGGTGACCAGCGGAAGCGGTGGGGCTTCGAAGGCTGGCAAGGGAGTGCGATCGGGGAAGCTGCGCAGCAGGTTCTGCCAGTGGTGTCGCATCTGCCGTCCCAGCCCTCGGTGGCGTGCCAGCCCCAGGCAGAGGGTGAGGCTGGCTGGCTCCGGCAATTCGCCCACCAAACCGCGGGGCAGGAACCAATCGTCGGCATCAAGGCCGGTGATGCCCGCCTGCCCCGTGTGCAGGATCAGGCGCAGCGGATCCTGGTTGCTCAGCAGAGGCACGCCGCTGTGGCGCAGGCCATCGGCGAGCGCTTCCGCCTCCTGGAGCCGCTGCAGCAACTGACGGCGTCCCTTGCGTCGTTGCCAGTGTTGAAGGGCTTCTTCGCAGGAGGCCAGCAGCAGCGCACTGGGGCTGGTGGTTTGCAGCAGGCCCAGGCTGCGTTCCACACGCACGGGATCCAGACGCTCCCCCTGCAGCCAGAGCACCGCTGTTTGCGCCAGTGCTGCAGCCGACTTCTGCAGGGAATGCACCACCAGATCAGCGCCGCAGTGCAGAGCGCTGGGGGGGAGGGGATGGTCCACCTCAGCGGCAAAATGACAGCCGTGGGCTTCATCCACCAGCACGCAACAGCCCTGTTGCTGCAGCCGCTTAATTACTGCCGTTGGGTCATTGGCATAGCCCTGGTAGGTGGGATGCACCAGAACTGCAGCACGGACGGGGGCTCCATCGCGGGGCAGGGCCTGAAGCACCCGTTCGATCCAGGCCGAATCCGCCGGTGCCGGCTGGCCCCGGTCGCTTTGAAAGGGGAGATCGAACAGCACCGGCCGCAGGTCCCCAAGAACACAGGCCTGAATCAGGCTGCGATGCACGTTGCGGGGCAGCAGCACCCGCTCTCCGGGCCGGACCATGGCCAGCAGTGCGGCCTGCAGCAACCCCGTGGCCCCGTTCACCCCGTACCAGCAGCGCGCCACCCCCATCGCTGCCGCGGCGGAGCGTTGGCTGTCTGCGATGGCGCCGTCCGCCTCCAGCGGACCGCCAAGGGCTGGTAGTTCCGGCAGGTCCCAGACGCCGGCGCGGCGTCGCAGCAATTGACGCAGTCCATCCGGAAGGGCAGCCCCCCGTCCGTGGGCCGGCAGAAACAGGGGCTGACCGAGGCGACGGGTGAGCTGGGGCAGAAGCGCCATCAAATCCCCCTGATCTCCTTAAAGTCTCTCTCTGTACTCAGCGCGATGCGATGCGTTACGACCCCGGGCGGGATCTCGGCTGGCTTCTGCTGCGTCCCTGGGTCGCCATTCCGCGCCTTGTTCAGGTGCTGTGGTCCCTGGCGGGGCTGGTGCTGGTGCTGCTGCTGCGTGGAGGCAGCAATGACCCCGCCGTTCAGCAGGGCCTGGCGCTTCGCATTCTCAACACCCTGACGGGTCTGGGGCCCTGCTTCATCAAGCTGGGACAGGCCCTCTCCACCCGGCCGGACCTGGTGCGTCGGGACTGGCTGGAGGAACTGACGCGCCTGCAGGACGATCTGCCGGCCTTTCCCCACGCCACCGCTTTGGCTTGCATCCGCGAGGAACTCGGTGCGCCGGCCGAGGAATTGTTTGAGGAGTTTCCCGACACGCCGATCGCCGCCGCCAGCCTGGGCCAGGTGTACAAGGCCCGTCTGCAGGGCCACCACTGGGTTGCGGTGAAGGTGCAGCGGCCCAATCTCACCTTCATCCTGCGGCGGGATCTGGTGTTGATACGGGCTTTGGGGGTGATGACGGCGCCGTTGCTGCCGCTCAACCTCGGTTTCGGGCTGGGCGGAATCATTGATGAGTTCGGCCGCAGCCTGTTCGAGGAGATCGATTACGGCCTGGAAGCGGCCAATGCCGAGCGGTTTTCGGCGCTTTTCGCAGATAACGATGCGGTCTATATCCCCAAGGTGGAGCGGATGCTCAGCTCCACCCGGGTGCTGACCACCACCTGGATTGATGGCGCCAAGATGCGCGACAGCGAGGAGCTGCGTTCCCAGCGTCTTGACCCAACGGCGTTGATCCGCACGGGCGTGATCTGCGGCCTGCAGCAACTCCTGGAGTTCGGCTATTTCCATGCCGATCCCCACCCCGGCAACCTCTTCGCCCTGCCGGGTCGCACCGGCGATCTCGGCCATGTGGGGTACGTCGACTTCGGGATGATGGATTCCATCAGCGACAGCGATCGGCTCACCCTCACCGGTGCTGTGGTGCACCTGATCAACCGTGACTTCTCCGGGTTGGCCAAGGACTTCCAATCCCTCGGGTTTCTCAGCCCCATGGCCGATCTCACGCCGATCATTCCTGCCCTTGAAGAGGTGCTGGGCGGCAGCCTCGGCGACTCGGTTGGATCGTTCAACTTCAAGGCGATCACCGACCGTTTTTCGGAGCTGATGTTCGATTACCCCTTCCGGGTTCCGGCGCGCTTCGCCTTGATCATTCGGGCCGTCGTCAGCCAGGAAGGCCTTGCCTTGCGGCTGGATCCGAACTTCCGAATCATTGCTGTGGCCTATCCGTACGTGGCCCGTCGACTGTTGGCGGGTGACACCAGCGAGATGCGCGAGAAGCTGCTGGAGGTGATCTTTGATGAATCAGGCCGCCTGCGCCTGGATCGGCTGGAAAGCTTGCTGGATGTGGTGGGTCAGGACGCTCCCGCTCCTGGGAAGGAATTGATCCCTGTGGCTGGGGCAGGTCTGCGGCTGCTGCTCAGCCGAGATGGTGCCGACCTGCGCAAGCGTTTGCTGATGACGCTGATCCGTGACGATCGTCTGCACACCGACGACGTGCGTGCTCTGGTCGGCCTGCTGGGTCGCACCTTCGGCCCAGGGCGTCTGGCCGGCGGCTTCTTGCAGCGTCTCAACCCCTTGGCGGCAGCGTGATCCTGAGATCACGATTCCAGCGAGATAGTGGAACTCACCGCTAAGGTCTCAGCTCTTTGAGATCGGCGTCGATGCCTGAGGAGATCAGCGCCCAGGAGCTTGAGCAGCTGCTCCAGATGATGACCCTGCCCCAGCCCCCATACCTGCTGGCGGGCATCGGTCTGTTGATGGGCGTGCTTTGCGGCCTCACCTTCGGCCGTCAGGTGCAGAACAAATTGGATGGCTGGAAGCAGGACCGACTCCCCCTGATGCCCCTGGGGACTGCCGAGATCAACCTCAGCTATGCCGGCACCCTCATTGGGGTCACCCTGTTCATCGGCTGCTGCCTTCAGATCTTCGGGTTTGCCTCTGGCGCTGCCCTGTTGGTGGCCCTGCTGCTCTCGCTGCTGACCGGTGGTGCCTTGTTTTCTCAGCTGGAGCGCCTGATGCAGCAGGTTGAAGCGGGCAAGTTCAAAGCGGTTGATTTCGACAACTTCGACGAATTCTTCTAAGCCTTTTCTTTTGAGCGTTGTTTCGCCGGGCCTGTTTCTCTGGGATCTGGGCCCTTAAGCGAAGCCGCTGTTCTGCTTTGTCGGGTTTCGTCCTCGGTCAGAATGGATGCGCTCCCGCCTCATGGACGTGACAACCCTGTCTGCGGCTGTCTCCACCCGTCGTCTCCTCGTGGTGGAAGACGACGACAGCATTCGGGAAACAGTCGGAGAGGCCCTGCGCGCGGAAGGTTTTGAGGTGCAAACCTGCGCCGATGGCGCCTCAGCCCTCAATCTGATCACCGCTGAAACTTCAGATCCGGTGGATCTGATCGTGCTCGATCTGATGCTCCCCGGCTTGGGGGGGCTTGACCTTTGCCGCGAGCTCCGTCGCATCAACAACACCACCCCGATCCTGGTGATCAGCGCCCGAGACAGTGAGACCGATCGGGTGCTGGGGCTTGAGGTGGGCGCCGACGATTACCTGGTCAAACCCTTTGGGCTGCGCGAACTGGTGGCCCGCTGCAGGGCCTTACTGCGGCGGTCAAGTCAATCTGAGACGTCGCCCTCCCAACCGCATTCCTTCACTCACGCCAACCTATGCCTGTATCCCAGTGAATGCAGGGTCACCCGGGATGGAACGGACCTCACACTCTCTCCCAAGGAATACAAGATCCTCGAGCTGTTCATCCAGAACCCCAAGCGCGTCTGGAGTCGCGATCAGCTGCTGGAGAAAATCTGGGGTGTCGACTTCATCGGTGACACCAAAACCGTGGATGTTCACATCCGCTGGCTGCGGGAAAAGGTTGAGCAGGAGCCCTCATCGCCTCAGTTGATCCGTACGGTTCGCGGCTTCGGTTATCGCTTCGGCTGAGGTTGCTGTGGTGATCTCCGCCGCACTCGGCTTTGCAGCTGGCATTGGGATCACGCTTCTGCTGCAGCGTCGACGCCGCGTTCTGGCGTCCAAGCGAACGTCCAAGGATCGCTCCATCGTCTTGAACGCTCCCCAGCTGCTGGCCTGGATTGATGCGGCCACCCAGGGCTGGATGATCCTGGCCCCGGACCACTCCATCGCTTACATCAACGACAGGGCCGAACGCCTTCTTCATATCCCCTCCAATCGCCTGGTTCGTGGCATGAAGCTCCGGGATGTCCTCGACATTCCTGTCTTGGAGGAGTTGATCTTCAGCAGCCGCTATCAGCTGCGTTCCCAGCGTTGTGAATGGGATCAACAGGGGACCCCGCTGGAGGCGGTTGTTCTGCCGGGCAGTGACGAATGCTGGCTGGTGCTGATCCAGAGCCGTCAGTCCCTCGAAGCCCAGCAACAGCAGCAGGAACGCTGGGTGAGTGATGTGGCCCATGAGCTCAAGACCCCCCTCACCGCGCTGATGCTGGTGAGCGATCGGCTGGAACTGGCCGTCAAGGAAGACGACACGGCTCTGGTGCAACGGCTGCAGAAGGAAATCCGGCGTCTTCAGCTGCTGGTGGAAGACCTGCTGGAGCTGTCGCGGTTGGAGAACAGCCTGCCGCAGGACGACAGCGAGCATGTGCCCCTCACCCTGGAGGATCTGGTGGACAGCGCCTGGGGATCCATTGGCCCGATCGCGGAGGAACGGCGGGTGACGCTGCAGCTGGATCGCAGCGAATGCGGCCCCCTGCGTGGTGATCAGCGCCGGTTGCACCGTGCGGTGCTCAACCTTCTCGACAATGCCCTGCGCTACTCCCCTGATGAGAGCAGCATCGACGTGTCCGTGCGCCAGAGCGGCGGCTGGTGGTTGCTCAGCATTCGTGACCATGGCCCTGGCTTGAGTGAGGCCGATCTCACGCGCATGTTTCAACGCTTCTACCGGGGGGATCCCTCCCGCACCCGCTCCAATCGCAGCGGCAGTGGCCTGGGCCTGGCCATCGTGCAGCAGATCGCCGTCAACCATGGCGGCCGAATCGAAGCCCGCAACCATCCCGCCGGTGGAGCCTGCATGGATCTGCTCCTGCCCCGGGAACCCCTGCAATGACGCGCCAGCGCCTGCAGAAACTAATCGCTGCTGCCGGCCTCTGCTCCAGGCGCCGGGCTGAGGAATGGCTGCAGGCCGGCCGCGTGACGGTGGATGGTCAGGTCGCCCGCGTTGGCGACCAGGCCGATCCGCAGCAGCAGACGATTCATGTGGATGGTCAGCCGTTGCCGTCCCGTGGTGTGGCGCGGGTGCTGCTGATCAACAAGCCGGTGGGGGTGATCTCCAGCTGCGATGACCCGCAGGGTCGCCGCACGGTGCTGGACCTGCTGCCCCCGGAGCATCGGGCTGGTCTTCACCCCGTTGGCCGTCTGGATGCCGACAGCCACGGTGCGCTTCTGCTCACCGATCTGGGTGAGCTCACCTTGAAACTCACCCACCCGCGCTACAGCCACGCCAAGACCTACCGGGTGTGGGTGAAGGGTGTGCCGCCGGAGCCGGTCCTCGATCGCTGGCGTCGGGGTCTGCCTTTGGATGGTCGCTTGACCCGCCCTGCTCGGGTGCGCCGGTTGCGGGCCTGGGGTGACCGCTCGCTTCTGGAGATTGAGCTGCGGGAAGGGCGTAACCGACAGATTCGCCGGATGGCGGAAGCCCTGGGCCATCCGGTGCTGGACCTGCAGCGCACGGCCATTGCCGGGTTGCCGCTCGGTGATCTGGCCGAGGGGTGCTGGATCTGGTTGAGCGAGGGAGAATGGAAGCCCTTGCTCAAACGGGCTGACCCGATGGAGTGGCCCAACAGCCCATGCGACTGAAGCGTCCAGGACTTTGGTGGCGACGTCCGCGCAAGGGTTCCAGCCCTGATGCCGGCACGGTGGAGGCCCAGGAGCAGCAGCGTCAGGATCTGGGGCTGCTGCTGCGACGGCGCCGCGAGGAGCTGGGACTCTCATTGCGTGATCTGGCCAATGAGACCCGGATCACCACCCCCGTGATCGAGGCCCTGGAGCGGGGCTGGCGTGATCGCCTGCCCGAGCGGGCCTACCTCGCCTCGATGCTTCCTCAGATCGAGCGTCGCCTGGCCCTGCCCGGGGGATGCCTCGACCCCCTGCTTCCCCCGCCGGTGTTGCTCCGCCGCGGACCCGCCAAAGCGGGTCTGGCTCGCTTCACCCTGGGCAACATCGATGTGTTCACCACCTGGCAGGGAACGGTCGTTTATGCGGCGGTGATCGCCTTCAGCCTGCTGGCCATCAACCGTCAACAACAGGACCTGGCCCTACGCAACAGCCTCAGCCTCGAGCCAGTGCGTGCTGATGTGGAGGCGATCAGCCGTGGTCCGAACCCGGTGGGTTCAGACGAAGGCATCGCAGCCCTGCGCCCCCTGGAACAGGTTCAGAAACGCACGCCTCAGCAGTGGCTTGATCTGGTGCGGGATGCCCTGCCGCAGTCCCAGGGGGTGCTGGAGGTTGTTGTGGCTGAGCCAAGAGAGCTGCAGCTCTCCAGCGGTGGGGGAGATCGGGTTCAATTCGCAACGAGCGCCGGCACGCTGACCCTGCAGTTGATGGCCCCGATCGAGGTGCGCCTTGACCCCCCGGCTGGTGCTGAGGATCAGGTGCTCTGGAATGGAGAGCCTCTGCCTGTGGATCAAGAGCGGCCGGGGATCTATCGGGTCAACAAATTGCCTGCTCCGGAGAGCGACCTCCCCCAGACCGCTCCCCTGCTCCCGTAGCCGCCCAAGGCATTCCCCAGCGCGGCATCAAAGCTGCCCAGCCTCCAGCTCCAGTTGCCTTCGCAGGTGCCGGGGGTGTTGAACCTGGCCCGGTCGTCGAGGTGCATCAGGTCCTGCAATGGGGCGATCACGAGGCCTGCGGTTGTGGCAAAGGCCATGTCGAGCAGATGCCAGGCCGGAGCACTGATCTCACCATTCACCCGCGTAGCGATGCGGGCGCGGCTGTCGGCATCCAGCCCGTTCCACCACCCCAGCGTTGTGGGGTTGTCGTGGGTGCCGGTGTAGACGACCCAGCGATGCCCATCGGTGTTTTCCGGCAGATAGGGGTTGTCGGATGCGCCGTCGAACGCGAACTGCAGCACTTTCATGCCCGGCAACTGGAAGGCATCGCGGAGTTGTTCCACATCCGGTGTGATCACGCCGAGATCCTCGGCAATCAAGGGAAGGGAGCCACCGGCATCCCTGCGCAGCTTGCGCAGCAGGGCGTGACCCGGTGAGGGCTGCCACTGACCGTTCTCTGCGGTGCTGTCACCACCGGGGACAGCCCAGAAGGCCGCAAGGGCCCGGAAGTGATCCAGGCGCAGCAGATCCACCATCTCCCGCTGGCGCGCAATTCTTTGCCGCCACCAGCGGAAGCGCGTGATCCGATGCTTCCCCCAGCGGTACACCGGTGAGCCCCACAGCTGTCCGGTTTCCGAGAAGTAATCGGGCGGAACACCGCTCTGGGTGGTGAGCTGGCCGTTCTCCTTGACGGTGAAGAGCGAACGGTTGCTCCAGACATCGGCGCTGTCACTGCTCACATAGAAGGGCAGATCGCCAAACAGCTGGATGCCCAGGTTGGTCGCCTGGCGGCGGATCGCCTGCCACTGCCGGTCGAGCTGCCATTGGATCAGCTGTTCCCGCAGCAAGGCGTCATGGTGTTGCTGCGCCCAGGCCTTGAGGGCTTTGTTGTCATGCCGGGCCAGCGGCAGCGGCCACTCCCACCAAGCGGTGTTGTGTTGGTCGTGCAGAACCTGGAAATGGGCATGGTCCTGCAGCCAGCTGCGCTGTCGTTGCGCCCAGCGATTGAAGGCGTCATGTCGTGATGGATCCTGCTTGGGCCAGGCGGCAAGCAGGGCATCCCCCAGGGCAGTGGCCCGTTGCTGGGCCAGGCTGAACTCCACACGCTCTGCACCCTCCAGCGCTGCATCAGCCCCTGGAGCGTCCCTGAGCGCTTCTTCGCCGATGAACCCCTCGTTGGCCAGGTCCTGTCCGTCGAGGAACCAGGGGTTTAGGGCATTGCAGGAGGGAGAGCTGTAGGGCGAGCCGGTGGGATCCGGCGGCGCCAGGGGCAGCATCTGCCAGACGCCGATGCCATGGTCGGCCAGCAGCTGGAGCCAACGGCGGCAGGGCTCACCAAAGCTGCCGCATACGGGGCTGCCTGGCAGGGCGGTGGGATGCAGCAGCACCCCGGTGCTGCGCCCCCTTCCGGCCTTGGCCGGGTCAACGGTGGACTGATCCATGGGGGGGCCTTGGTCACCCAAGGATGGCGGCTTCAGAACAGCGCCGCATCCCCCAGGTCCTGCCCGGCCATGCCCTCCCGGGCCACGCGCTCAAAGAACTGCTCCAGCGTGTCGGTTCCATAGGACGGCGTGGCATCCGCGTCGTAGCACTGCTTCTGCTCATCCCAGACGAGCATCGATTCGCTGGCGTAGTAGCGGCCGATCCGACCAAATTCCGCTGTGTCGTTGATGCCTGGGAACACGCGAGCCAGGGCGTTCAGCACGGCGATCGGTGCATCCATCAGGGCAATCGGCACCGACAGCATCCGTTCGGGCTTGTTCAGAGCGCGGAAGAGCATCTCTCCCTGCTCCCGGGCGCTCAGCGCCGGACCCGGTCCCCCAATGGGCAGTACCTGGTTGCGTTTGGACGCGTCATGGATGCAGTCGGCCATGAACCGGGCCAGGTCGGCTTCGCTGATCGGCTTGCAGCTGGCCAGGGTTCCGCCTCCGAACATCACGTAGGGGCCGCCCTTGCGGCAGCTTTCCACCTGTCCGCCCAGGCTTTTGAAAAAGGCGGTGGGGCGAACGATGGAGTGGCTCATCTCCTCATCCGCCTGCAACACGGCTTCGAAGGCCAGCTTCGCCTTCTGAAATTCCAGCAGCGGCTTCTGCACACAGATGGCCGAGAGCAGCACGTAGTGGGCCACCCCGGCCGCCCGTCCCTGCTCGTAGGTGTTGAGGGTGGCTGCGTGGTCAATCGCCCAGGAATCCTTACGGCCGCCGGTGCGGGACGCCAGGCAACTCACCACCACATCCGTGGGTTGATCGAAGGCCTCGGCGGCGATTGAGGCTGGATCGGTGACATCCCCGAAGCGCACCTCAGCTCCCGGGAAATCGGCGATCACCTCGTCCCTGCTCTGACGACCACCGATGCCGCTGCGCTCGCGGGCGAAGGCGATCACCTGGTAGCCCCGGTCCACCAGTTCCTTCACCACAAAGCGGCCGATGTAGCCCGTGGCTCCGAACACCACCACGCGCACCTGTTCGGGTGGTCGGCTGCGGTAGTCGTGGCGGAGGGACATCGATGACGGCTTCACGGGGCCCAGGCTAGGAACTGGAGATCTGGGCGAAACTAAGCGCCATTGCGGTTCGTTCAGCGAAATGAACTGGTTGTCGCCATCCCGAGTTCGCGGTGCGCTGTGCGTCGGTGCTGCCGTGCTGGGGATTGGTGTGACCGGGTGGTTGATGGCGACCCTCTGGCCAAAACCCGATCGCGTTGCCGCGGGCGCTCCGCTGAGTGCTGATCGGCCTGAAACTCTGGCCCCCTTCCCGGTTGTCCCGGTGACGGTGTTGGTGATCGGTGTTGATGCGGATCGGCTGGGTGCCGCCTCCAATCAGGCCGCGCCCAAGGGCCCCCCCAATGCCGATGCACTGCTGTTGCTTCGCATTGCGGCCCAGGAGCCGCTTCAGGTGCTCCAGATCCCCACGGAGCTCGGAGTTCAGCTCCCTGGCGAAGAGAATCCGGGACGCTTGGCTCAGTTGTGGCGACGGGGTGGCGTCAGTCTTCTTGGCGATGCCATCCGCGACATTGTTGGTCTTCAGCAGGGTGATCCCAAGCGCTATGTGGTGATGCCCCGTGCGGCCCTACGCCGCCTGGTGGATGGTCTGGGCGAGGTGGAGGTGGTGTTGAGCGACTCCTACAAACGCCAGGACAAGACGCAGGATTACACCGTCATGCTCCAGGCCGGACGACAGCGTCTCAACGGTGCCCAGGCGGAACAGCTGGTGCGCCATCTGCCCGATCCCAAGGCTGTCTCCCAGCGTCGCCAGCGCCAAAACATCCTTGTAGAGGGTCTGATCGAACAGGTCAAGGCCCCCAGTGGCATTGAGGTGATTCCTGGTTTGGTGAACCAACTGAACACTGAGGTGGAGACCAACCTCAGTCGTTCGGAGCAGCTGAGCCTGGCCGCGGCGATCATCGCCAGCCCTGAACCCGCACGGATCAGCCGGCTGTCCCTGGCCGAGCGGGCCGGTGAGCAGACCTTGCGCCAGATCGACGCCGGAGCCAGCCTTCCCCTCTGGCCCCAGCCTTAAGCGGGGCTGCGGAGTTGCAGCCTCCGGGCGAGGGCGTTGACGCATTCGCTCTGTTCCGGATGCTGTTCATCGGGAATCCAGCCCAGCCAGCTGAGGCCGTCCCGGCGTCGCGCTGGGCCATTCCAGGGACCCTGGAGCTGCACCAGGCCGAGGAGCGGCACCTGCAGTTCCCGGCAGAGGGCGGCGTAGGCCGCGGCTGCGCCAGAGATTGAACCGTCCTGTTCAGCAGTGGTCAGCAGCAGCACCGGCTGACGCCAGTCGGCAAGGGCCTGCAGCCAGCTGGCATCACCCTGCGGGGTCGGCCGGGCTGCGTCGCCGCTGAGCCGCACCAGCCCTGTTGCCGCCGGGTTGGTCTGCAGAACCTCAGCCGGTGATGCACCACTGGCCACCGTGGTGAGAGGGCATCGGCAAGCCCGTGCCAGGGCTTCGCAGGCCTGACGCATTTTGAGTTCAGGCAGGGGACCCGCACCCACCAACAGTGGGAAACCTGTGGACATGGGGGCACTGCTCACCTCTACCATCGGATTACAGCAGAATTCGTTCCGCGGGCGCCGTGACAAGTTTCCTGACAGCAGCCCGTTCCGAACAGGAGCAGATGACCCCGGACAGTCGCCGTCTGCGCCTGTTCAGCGGCACATCGAACCCTGCTCTGGCCAAGGAGATTTCCGCTTATCTCGGGGTGCCTGATGGCCCCCGCGTCTGCAAGCGTTTTGCCGACGGTGAGCTCTACGTGCAGATCCAGGAGTCGATCCGTGGCTGCGACGTGTTCCTGATCCAGCCCACCTGCGCACCGGTGAACGATCACCTGATGGAGCTGCTGATCATGGTGGATGCCTGCAGACGGGCCTCCGCACGGCAGATCACTGCGGTGGTGCCTTACTACGGCTACGCCCGAGCCGACCGCAAGACCGCTGGTCGTGAATCAATCACCGCCAAGCTCACGGCCAACCTGCTGGTGACGTCGGGCGTTGACCGCGTGCTGGCAATGGACCTGCACTCCGCCCAGATTCAGGGCTATTTCGATATTCCCTGCGATCACATCTACGGCTCTCCCGTGCTGGTGGACTACCTCTCCACCCAGGATCTGGGAGATGTGGTGGTGGTGTCTCCTGACGTTGGGGGCGTGGCGCGGGCCCGGGCCTTCGCCAAGCAGATGAACGATGCCCCGCTGGCGATCATCGACAAGCGCCGCACCGGCCACAACATGGCCGAAAGCCTCACGGTGATTGGTGATGTGGCGGGGCGGACGGCGATCCTGATCGACGACATGATCGACACCGGCGGCACGATATGTGCCGGTGCACGTTTGTTGCGGGAGCAAGGGGCCAAGCGGGTGCTGGCCTGCGCCACCCACGCCGTCTTCTCTCCCCCCGCCAGCGAACGTCTGTCCGTTGACGGCCTGTTTGAGCAGGTGGTGGTGACCAACAGCATTCCGATCCCGCAGGACCGAGTCTTTCCTCAGCTGAAGGTGCTCTCTGTGGCCAACATGCTGGGAGAAGCCATCTGGCGCATCCATGAAGAAAGCTCCGTGAGCTCGATGTTCCGCTGATCGTTGGCCTCGCGGCCATGGACTCTTGAACGAGCGGGCTTGGTTCGGCTTGATCACGGTTGATTCGGGCCATCCTTAAGGCCTGGTGCTTCAACGGCGTTGGCTCAGCGGTGGAGGCCACTGATTGGCGTTGCCCTGGCCAGCCTGATGGCGGGGATGCCGGCACCTCTGATGGCCGAGTCCCGATTGGACCGACTGCTCCGAAACCGCAGCACGATGGGGGTGTGGCTGACCAACAGCCCCAGCCAGCTCTATTACGACCGGAAGCGCATCAGCGTTGCAATGCAACAGCTGCAGGATGCGGGGTTCAATCGTGTGGTGCCCAATGTCTGGAGCCGAGGCACCACGTTTCATCGCAGCCGCTTCGCTCCAGTGGAGCCGCCGCTGCAAAAGGCTGGGGTCGGTCTTGATCCCATCTGCACCCTGGCGGCGGAAGGTCGGCGCCGTGGCATCAAGGTGATGCCCTGGTTTGAGTACGGCTTGATGGAGCCGGCCGATTCATCCGTTGTGCGCAACAACCCCAGCTGGGTGTTGGCCAAAGCCAATGGCCAACGTTGGATGGCGATGCATGGCAACCATCGGATGGCTTGGCTCAACCCAGCCCATCCGGAGGTTCGTGCCCGCTTCATCGGCTTGGTGGTGGAAACCCTGAAGCGCTGTCCGATGGATGGCCTTCAACTGGACGACCACTTCGCCTGGCCGGTTCAGTTCGGTTATGACCCCACCACCGTGGCGTTGTACCGGCAGGAGACGGGACTGGCACCTCCTCGGGATCACAGCAATCGGCAGTGGATGAAATGGCGGCGCAATCAACTCACCTCTCTCTTGCGTGAGTTGCGGCAACGTCTCAAGCAGGAGCGCCTTTCCACCCGAATCAGCCTGTCTCCAGGCCCCTTCCGTTCGGCCTACAACCTCTGGTTGCAGGACTGGGAGCTCTGGGCTCTGGGCGGACTGATTGAAGAGTTGGTGGTTCAGAACTATGCCTATTCGGTTCGAGGATTCGCCAAAGACCTGGATCAGCCGGCGCTGCGCAAAGCCCGCAGCTGGGGCATCCCCTCGCAGATTGGCGTGTTGGCGGGATTCGGCAAACGCACCACCTCGATGGCCGTTCTGGAACAAAAAGTCCGTCTGGCCCGGCAACGCGGTCATGGCGTGATCTTCTTCTACTGGGAAGGCTTATGGGGCAAGCATGTGGCGGAGCGGTATCGAGATCCTCGCCGCGCAGCATTCACCAGGCTTGGATCTGATTGACCAGCAGACCTGGCTCGACACGCTTTATTGAGTTGCATGAAACAGTTCACCGAAACCAGTTCCGACCCCTATGACCGTCACCACTACCGCGTCTGGTTGTGTGATGGGTCGTTCAAGGATGTTGAGAGCTATGACGCAGCGCAACGCGTTTGGTATTCCAGCAAGACACGGCCAACAACAATTGAGGTGATGCAACCGAAGGGGCGAAGACGTGCCAAAGGCTTTTAGATGTTTTGTTCAACGTGCTGTTCATTGATCGGCTTAGGATTAATTCAGGCAGATGCATTTATCTCTCTTGCGCGAAAGGATCGCGTTGAGGCAACAGCCTCGCTAAAGTACTGGAACATTCAATATAAGGTTTCTAGGAATAGCCCTTTAATGATGAATAGGCGGAAAAGTTTCGGGGTTTTGAGCTATGAATCAGTTTGAGCTCAACCAGATTCGTTCCAAGCTGCGGCGGCTTGACCTCGATGATCAGTTCATCGAGCGGTACATCGATAAGTTGATCCGGAACAAAGAACCGTTTGTGACGGCATCGAAGGCCATTGATCGTTGGGAGAAGAACGATTCAAGCCAATTTGTGCTTCAAGCGCTCGTCTGTGGCTTGATTGCAGCCCTGGCTGGTGGTTGGTTTGCCGTTGTTCAGTAGCGGGTTGGATGGAGCCATGAGCGATGCAAGCTTGATCGCCCTGTTCAGCGTGGGGATGGCCTCAACGCTGACTGTGTTGTTCCTGGCCTTTCGGCGTACCTTCCGCCTGGAGCAGGAACGCACATTGATGCGCAGAATGCGTCGCCGCCTTGATCGGATGTTTCTGAAGCAAAAGCCGTAAAGAAGGCTTCTCTTATCACTGTTGCTCTGCAGTGTTGACCCTGTAGGTGAACAGAAGTGCCAAGCACAGTGTTCCGATCAGTGGGCCCGGTGGCAGGTCAACAGCAATCGCCAGCATCATTCCGCCACCACACAGAAGCAGCCCCGTGCTCGCGCTGCGCAGCATGAGTTCCTTCAGGCTTCGGCTGCGCTCCACGTGCATCAGCACCGGAGCGCACAGCAGGCCAATCACCAGAATCACCCCTACAGCAGTGATGGCGCTGATCACCACCAGGGCGGTGATCAGGCTGCAGATCAGCCGAATCAAGAGCACCGGTCGCTTGGCGATGGCCGCTCCCTCGGGGTCGATGCCAACGAAAACCAGGTCGCGATAGCCCCACACCAACATCGCCAACAGGGCACTGGCTGAGATGGTTGTTCGCAGCAGATCTGTTGTGGTGGCAGCCAGCAGATCGCCGAACAGAATCGTTTCCAGGTCCACCCGGGCATCCAGCAGGGGAACCAACAGCACGCCCAGGGCGGTGAAGCCTGCCAGCACAGTGTTCATGGCGCCCTCTTCCCGGCCTTTGAAGCGCCGGTTCAAGCGTTCAGCCACCAAGGCTCCGAGCAGTCCACTGATCAGGCCTCCGATGCTTGGGTCGATGCCGATGGCCAGGGCGATCACCAAGCCGGGCAGAACAGAATGGGCCATCAGGTTGGCCAGCAGCACCCGGCGTTGGGTGATCAGCAACGCTCCAGTGGCAGGACAGATGGCTCCGATCAGCACCGAGATCGTCAGAGGCAGAAGCCACCAGATGTCGGGTTCAACCACAGCAGTGGCTCCCCATCATGCAAGTCAGGTCGCTCAGTTTTTCGCGGACCGTGTCGGGTGACCCGTTGGCCAGGATCTGGCCGTCCATCACGACCACCTGGTCGTAGCTGTCGAGGGCGCTGCCCCAGTCGTGGCTGCTCACCAGCAGCGTCTGACCGGCTTCCGCCTGATCCCGCATCACCTTGAGCAGGTGCTCGCGCGTTGGTGGATCAATGGCGCTGCAGGGTTCGTCCAGCAGCAGGATCTCGGTCTGCTGCATCAACCCTCTGGCCAGCAAGACGCGTTGTTGCTGGCCGCCGGAGAGCTGGTTGAGGCGCCGGTTCCCCATGGTTCCCATGCCGACGCGTTCCAGCAGCTGTTCGCAGTGGTCCGCTGCTGTGGCTTTGCCCTTTTTGGGCTGCCCCAGCTGCACCATGTCACGGGCGGTGATCGGAAACGACCAATCAATGGCGGCCCGCTGGGGCATCAGGCCGATGGGCTTGCTGGTGTTGACCGTTCCTTGGCTGGGTTTCAGTCGGCCTTCGAGCAAGTGCAACAGCGTTGACTTGCCGGCTCCGTTGGGACCCACCAGCGCCGACAGCGTCCCTGCTTGCAGCTGCAGGTTGACGCGGTCAACGGTGTTGCGACCCCCGTAGCTGAAGCACAGCTCTGTTGTGCTCAGCACGCACGACGAATGGCTCATCAACTCTTCGGTGGCCGGACTTGGGCCTCTTGATGTTTTGCACACCGCATGTTGGCGAGGGATCAAGAGCTCAGCAAAATGATAATCATTCTCACTAGGTCGTCCATGCGTCCTGTTTTGGCTCGATCGGCTGGGGTCAGTCTTTCTCTGGCCATTGGAGCTGCCGTTGTTCCTGCCCATGCGGCTCAACCTGTGGTGGTGGCCGTCGACGGCACGCTGTGTGATCTCACCAAGACCCTGGCTGCCGGTGCCGCCTCGGTCACGTGCCTGATCCCTCCTGGTGGTGATCCCCACTCCTATCGCTTGAAGCCCAGTGATCGCAGCCAGATCGCCAAAAGTGATTTGGTCTTGCACATCGGTTTTGGGTTGACCCCGTCCGCCAGAAAGCTCAAGTCGCCGGGGACGGTGGTGGCCGTTGGCGAAGTCGCGCTGCCGTCCTATGGCGGCAGCGACCCCCACGTCTGGCACGATCCGGCCAATTCTGCTGCGATGGTGCGGGTCATTTCCCGTTCCATGGCCCCCGTGCTGGCGGCAAGCGATCGTGCGGCCTTTCAGCAACGCACGGCGCGGGCTGTGGCTGTCTTCAAGGCACTTCAGAGCTGGGAAGCCGAGCAGTTCAGTTCTTTGCCCTCAGCGCAGCGGGTCTTGGTGACTGATCACCGGACCTACAGCCATCTCGCCAATCGCTTTGGACTTGTTGAGATCGCGATGTTGGACAGCCACACCACCGGTGGCGTTTTGCGGCCTTCCAGCCTCAAATCAATCACCCAGGAGGTGAAAGCATCCGGTGCGAAAACCATCTTTTCCCCTGCGGCTACTCCCAACAAAACTCTGAGGCGCATCAGCAAGTCCACGGGATTGCCGATCGCAACGACACCGCTCTATGGGGAGGGCATTGCTGCCGGTCGCAATGCGGTTTCAACGGCGACCCTCAACGTCTGCACGATCGTCAATGGCCAGGGTGGTTCCTGTGACACCGCTGGAGCCAATGCATTGAACGCGACGTGGTCATCGATCCGGTGACGTAAACCTCCTACCTCTTTGGTCTTCTTGTCTCTTCCATCTCGTCTCATGCTTCGTTCACGTCTAGCCCTTCTGGCTCTTCTGCTGAGCCCGTTCGCCTCCATCTCACCTGCTGAAGCCCACGGCTCCCATGGTGGATCGGGTGAAGCTCTTGAAGCCGGTGAATTTGACTTCACCCCCATCCTCACCATCGAGGGCCATGGTGGTTTCGACAACAACCTCGAAGAACAGCCAAGGCATTACGCCATTGATGGCCTGTTTGGTGGCGTCTTTGAGTGGGGCCTTGGCAATGGCGGCTCTTTCTCAATCGAAGCTGCCATTGGGCCTGCTTTGGTTTGGGGTGAAGCTGAACACTTTTACGGCAAGGTTCACGTCGACGATCATGATGATCACGAAGACGATCATGATGATCACGAAGACGATCATGATGACCATGACGACGATCATGATGACCATGACGACGATCATGATGACCATGACGACGATCATGATGACCATGACGAAGATCATGATGATCACGAAGAGCATGATCACGGCCATGACCACAGTCACGAGACCGACTTCAAGCGCACCGATATCAAGGGCTTCCTGCAGGCCCGTTATGCACCCAATGACCGCTTAAATTTTGAGCTGTCCTGGAATCCCTATTACGTCACCAAAGACCAGGCTGACGACATTGAGGGTTTGAAGAATGAGCTCGGAGTCAAGGCGATCTGGGCATTGGGTGATGGAGATGTGAACTTCGCCCTTGGTGATGGCATCGAGGATTTGGTGAATGGTGTTTACCTGTCAGTTGATCACCGTCAGGGTTGGGAATCAGATGGGATGTATGTGGGCAACTACACCGATCCTCGTGTTGGTTTGGGATTCACATTTGGTAGCGATGAAATTTCGTTGAATATTGAAGCTGGACCACGTTTCTATGTTCCGGGTAGCTACGCAGGGTTGGATCAGCGAACAGACTTTGCTGGTGAAATTGAACTCTCGGTTCCAGTTGGTGATGCCAGTTTCTTCCTTCACTGGCAGCAAACGTACAGCTGGGAAGATGCATCGGGCTGGGGTGAGGGTTGGCAGCACCATGTTGGTACTGGCGTGACATTCACCTTCTAAGTCTCAACAAGCGGTTGAACCTTGCTTGATCAGGAGGGCCGCTCTGCCCTCCTTTTTTGTTGCTCAGCTTTTGTTGTTCAGCCTGCATTTAGCCACTGGGCTTCGCTAACGGGTGTGTTGATCACCTTGATGAGCTTCAAGCTGTCGCCATCGATCAGGCCGGCACGGGCATGGGTTTGGTTCGGTCGCGTCAGCGTCATCAACAGCTGGTTGGTCACCGGGTTCCACTGGATGGGGCTGCCCGCCTTGAGCATCCACGGCGCCAGGGCCCTCCGTTGTGTCACCTCTCCCGCGTCGCTGATCAGCACCAGTTCGTGATTGCCCCGTTGCTGCTCCCAGCGCCCCAGCACAGCCCAGATCCGTTTGCCGCGGTTGTCGCAGGCCACCCCCAGCACCGCCTGATCGCCGAGGTGCAGTTGCTTTGGTGCCTGCCCTGGAACCACCAGCTCGATCGAGCGCCTGTAATCCGGCCAGTGCCGGATCAACACGGCCCGTCCTGAGGCACCGCAGAAGGCCCCCAGCTCCCGACTCCCCGGCAGCATCTGCGGCTTTTGCTCGGTTGCCTGCAGGGGGCGGAGGCTCAGACCGTTGCTGGTGGGCATCACCACGCCCCCTCCCGCCGGCAGCAACTGCATCGGCCCGGAGGGTTTCAGTGCCAGAGCCTTGCGTTTGCCATCGGCCTGCAGCAACAGGGCCTGGTCGCTGCCCGGCTGGAAACCACCGCTCTGTACCAGCAGATCACCATTGAGATTGCTGCTGAGATGAGCGAAGAGCACCTCGCCTTTCAACAGGGGTTCCGTGCGGCTCAGCCTTGGTGGCCCTAAGGCCGCCAGACGGTTGCCGGTGCTGTGGGGCGTTAGTTGGTCCCACCACACTTGTTCGGTGCCGCTCTGATCGCGTCCCACTAGGGCGATACCCCGGCCATTTCCGAGGGGTACGACGCTGGGGATGGCGGGCCAGACCCGACTGATCGGCATCCACGCTCCCGATCGCGTCTGCAGTTGAACCTGTTCGCCTCCCTGCACAGGCCGTGTTGCGATCAGCCAGGGTCTCGGGTCCCACCACCATTGCTGTTGCCCCAGCTCCAGCCCGCGTTGGTCCTCCCCTGCGATCGATAGCTCGAGCGGAGCCGTGAGCACGACATCCGCATCAATCACCATCCGCAGTGCTGTTGTCTCCCCCAGCCACTGATGGGGCACGGCCGGAGTGATTCTGCTGGCCTCGCTGACCCGGGGCCGATCCATCGGGCGACTGAACTGCAGATCCAGAGCTGCGCTTCCGCTTTGCACCTGCTGGGGCACCAGGCGCAGCAGCCGTGGAGGCTGTCGCAACAGCAGCTGTTGCTGCCCCAGAACAGCGGCGCAGGCCACCAGCATCAGCAGCATGGGCCGCCGCGTCATGGTTCCAGGGGCCGCTCAGGCCTGGCAATCGGCGTGATGTTTTGGGGAATCACGACGGGGATGCGCCGTTCGTTTCGGGTTTGCACGCTCATCGTTCCCTCAATGGCCAACCACTGGTTGGTTTGGGGGCTGAACGACTCCGGCCACTCCACCGCCAGGCCAGCGGGTGTGGCGTCGGCCAGGCAGCAGCGCACCGTGAGCCGGGCGATCAGCGGTGGGCCCTGCGGCTGCCTCCAGATAAAACCGCTGATGCGCACAGGATTGCCGGCCACAAGATAGGGATCGGGCTGGCTGCGCAGCAAGCGCACCCATTCCGTGAGGCTGCGCTGTTCGGGGGGCAGAACAAAGGCCAAGTCTGGTGGATCGGGCAGGCCCTGGGGGCGGTTGCTGGCCAGATCGCTGAAGGAGGGGCTCGGCGGAAGGACCAGCACCAGCGCAGCCATCACGCCACTGAGCAGCCAGGGCCAGCGCCAGCGTTCGTTGTGCTTCTCTTTTTTCAGCAGAAGGGCCACGCCCAGCATCAGCAAGACCAGGCCGGTGACCCCCACCAGGCCATGGAAGACCCCGCGAAGCAGCAGATCGAGGCGTCCGCTGTGGAAGCTCCACAACAGTGTCAGGCCCCAGAGCAGCAGCAGGTTTCCGCGCTTCAACACGACCGGCCCCTCACAGCAGCCATAGGTTGATCCACTGACCGATCAGCAGCACGCCAAGACTGGCACCGATCGCCGTGATCAGGATCGCCCTTGGCCGCATCAGCACGGTAAATAGGCCCGCGAGTTTGAGATCCACAACGGGCCCCAGCAAGAGGAAGGCCAGCAGGGCTCCTGGGGTGATCTGAGCGGCAAAGCCCAGGGCCAGAAAGGCATCCACACTGGAGCAGACCGACACCACCACCGCCAGCAGCATCAAGGCCAGGATCGATGCCGTCGGCGCACCCCCCACGGCCAACAGCCAACTGCGCGGCAGCCAGGTCTGCACCAGGGCCGCAATCACGCACCCCAGCACCAGCAGAGCCAGCAGATCGAGAAATTCGCGGCAGCTCTGGTCCAGCACCTGCCAGGCCTTGAGGCGCCTCCCGCTGATGGATCGGGGGGTGCTTGGTGATCCGCCGATCACACCACTGCTGCGCTGCAGCAGCCCCAGTTTGCTGAGGGGCTGGCTCATGCGGCGTTCCTCCAGAAGCGCCGTTGCCAGGAGCTGCGTCTCGGGCAGCTGCACCAGCAACAGACTCAGCAGGATCGCCAGCAGAAAGGCCCCCAATGGCCGGGCTACCAATAGCCAGGGCTGATCAGGAAACGCAGCCCAGGTGCTGGCCAGCACGATGGGATTCAGCACCGGGGCTGCAAACAGAAAGCCGAAGGCCGTGCCCATCGGTGCACCGCTGGCCAGCAGACGGCGAGCGACAGGGACGTTGCCGCATTCGCAGGCCGGAAGTGCAAAACCCATCAGGGCCCCGATGATCGGTGCCAGCACTGGGTTCTTGGGGAGCCGCTCGATCCAGGCACCCGGTGGCACGGCCCATCGGGCCAGTCCTGCGATGGCAACGCCGAGCAGCAGAAACGGAACGGCTTCCAGCAGTAACCCCTGAAAGATCGCCCAGGCCGTGGCGAGCTTGTCCAAGCGTTCGGGCGGCAGTTGCTTCTCAACGTTCTCAGTTCAACTCGCCCATCGGGGAGCGTCGACATGGTTTGTTGATCGGCCTGGGCGGCAGGCTGGGACGACGTTGGCCAGGGCCTGAGATGGGGTGGTGCTTCTGGATTGATCGCGGTGGCACCTTCACCGATCTGATCGGTCGCGATCCAGAAGGCCAGCTGCACGTGCGCAAGGTGCTCTCGGAGCAGTCCGGGGCTGGAGACCCTGCGGTCTCGGCGATGGAAGCGATGTTGGCGTCGGCTTCTCCACCCGTGGAGTTGGCGGATGTCGACGACGTGCGTCTCGGCACCACCGTGGCCACCAATGCGCTGCTGGAAGGGGCTGGTGCGCCGCTGCTGTTGCTCACCAATGCCGGACTGAGGGATCAGCTGTGGATCGGCGATCAACACCGCGACGATCTATTCGCGCTCGAGCAGCCCCAGCGCCCCTTCTTGGCGCAAACGGTGCTGGAGCTGACCGGTCGGCTCGATGCACGGGGTAAGGAGGTGGAGCCCCTGGTGCTGGATCAGCCGCTGCGGCGGCGTCTTGAGGAGCTGCGCCGTTCCGGCCTGGACGTCGCCGTGGTGGCGTTGTTGCATGCCCAACGCAACACAGCCCATGAGCAGCGCTGTGCTGCATTGCTGCGGGAACTTGGCTTTCGCACCGTGGTCTGCTCCCACCAGGTGAGTGTGATGCCCCGCCTGGTGCCGCGGGGGCAGACGGCCTTGGTGGAGGGGGCCGTGCATCCGGTGCTGGATGGCTACCTGCAGCAGGTGCAGGGGGCGTTGGGCGCCGCCACGCCACTGCGGGTGATGACCTCCAGCGGAGCGTTGCAGGCTCCAGGCAGGCTGCAGGCCAAAGACACCATTCTTTCGGGGCCCGCGGCGGGGATGGTTGGGGCGATCGCCGCAGCGCGGATGGCTGGCTTTGACGGGGTGCCGGTGCTGGGCTTCGACATGGGGGGAACGTCGACGGATGTGTTCTGTGTGGCTTGCGCCGATGCGCAGGCCCTGCGGCAAGTGAAGGAGCAGACCGAGATCGCCGGTTTGCAGTTGCTGGCCCCACGGCTGCCGATTGAAACCGTGGCGGCCGGTGGCGGATCAGTGCTGGAGCTCCAGGGGGAGCGGTTGCGGGTGGGACCTCGCTCCGCCGGAGCACAACCGGGCCCGGCCTGTTACCGCGCCGGCGGACCGCTCACCATCACCGACGCCAACCTGCTGCTGGGGCGGCTGCAGGTGGACCGCTTCCCGGCGGTGTTCGGCCCGTCCGGGGATCTGCCACCGGATGTGGAGGTGGTGCGGCATCGCTTCGCGGAGCTCGCGGCAGCGCTGGGGCAGACCCCGGAGCGGGTGGCATCCGGGGCGTTGCAACTGGCGGTGGAAACCATGGCCGCTGCGATTCGCCGGGTGTCGCTGCATCGCGGTGAGGACATTCGCGGCGGGGTGTTGGTGGCGTACGGGGGGGCTGGTGGTCAGCACGCCTGTCGCCTGGCGGATGAACTGGGGCTGAACACCGTGCTGTTGCATCCCATGGCCGGTGTTCTCTCCGCCTTTGGCATGGGTCAGGCCCGCCAGCGCTGCCGGCGGCAGGAGCATCTCGGCGCTGCCCTCTCGCCCGAGCTGTTGGCGGGCCTGCCGGATCAGGTGGAGCGGCTGATGGCTGAAGCAAGGGAGATGTTGCATCGCCAGGGGGATGGTGCTGATGCCGAGGCGGGGGAGCCGGAGGTCTGGGTCAGCCTCGCCCTGCGTTATCCCTCTGCCGAGCAGACCCTGGTGCTCCCTTGGTCCGCCGAGCAAGGCGTTGATGCCGTGATCTCGGCCTTCCAGGCGAGCCATCAGCAACGCTACGGCTACTGCATTGATGCCGATCAGGCCCTGATCGTCGAACAGCTCAATGTTGAGGTCACAGCTCCCCAACAGTTCGATGCCACAGCCGCAGCTACAGCAACAGCAACAGCCGCAGCTGAGAAGGCCGAACCAACGCCAGAGGTGCAGCCATCGCCGCAGGTGTCGATGAACCTGGAGTCGAGCGGCTGGACGCAGGTGCCGTTGCTGAACCGCAGTGCCCTGCGGCTGAATCAGCGGATTGCAGGGCCGGCCCTGATCGCCGAAGCCACGGGCTGCACGGTGCTGGAGCCGGGCTGGCAGGCCCGGGTGGCGGAGGGGGGCACGCTGTTGCTGGAGCGCTCGCATCCCGCAGACGGATCACCGCTGCTGGCCCAGGCCGGTGACCACGACCCGTTGCAGGCGGAACTGTTTCGCCATCGCTTCATGGCGATCGCTGAACAGATGGGGGAACAGCTGCGGCAGAGCAGTCGCTCTGTGAACATTCGCGAGCGCCTGGATTTCTCCTGTGCGTTGTTCGATGCCATGGGGGCCCTGGTGGCCAATGCCCCCCACATTCCGGTGCACCTCGGATCGATGGGCGACAGCGTCCGCGACCTGCTGGCCCAGGTGGCGACCGGTGATGTCGCACCGCTGCAGCCCGGCGACACGCTGCTCAGCAATGACCCTTTCCACGGCGGCACCCACCTGCCCGACATCACCGCTATCTCGCCGGTGTTCTGCAAAGGGGATCAGCCCGGCTTCTTTGTGGCCAGCCGTGGCCATCACGCCGATGTGGGTGGCATCGCTCCCGGATCAATGCCGTCCTTCAGTCGCACCATTGCCGATGAGGGCCTGCTGCTGCGCAACCAGCTGTTCGTGCGCCAGGGCCGGGTTCTCGCCGCTGATCTGAAAGCGGTTTGGGGCGGCATGGCGACGCCGCCCCGCAACCCTCCGGAACTGCTGGCCGATCTGCAGGCGCAGGTGGCGGCCAATCAGGCGGGGATTGTGGCGCTGCAATCCCTCGTGGAGCGTGAGGGGCAGACCCTGGTGCAACGGCAGATGACCCTGCTGCAGCAGGACGCAGCCCGCAGTGTTCAGCGGCTGCTGTTGCGCCTGACGGACGCCCGGCATCAGCTGGCCCTGGATGACGGTTCCTGTCTTGCGGTGCAAGTGAGCCTCGACCCGCAACGCCAACGCTTGCGTTTGGATTTCAGCGGAACATCGCTGCAACGGCCGGGCAATTTCAATGCCCCTCTGGCAGTGACGCGGGCGGCTGTGCTGTACGTGATCCGTTGTCTCCTCGACAGCGACATCCCCTTGAACGAGGGCTGTTTTGCGCCGCTCGATCTGGTGGTGCCGGAGGGCTGTCTGTTGAATCCGCGGCCCCCCGCCGCTGTGGTGGCCGGCAACGTGGAGGTGTCTCAGGCCCTCTGCAATTTGCTGTTCGCGGCCTTTGGGGCCCAGGCGGCCGGCCAGGGGACGATGAACAACCTCAGCTTCGGCAATGGCCGTTGCCAGTACTACGAAACGGTGGCCGGTGGTGGCGGCGCTGGTGAGGGCTTTGCTGGATCGGTGGGCCTGCAGTCGCACATGACCAACTCGAGGCTGACGGATCCCGAGGTGCTGGAGAGCCGTTATCCCGTGCGCTTGGAATCCTTCGCGGTGCGCTCCGGCAGTGGCGGCCAGGGCTTGTGGCCCGGGGGCGACGGCTTGGAGCGCACGATCCGTTTCCTCGAGCCGATGAGTGTGTCGTTGATCAGTGGCTCGCGGCAGGTGGCCCCGTTCGGTCTCAACGGTGGGGCCAGTGGTGCCTGTGGCGAGAACCTGCGGCTGGACCGTGAGGGGGTGGCCCATCCCCTGCCCGGTGCCGTGCAGCTGGAGCTCCAGGCGGGAGAGGCCATTCGCATGCTCACCCCAGGGGGAGGCGGCATGGGACGTTGAGAGGTGATGCCTTCTGGTGGTGCGATGCCGATGCGATCACAGGGTTGGTGGTTGGCGCTGCTGCTGGGCTGCAGCCTCAGCGGGGCTGCCCACGCCAGAAGCCTCGACCAGCAGATGTTCCAGTTGCAGCTGGTGATGGATCAGATCCGTCTGGCGCGGTCCATGGGGGATCGTGTTGGCGTTTGCGTTGAATCCCGCCGGGCCAACAATCTTGTGCTCGATCTTCTTCCGGCCCTGCAATTGCACCGTCCAGGCCTCAATCACGCTGGCTTGCAGGACAGGATTCTTTTGGGATTTGATCAGTGTTGATGGCCTGAGTTGATCGAGCCTTTGATCGATCTTTCCTGATCGGCTTTAGTGCCGCTGTTTGAAAACCAGCATGACGACTCATTGTCGATCGGCATCTGCGGATTCAATCTGAATGCAGCCAAGCTGATGGCATGGGTTTGCTTCAAACGATCCAGGGACGGTTGCTTCAGTACGACTCACCGTCGCGGCAGTTGCAACAGGCCCATTTCGACGCAGCCCGACGCCTGGCCCAGGCTCAATTTCAGCTGGCTGATGCCGAATTAAGCCAACGCCTCTGGCAGGACGTGGCTGATCGTGATCTCGATGTTGATCGGATTCTGAATCTCCTTTATGGCTGCTGGTTCCAGGATGATCCTGCGGCGCTGCGTGCTGCCGACGCTGAGTTTCAGGCGCGCCGCGAGCGGGAGTTGATCCCCGGGGTGTTCGAACACTGCTGAGGATTGTGAGCCGCGGGGATGGTTGTGCTGAACTGACGGATCTGTTGGTGACGGAGTGCTGTTGATCCCAGAGATCCAGCCATGAACATCGTTGTTCTCAACCGTTCGGATTGGCTGGATGAACGGAAGGTTCGTCTTGTGGATCGGCGGGCAGATCACATCCGTTCGGTGCTGCGGGCTGCAGTGGGCGACAGCATCCGGGTTGGTGAGCTGAATGGCGATCTAGGCCAGGGCCGCATCTGTGCCCTGGATGCAGATGCCGTGGTGCTGGAGGTGGATCTCAACCAGCCACCGCCGCCCCGTCATCGGTTCGACATTGTTCTGGCCTTGCCGAGGCCCAAGGTGCTGCGCCGTCTGTTCCGCACCGTGGCCGAATACGGCGTGGCCAACCTTCACCTGATCAACTGCGCCCGGGTTGAAAAGAGCTATTGGCAATCGCCTTTGCTCGCACCCGAGAAGGTGCACGAGGCCCTGCTTGCGGGGATGGAGCGCGCCAGCGACACGGTGGCGCCCCGGGTGCATCAGCACAGGCGCTTTCGACCCTTTGTCGAAGACCAGCTCAAGGATCTCTGTGCCGGACGGCCCTGCTGGATGGCCCAGATGGGGGCGTCCCTCCCGTTACGCGACACCCCTGCGGGGGCCGCCGTGGTGATGGTGGGGCCGGAGGGCGGTTTTGTTCCGTTTGAACTGGAGTTGGCCCAGGCGGTGATCGCGCAGCCCGTGCATCTGGGATCGCGCACCTTGAGCGTGGACACGGCCCTCACCACCGCTCTGGCCCAGGGATGATGGTGGTGCGTGTGTTGCTTCAACGGCGACGGCAATGAACGATTTGGCTGGCTTGCAAGCTCTTGTGGAGGACGTCGGCTCCGGCAACGTCATCGATGCCGAACTGCTCGATGGGTGTCCGGTGGAAGCCCACGAACTCGATGAAATGGATGCGTCCCAGGCCGCGCAGGTCGCCGCCCATTGCTTCGGCCTGCTCTTCGATCACAAAGTTGAGCAGCTGGAGGGGATCGAGGCGGATCTCGATGCGGGCCTGTGGACCGGCACCGTTGATGGCTTCGGATTTCAGATCAGCCGGGATGACGTCGGCGATCTGGTGCTCGATTTCTCGAGCCAGCCGGCGTGACGGTTGATGAGCTGCGCAGCGACCTGACGGCTCGGCTTGGTGAGCAGGTGGAGCAGGTGTTCAGCCGGGATGGAGCCCCTGTTGACGACATCACCGAGCTTTATCAGCCCTCTCCGGCGGGTTTTGGCGGCCAGCTGCGACTGAAACGGAGCGGCCGCCTCCTGGCCTGGGAGCTCTGGCTGGAAGACGGTGATCGCTGGAATTTCCACACCACCGACCTTGCCGATGCACCGCCACAGGCCGAATGATTGTTGGTCAGGCGCGACGGCCAAGCGCCGGTAGGGTGGAGTGCTGGTTTCAGCGGGGAACAGCCGCTGAAGGAAACGGGGAAAGAGCAGTGAAAATCTGCCGCTGTCCCGCAGCTGTGAAACGTCGGCTCTCCGCCCACGTCAGTCAGAACGCCCGCCAGACCAAACCGACGAGGATCGACTTTTGAATTCTTTGCCACTGGCCCTGCGCAGGCCGCTGCAGATCGCCGGCCCTTCGCTTCTGGCGGTTCTTCTCCTGGCCAGTCCGGCGTTCGCCCACCACCCCTTTGGCATGGGCGACAGCGCTGAACTCACCCCCCTGCAGGGATTGCTCAGTGGCGTTGGTCACCCGCTGCTGGGTCCTGACCATCTCCTGTTTCTGCTGGCCATTGCCTTCATCGGCCTGCAACGTCCCCGCGCCTGGGTGATTCCTCTGCTGGCTGCTGGCCTGGGCGGCAGTGTTCTGTCGCAGTTCATTCCCCTGCCGGATGCCGTTGCTCCCTGGGCGGAGGCCATGGTCTCCCTCAGCCTGGTGGTGGAGGGTTTGATGGCCCTCACCGTGGCCTCCACCCGTTGGTTGCTGCCGCTGGTGGCCCTGCATGGTTTTCTGTTGGGCAGCACCATCGTTGGTGCGGAACCCACCCCGCTGTACACCTATTTCCTGGGCCTGCTGATTGGCCAAGGCGCGCTGCTGCTGGTGGTGAGCAACTGGTCCAAGTCTCTGGTTGAGCGCCTCGGCTCCCAGGGGCAACGGCTTGGCGCCGGCATCTGGATGGGTATCGGCATGGCCTTTGCCTGGGTGGCCCTGATCGACTGATCACGGGCACGCCGTTTCACAGCTTCTGACCCCAGGGATCACCTCTGGGGTTTTTTTATCTCTTCCCAGTCATGACGTTTGTCCAGCGACTGCTGGTGGCGCCCGCCGCCCTTGGTCTGATCGCCCCTTTGGCTGTGGTCAACAGCCCAGCCGCCCAAGCCACCGAGTTGAACATCAACGGCGTTTCTGATTACGCGGCTACTGCCAGTGGCAACAGCCTTGAGCAGGTCACCAGCGTCACCCAGTTCGCCGACGTTGTTCCCACCGACTGGGCCTATCAGGCTCTGGCCAACCTGGTGGAGACCTACGGCTGCGTCGCCGGTTACCCCAATGGCAGCTTCCGTGGCAACCGGGCCATGACCCGCTACGAAGCGGCTGCCCTGCTGAACGCCTGCCTCGACCGGATCACTGAAGTGACCGATGAGCTGCGTCGTCTGCTCAAGGAATTTGAAACCGAGCTGGCCATCCTCAAGGGTCGCGTTGATGGCCTCGAGGCCCGCGTTGGCGAACTGGAAGCCACCCAGTTCGCCACCACCACCAAACTCAAGGGCCAGGCCACCTGGGTGTTCGGAGCCAGCCGCTTCAAAGGGTCCGCATCCCGGCTGCGTTCGGACAGCAATTCCGAGTTCGGCGGAACGGTATTCAATTACGACCTCCAGCTGGCTCTGGCGACCTCCTTCACCGGTAAGGATCAATTGACCACGGTGTTGCGTGGCGGCAATTTCGATGGAGACGGCAACGTCTTCGGCAGTGGAGGGCCGTCGGGTCTGGCCACCCTGGAAACCGCGTTCCAGGAGGGTGATCGCCCCAATCTGGTGGCGATCGACAAGCTCTTTTATTCCTTCCCGTTGGGGGATGAGATCACCATCACCACCGGCCCGATTGTTGGCCAGGAAGACATGCTCGCGATCTGGCCGAGCGTCTATCCCAGTGATCCGATCCTCGATGTGCTCACGGTGAATGGAGCGCCGGGGGCTTACAACAAAAACAAAGGTCCAGGTGTGGGCATCAGCTGGGCTGCGGAAAGCGGAGCCCGCGCGTCGGCCAACTATGTGGCGGCCAATGGTGCATCAAGCGACACCCGTACCGGTGGTTTCGCCACCGACGAAGCGGGGGGAACCGGCACCCTGCAGCTTGGTTGGGAGGGTGACAACTGGGGCGTTGCTGCCCTGTATTCCAAGGTTCAGAACGGTCAAGACCTGATCGTGTATGCCACGCCCTTCGTCAAGGATCGCTTCAGTGATCGGGGCGTGACTCACGCCTATGCCCTGGGTGGTTTCTTGCAGCCATTGGAGAGCGGCTGGCTTCCATCGCTGTCGCTCGGTTGGGGCATCAATCAGTCCGACACCCAACGCGAAGGCCAGGTGAGGACCAGTCAGTCCTGGAGGGCTGGGCTGCAGTGGAACGATGTGTTGATGGCGGGGAACAACGCCGGAATGGCTGTCGGCCAGCCCGTGTTTGCGACCGATCTGCGTGGTGGTGACACCCCTGCTGATGGTCAGTTCATATGGGAGTGGTGGTATCAGTTCCAAGTGACCGACAACATCAGCGTCACCCCGGCGCTGTTCTATCTGTCGCGACCGATGGGTGAGCTCACACCGGATGGTTCAACCTTCCAGCAACTGGGCGGGCTGATCAAAACGACATTTGTGTTCTGAGCCAAGGGTCCTTTCATTGGATTCGAGGTCAATCGAGGCTGACCGCTGCCAAAGGCTTCTTTGTCTGCGCTTCCTTGCCATTTTTCATGTACTGGGGCTGCTGAAGTGGATATTTTCCTGAATGGCAAAAAATAAAGAAACCCCCCATCTCAATGAGATGAGGGGTGCATCAGAAAAGGCAGATCAATCAGGCACTGACCTTGGAACTTCCCATGTTGTCAAGCGCCTCAGAAACGCGCTTGAAGTTAAAGCCCATGCCCCGCAAGGCATGCCAAAAATGTCCTTGCAGGAAAAAGAATGCAAGGTAAAAGTGCGTATTGGCCAGCCAAGCTCGGGCTGAGTGGGCACCACCCTCAAGAGCAGTTGCGTCGCTGAAATAGGGAGAGAAAGCGAAATTCAATTTCAACGGATCTCCATACAACTCAACGGGGTAGATTGTTGTGTTCTGAGCACACCAAATGGCGGTCACAAATCCCATCAGAGCTACACCGGCAAGCGAGTAAGACAGGATCGATTCGCCGTTGTAGATCAAGACCTTTTTGAAGGGTCCGAAAGGGCTGGAGATGATATGCCAAACACCACCAATCGTGAGGATGAAGGCCAAAACAGCATGGCCACCCATCACATCTTCAAGACTGCTGATGGAAAGAAAATTAGCCTGATAACCCCACACCATACCGAGGTCAATATTTGGTTCAACCTGTCGAACAGCTCCGATGGCGCTGTCATAAATTCCATGGCGCTTTGCCCATTCAACGAAGGCAATGGCTCCGAGGCCGAGAAAAATCAGGTGATGCCCCAGGATGAACGTGAGCTTTTTGCTATCACTCCATTCAAAGTGAAACTTTTGGGCGCGGCCTTCAGCCTCTGAAAGGTCCTTGGGTGCTCGAAGTGTATGCCAGATCCCAGCTGCTCCAAGAACAGCAGATGAAACCAGATGGAATGCTGCGATCGCGATGAGGGGTTGTTGGTCAACGATTACAGAGCCTTCCCCTACGCCGAAGCCAAGGCCGGCGAGATGTGGAATCAAAATCAGCCCTTGTTCTCCCATTGGCAGTGTTCCGTCATAACGGGCCAACTCAAACAAGGTGAATGCACCTGCCCAAAACATGATTAAACCTGCATGGGCAGCGTGGGCTGCAATGAAAGAACCGCTGCGCTTTGCGACTCCCGCATTTCCAGCCCACCAGTCATAACTGACTGATGAACTTCCGTAAGACTGCATTTTCAAAAAGATGCGGCATAAAAAACATAATGAGTGCTGTCTGTCGAATAAATCTGCTTTTACATAGCTTTGCAGGGGTAAGTCATATTTAACCGGTCAAAGAGTCATTTGATCTAAGAATTTTTTGTTTAATTGCTTGGGTGACTAATTTGGATTATTTGATGCTTTGGATTGAATGCTATGAGCTGCTAAATAAAAAATTTTGGCTCTGGCAAGGAGCCAATTTGATGTCTAATTGTAGCCAATTGAGCGCAGAGCTCGTATCAAATAAAAACGCCTAAAGAGTGCAGTGCTCTCTAGATTATTTCCGAGTTTGCATGATTTGCAGGTTTGGCAACACCTGCTTTAGCCACACATCCCTTGTTCTTTAAAGATCTACTGTCAAAAAAAATCTACCTCCCGAAATTCCTAACGAGAGATAGATCACTTTGATTTTTGTCGAAACCCGTCCAAGGTCGACAAGTAAATTATCCTGCTATGTATTCCCTTGAGTGTTCGAAACTTATCAAGCGAATGTTAGATCCCGAACATCTTTCAAGTCAAATGATCAAGGATCAGAGTGGCTGTCTTTCTCAGAGTGTTGCCCACTCAGAAGGCAACACACTACCGATGATCTTGAAGCTTTTTGCCCCATCGGGCTGGAGGACAAATGCGATTCCTTGCGGTTCAGGATAAATTCCTGTTGCGGCTTCAAAAGGATCATCATGTCCGATAATGATTGTGTTGGTTCCTGGCAGAGGTGGGCGTGTTAATAAAGGCATGGCATTCTTTTTCATTAGTGCAATGTGATCCTCGGTGTAATCTTTATAAGGTAAAAAATTTAATCGGGAGTCTTTTTTGGTCCATTCTCCAAATGCGAGGTTTGCTGTTTTCCATGACCTGCAATACTCACTAACAATAATTTCACCGACTGGGATCTCCTTTGCAGCAAATGCCATGCCAATCTCGTGGGATTCTTTGATGCCCTGAGTGCTCAGCTTTCGCTGTGAACTGCAATCATTAAGGTTCATCAGAGGATCAGCTTGGTCTGCGTAATCTTTCACTGTCGTTGCATGACGAAAATAAATGACATATCCTCCATCCTTGAGTGAAGCCAGCAACACTGATTTACCAATACTCCGTTTTGAACTCAGACCAATGCTTGGTGTTTTGGTATTTTGGTCCGCTGTGGTTTTAGCCTCACCATCATTAGAGGAGACACCAGATTCACTATTGAGTCCGCATGCACCCAAAAGCAATGCAGTGAACAATGGAATAAGAATATGTGACATGAGATTGGTGTTTGCAATGCTTATTTTACTTTCAGTGAATCTAGATTTTTGTCGATAACTTTTTCTACTTTGGGAGTTGAAGGCATTGCTTTGGTTGCTACTTTTTTTGGTTTGAGTTTGCTCGCATCCAGTCGTTTTTCGCCAAATGCTTTGTAGAGAAGAAGAACCAAGCTGCTTGTTAGTGGAATTGATGTGATTCCACCTACAGAAATTTCGAATTCTGATAAGGACATGGGAAAACTAAAATAATCTCAAAAATAAACGTTATATTTATGATCCTGTGGACCCGTTGACCTTAAAACACGTTGACGCTCAATGACATTTTGAACTGTGGTCCGATGGGCTTCTGCAATTGCATCAACAAGGCCTATCGGCCATTCCGTTCCGCAGCGCATTTGCGCTTCTAATACCGATGCATCCAGTTTTGAAAACCGGGATGATTTTTGAGACATTGTGTTGATGGTGAGAAGTAGAAAACATCAACGCCAGTTATTGATGGGCAAAGATAAGTCCAATCAATTGTTCTGGTTTGGTTGAAGCGACACTCTGGCTCTTGAACCTGGAGGGAAGAAGAGCCAGATGACACCCAATGAAACTGATATCATCAGATTCATTGTTTGAACAGCTCAGGTTGGAGTGAACTGCCCTATCTGATTTTTGCGTTGTGAATAGGTCCATGTCTTTCACATGCCGCAGTACCACGTTTTAATTGATGCACTCTCGTGTAAGTGATGCTAGTTTAAAAAGCCCGAAGTTTGTAATCATAGGTAGGAGGTTGATCTATACAAATTGCGCCGCATTAATTGCCTGATATAAGTGTATTTCTTGATATTATTTTTCAGCCTATCGATCACTGTGATTCTGAATATCTAAACAGTATTTGTCGACTGCAGGGATGATTATAATTGATGCTTGCTATTCTTCGCTTATTTGTAGCCTTGCTCTTTTGCTTTAAGTGTTTGATTCTCGAGCCGCTCTTTCACTAATTGTCTAAAATCACAATAATCTATGTCTTCCGTATTTTTCTCGCGCATAATTTCCTGCGCTTCCCTCATTAAATACTCGTAAGTGGTAGTGTCAGTCGTTCTGTTGGCGAGGTCAATGATGTGCGCGAAGGCTTCAATGTTAGTCACAAATAGATTGCTGCTTTGTGTAAGCTAGCTAATGCTGGAATCAATTTTTGTCCTAAATTGTACTGATCGATGTTGGTATTGATCGATTTGTGATGCCTCAGTGATCTGTTTCGTGCGTAGCTCTACATCTGGTTCTCGCTTTTGATATTTCTAGCATGAAATGATTTGATCAAGGCATGGAATCGAGCCTGTCTTGATAAAAAAATTTAGCTAACTAATTTTTTTGTTTTTGAGCTGGACTTATTTGTTCAGCAACATTTTTTGAGTATTAAACATTTATTTCTTATTTTATTTCGCGATGAAGGGTCATCCTGTTGAGTTGAGGGCAGAATTTCATCAATTCGAGCCTTTCAGGATTGTTTCTTCGGTTTTTAGTTGTTGTATAGCGAGAGACTCCAGGGCTGCGTTTTTCAGCAGCAGTCGCTGATCTGCATTCGGTGCATTCCAGTGTGACAACGATGCGAACGCCTTTGCTTTTGGCCACAATGATTCATTCCATTTCTAGGAGTAAGCAACTGGACTGACTCCCCTGGTTGAGTAGAGGAGCCAGTTGTAACCCCAGTGCGATGACCCGGATAAGTCATCGGATGAAGGTGCCTCGCGAGAACCTTCAAATGCATATTGGCTGGGTTTTCTCACACTGCGAGTACAAACCATCTAATTCCACCCGTCAAATGAATCGATGATTGGTTTTCTTCGCGTCTGTGCCTTTGGTCTCGCCCCCTGTTCACTCATTGGAGACGAGTCAGTGGTGTGAAAAGCGTGAGATAGCTCTGGATACAACCCTTCAAGCAGATGTTAAACATTGATTTGTTTGACTATTTTCAATCCATTTCACGGCCCACGCCAGATGATGTTAGTACACCCGTCAAATCAGCATTGATATTTTTGGAATGAAATAACGCTGATCTGACTCCCCGCATCGTCAGAGAGGGAGTCAGTGGTGTTATCAGCGCCCAATGGTCATGCAGTGGCCATTGGATGGAGGTGGGCCTCCAAAATCACAATCTCACCGTCCATGGCTACTGACTGCTCTTAAGAGCGTTTGGCAGGGATCAAATGAGCCTCGCCAACGTCCACAACTGTTCACCAAAACACTGGACGAGCTGCTGGCCCAGGTTGAGTTAGAGGGCCTAGAGCTTTAATCCGGTTGTCCACGTGCAAAGGTGAAAACAGCAAAAGTTTTCCGGCAACTAGCCCTGCTGTGACGACAATCGCTGCGACCACTTCCAGCAACTCTGAGATTTTGTTTTGCGAGTTCAAGTCACCCATCAAACGCTGAACTGACTCCCCGCTCGCCAGAGAGGGAGTCAGGTCGCTCCAGCGCCCAATGGCAAGGGTTAAAGCCATTGGATGGAGGTTTGGGGACTCCTTAGACACAATCACTCCTGTTGGGAATAAGACGCGATACAGATGAGTCGGTGGCAATGGCTAAATGAGTCACCCGAATGTTGTCGCAAGCCAAATCCCTGATCGAGCTGCCCGCTTGTGAAGAGCATTCAGACCCTTAACAAGCGCCCAATGGTCAATGGAGGAACCACTTAATGGGGGACTCGAGGTTCCTTGAAAAATGATTTTACCTGTGATGGGCTGATCGCTGTGTTGATGAGGAGATGGTGGCGACCCTCCGAGAGGTGGGAAGGTAGCGGTTGGAGACCCCACCCACCCCGCTTTTCTAAGGCAATCCAGTAGTGGGTATGGGTTGGTTCGTTGATGGGATTGACAAGTGTGCTGTTCATACACCTGATGACTCTCGAATAGCCAAGTGGTGGCTCTCCTTCGTGGACCCCAGCAGCATCAGCCGTTCCTTGACTTGCTTTTACCTGTACCGTCCAAATGCTGAGCTTTTTCCCATTGCAGCAGCCGGGGGAGGCTGATCACAACAAAAGCTGCGTTCCTTGTGTTTTGACAAGGAAATACAGCGCAAACGCTCAATAAGAACGCCTCAGCGTTGTAAGCGATCCACCGGTCACTCAGTTGGCGAGGTGTACTAGGCCATATCCACATCGAGCCGATGCTTCGAATTCAGGGCGATGCTCAGCTGCTCCGCTCACTTCTTCTGAGTACGGATGGAGTTGGCCTGCAGCGTATTGAGAGAGAATCTCAATTGGAGGGGCTTATTGAGAATGACTTGCAATATCGACAAGGAGTCTGTACTGTTGCGAGTAATTCTCAATCGCGATAGTTCGTGACGACGTCTGCCTACCGTTTCTTGCCGGATGATCCAGCGGCACCTTTGTCGATGCCTAGGCTTCAAACCGTCCTGCTGGACCCTGCCGGTCGAGACCAGGCAACCGTTCTGGAAGTGTTGGAGGGTGTCTGCCGGGTGTATTGCCCTTGTGAGGAAACCGAGGGAATGACCTTGGCTTTTTTGCAGTCAGGCGACAGGCTTCGCACTGATCGCATGTGCAGTGACGGGGCCTGTGTTGAGGCACTCACGGCGCTTAAGTTTCGTCGTGACTCCGTCTCCGCGGACGAATTCGGCATTGACGCAGTCAATGAGTGGACCTTGCAGCTCCTAAGAGTTCGTCATCTGGGTCAGGCAGAACAGCGGCTTCACGCTCTTCTGGCCCTCCTGGTCAACCGGCTTGGACTTCGTTGCAGCGATGCCTATCAGCTTCCCTTCCGTCTTACCCATGATCGTTTTGGTGAGTTGATTGGTGCTACTCGGGTGACCACAACCCGTCTTCTCTCGAAATGGCGTCAAGCCGACATGATCGCCATGTCGGCTGGTGATGTCACGATGCGCATTGCACCTGACCTCATCAATTCTTCACCACTCCAATTTTGAAGATCGTGAATTCCTTTGGTGTTCTTGGCGATCTCTGCAGAGAGGCTGAGTGGATGCGGATGCGAATTCAATGTGCGAGTCGTTCAATACAGCATTGTCAGCATCCTCATCTTAAAGACCGCCTCGTTGCAGAAATATCTTTTTACCGTACGAGATGCTTGGCTATGAAAGACTCTTTGGCTGTGATTAGTCATTCTCTTGATTCTCAATCCACACAGAAATGTTTGTTGGAAGAATTACTGTCTCGTTGCCTGTTAACAGCTCAACTCACATATCGACTTTCTTGAACTAATTCTCTAGCGCTTCTAGGCTACCTTAACGGTTGTCCAGTCGAATATTTATTGCTTAGAGTGTACGTAGTTTGGAAAATTTTTTGCTATTCAACGTTGCACATCTTTTGATGATCTTGTTGATTGTTAGCTTTATTCTCAAAAAAAGAATCGAATGAGGATTTCTTTTGATTAATTTTCCGAGAGGTTATCATTCTTGCTTTTATTTGCTTTAATGCAGTATTGCTTAAGATCGAGTCAATAGAATCATTTGACTGACCGCCGTTCAAAGAATTAATTAAAGTTTGGCATTGGTCTTTAGTGTTCGACATGCTTGTTGGATCAGCCATACTCGAAGAATTCATTGACCACATTGAACAGGATGACTTGGTTCGTCTCCGTTGGCTCAAACGTATCCGTGAGACAGGATTTGATCAAGCATTATCGGAGTATCGTGAATCTTTGAATCGTCTTAGACAGTCTTAGATAAGAATTTGTTTGGCAGAACGAGGTGGATGAGGTGTCTGGATGTAACTGATTTCACCTGCAGTTGAAACAAGCGTTAATTCGGGTGAGCGATGATTTGCGATTCTTTATTGGTGATTTCTTTCGCATGACTTTCACTATTTTCTTTGCCACATCTACTGGTAAAACTGAGGATGTGGCTGATCGACTCAAGGAGCTTCTTCCTGGAACAGAAGCGAAGGATGTTGATAACATCGACTCAATTGATGAGTTGGTTGCAGCTGAGTCGTTAATTTGTTGTGTTCCAACCTGGAATACAGGCGCTGATGAAGCACGGTCAGGAACAGCCTGGGATGATTTGGTTCAGGAAATTCCAGACAAGGATTTTGCCGGTAAATCAGTTGCAATCGTAGGTCTTGGTGACTCCTCCGGTTATTCGGATTTTTTCTGTGATGCCATGGAGGAACTGTATACGGCTTTTCTTCAATCTGGTGCCAAGTTGATTGGTAAGGTTTCCACAGAAGGGTATACCTATGATGACTCAAAGAGCATTATTGATGGTAAGTTCTGCGGACTTGCAATCGATGAAGACAATGAGTCGGAATTGACAGATCAACGTTTACAGGCCTGGGTTCAGCAAATAAACTCTGAGGCCTAAACGTAATTTATTACTGAACTGTAGGCGCCCGAGAGGGCGCTTTTTTTATCGATGTACCCAATCCACGCGGACGTCCTTCCGTTTATTCAAATACTTGTCAATTGCCATCGCTGCAATGCATCCATCAGAGCAAGCAACAACAGCCTGTTTAAAGGGTGTATTGCGGATATCGCCGATTGCCCAGACTCCTTCGAGATTTGTCATCATGTCGCTGTTTACTCGAACTCCACCATTTGGGTTGACCGGTACCTGTTCTTGTAGATAATCGGTGATGGGCAGAGAACCTGTGGAGTAGACGAAAGCACCTTGAACTTGGATTATCTGCTCTTCACGATCTCCAGATGATTGAACTTTGATAGCATTTACTCCCTGGTCATCTCCTTGTATGGAGGTGAGCCTAGTGCGCTTCCAGTGCTTCACATTTTTAGAATTGAGAAGGATTTCTACTGCTGGAGAATTTGCATTTGGTTTATTATTGGTAATCCAATGTACTGTTGATGCAAATTTTGTGAGTACAAGAGCTTCATCAATGGCTTCATGATTTGATCCATAGACAGCTACTTCTTGGTTTTTGTAAAAAGCTCCGTCACAAGTTGCACAATAACTGACCCCTTTGCCAAGAAATTCGTCCTCACCGGGAAGTGTTGATGCTCTACCCATTGCACCTGTTGCAAGAACCAATGTTTTGCTTACAAATGTTCCCTCTGGTGTATATACAGTCTTCTCTGAATCAGTCATGCTGATTCCATAAACTTGAGCCTGCTTGTATTCCGCTCCATAGTTAATTGCTTGAACTCTCATTGTTTTTAATAATTCCTCACCTGATGTGTCTCCTTCCACACCCGGATAGTTTGCAATTTTGTGAGTGATAGCAAGTGCACCAACGGCTGGATTTTTGTCAAGGATAATTGTCGATAGATTTGACCTTGCTGTATACAATGCACAAGAACAACCCGCTGGTCCTCCACCAATGATGATGACGTCAAAGGTATTAATTTGATTCATGAGTTGGTTTTGCTAATACTTAGATTTTTGCAGCTATTAGGGACTTGGTTCTGATGTTGTTCAGGTACCATCCTGACAAATGATTCGATCATTTTTGCAGTTTGACTCCACTCTGTAAATGGGAAGAAATGGCGTCCGTTAGAAATTTTTTGGTAGCAGTCTCCAGGTTTTAGGCAGTGTCTCCATCTGATATCACTCTGTTCATCAACAACAAAGTCTTTTTCACCATTAATCACCAGTATTGGAACCTCAGCTTTGTTTAGATTCGTGATTGGTTGGCTATTGACAATAGATCCATACACTAAATCATTATCCAAACATTTTGCTAACAGTCGCGCCATAATATTGACAACTTTTTCAGTTTTCATATCGACCATTAGTCGGCTTAGATGGCTTAAAATATGAAATCTTGAGCAGGGTAATTGGCTCCGCATACTCTGATAATGACTAGTCCATTGACTTGTCGAGCGAGTATCTACTGATAGTACGGAAACTGATGATATGTTTTTGGGATATTTTTGAGCAAATAAATATGCAATTGTACCGCTTATACCGTGGCCTACAAGATGAACTGGATTTGAAGAGTTTTCTATTGTGTGCCTCATTAGGCTGTGGACGACTTCAACATCACATGATTCATCAAGATCATGCTCGAATGACCATCTTTTGACTTCAAAATGTTGACCCAAGCTTTGCGCTGTTCGCTTGAAAAGGCAATACAGTGATGGCTGGAGATCAATCCAAAGTATCTGACTGGTGCTCATCTGATTTTATTTTTCTTATTTTCCGATGCTTTTGATTGTGTTTTCTCTCAGAGAAGACGACTGGCTGTATTCTTTATCACATCCAGGCTGATCAAGCTTTCACCTTTGATTTAGAAGAAAGCACAACCTTTCCGTGCCTTACTTGTTCTTTGATCCTTTTAATCAATTTTTTTTCGATTGGATCGGCCTTTGATTCGTAACTCAGCATGTTCTGATAGGTTCTGTCGCTTATTTTGTTGAAACAGGATGCATTTAGATACTGATCAACCAAACTAATCTCGCTCTCCCTAAGTACTTTCATTCTGAGATGATCTTATCGTTCTATCTATTGTCACCAAAGCTCTTCTTCGCAATCAGTCTTTACGATCAAATCTGATGTTGCATAAGCTACGCATAGAAGTGAATAGCCGTCTTGTATTTGTTCATCATCCAGAAAACTTTGATCAGATTGATCAACTGTTCCTTCGATGATCTTCCCTACACATGTGCTGCATGCTCCAGCTCTGCATGAATAACTCATATCAATTCCAGCCTGCTCTGCTGCCTCTAGAACGTATTCATCATCAGGACATTCGAAGTGTTTGACTCCATCAGGCATCCTTAGTTCGACCTTGAATGAGGTCATCACTCCAATTAAAATCATACAATAACTTCAATTATTCTCCTCTGCTCGTATATGTATCTCGCTTGAGCATCATTGGCTACGTCTTAGATTGATGTTAGCTATAAACCAGTCTTGCTTTTATGATGTTGGCAGGCAACATTCAATTGTTTTTTGATTGATTCGCGTGTTTTAATTTATATCACCTCTCAAATAAAGGGCTTATATCATGAATTCAAGCTCAACATCAAGAGTTTCGCACTATTTAGGGTCTCCTAATGGTTGGCGTAAAAAACGACTGAAGATTGCAATGGCATTAAGAGGCCAAGGCTGGTCGCATCGGCTTATTTCTGAATACCTGGAAGTATCGCCTAAATCGTTAATGCGGGATATAAAATGTTTCGTTATCGACCCACAAGGGCTAAATATGTGACATCAGAAAGTTGATGTGTGTTAATCAACTTTCTGGTCGTGAGTGAATTAACCCTGAAGAGATGCAGGTTTGTTATTACCTTGGTCTAGCTCGTTGTCGATGAGCAATAAAGCCGCTGCTTGATTATCTGCAAACTTCACCCGTCCTAGAAGGTGCGCAAATTCGTGTTCTGACTGGGTTTGCATTTCCACCATCGGGTCGAGAAACACCGTTGTACGCGTATCGCTCACTCTCTCTGCCATTGAGTACAGCTGTTGCAACGAAGCTGTGACGTCAACCTCCATTTGAAATGCGGTTGCCATCACATCTGCAGGGGATGCCCAGTTCTGCAAGGGAGCATCGACCACTTGTAGTGCAACGCTTTGCCCTCGAGCAATGATGTATTCCGCGAATTTTGCAGCATGCTCATGCTCGCTGTTGGATTCGTCTCGGAAGAATCGAGAAAATCCCCTCAACTCTCGTTCAGCAAACCAGATTGCTGCAGCGAAATAAGAGGCATGGGCTTGCCTCTCCATGTTGAGGTGGGCTTGGATCGAGCTTAGAAGATCAGAGTCAATTGCTTCTGCAATTGCACGACCTGATGGTCCGCAAGCGATAGATGAAGCGGAGATCGAATTGTTTGTGCTCAGCATTTTTTACCTGTTGATGTCCAAATGATACGCACATGCAAGTCAAATTGCTCGCAAGGTGTGTTATTTGCACCAAGTTAAATGAGAGTCATTATCAAAAGCATCTGAAATCTTAAATTTCTTTAGACGATTGTTGAGCTCTTTAGTTCAACGCCAACCAGCATCTGCCATCACTTTGATTGCGGTTTTCTGAGTTGCGCCTAAAGCACTAATAGAAATATTGTCTGGGGTAAATTTTCCAAATGCTTTTAATTCTTTCGATGTACCAAGATTTTTCAGTGGATATTCGAAGGTTGGGCCTGCAATGAGTCGACTACCTTTTGGTGACGAAATGAACTCAATAAATTGAATTGCCTCTGCTTTGTTTTTTGCTGACATCGCAACTCCTGCGGCACTGATGTTCACATGGGCTGGATTTGGCATGACTAATTTGATATTGGATGTCACTTTCTTATCACTTTTGCCACTTGCTCCTGCCTGCATTCGTGCAAGATAGTAATGATTGACAAGGCCCACCCCGCATTTGCCTTGTCCAACCGCACGAATCAGTGATACATCACCACCGAAATACGGCTGGCTTACATTTTTGATCATCCCTTTGACCCAAGTTGAGGCTGCGCTTTGACCCTTCGCTATGATTTGATCGGCTACAAGTGATTGGTTGTAGACGTTTTTCCTTTTGCGCAAACAGAGTTTTCCTTTTAGACCTGGATTGGCAAGATCGGAATAAGTCTTAATCGTATTTGGATCAACGACATTGGCATTTACAATAATAGCTCTGACGCGCCTTGTGAAACCAAACCATCGATCGGATGGATCCCGATACCGTGAAGGAACATTCAATTGGAGTTGTTTCGAGGATACCGATTGCAGAAGACCAGCTTGTGCCGCATTGTTAATCCTTGCTGCATCAACCAATAGAATCACATCGGCGTTTGAATTTTTACCCTCTCGTTTAAGACGTTCAACTAGTGATATCCCTGTGGCCTCGATCAGTCTGACTTTGATCCCAGTTTCCTCACTGAATTGTTTGTAGGCAGCACGATCAGTGTTGTAATGCCGGCCTGAGTACACCCTTACTTCCTTTGCTTCCACTGAAGGGAGGGCAGCAAATGGTGCCACCAGACTCAGCGCTGCAACGAACCTGCGCATGCTTACAGACATAATTACATCTATAATAGGCCAGTGATTCTGGTTCTCAGCTGTTTTTGACGGTCCGTTTCGTAGCATTTGTCAAGCGCTTTTACTCCTGAGATACCTTGAACGATGGACTTCCTGACGCATTCTCTTTTGCCTCTTACTGAAGTTCGTGACTTTCAGCTGCGCCTTAGTGCTCCCAACCTTCCCTGGCGAGATGGTCGATTGACCGCAGGTGATCAAGCTGCATTGGTGAAGAATAATCATCAGCTCGATCCGAATGCTGAGCTCACACTTGCGATTATCAATTGTATTTCTACAGCATTAACGAGTGACCCCTTGGTCAAAAGTTTTTCACTTGTTCGTAAAGTCCATAGTTTGTTGGTTTCTAGATCAAGTGCTGGAGAATCTTATGGATGGCATGTTGATAATCCTTTCTCCCGCCATGGTCGTCGGGATTTGTCTTTCACCTGCTTTCTCAGTGATGAAGATTCCTATGAGGGCGGATCATTAATGATCCAAACTGGTGGTGAGGACACGAAGGAATTTCGCTTGCCACCTGGTCAAGTTGTTCTCTATCCTTCTTCCACACTTCATTGTGTTACACCGGTTTTGAGCGGCGAGCGTTATGTATGTGTCGGCTGGATTGAGAGTTATGTCAAGGCAGCTGACGACCGCTCAATGTTATTCAGTTTAGATGCTGGAGCCCGGGGTTTGTTAGCTCGCCATGGACGATCGGATGAACTTGATCTGATTTTTCAAAGTTATACGAATGCTGTTCGACGCCTGTCGAGCTGATATGTAGCTTTTGATAGCTTCTTTCTGATTTTTTTTGTGAGGCTCTTGCTTACAATTGGACTAGTTGAGCTTTATTCAAATGCCAAAGCCCTCTGCCATCTCAGTCTTTGTTGCCGCGACGTCTCTTCTCGTTGCATCTGCCTCTTCCGTTCATGCACAAAGCTCTGGCGGTCTTAAGGAATGGACTACAGATCAGGATGTTAATGATGAAAGCGTATTAGATGCTGATGCAGCTGCTTTAAAGAAAAAGGCAGAGCAGGAAGATATTTGTGTTCCTATTGGAGAGGGCGAGAACTGCTGGTGATACTGGCTTTTTATTTTTAGTGGGGGGGGCTCTGAAAGTCCCTTCCTTTTTATGCAAAAAAAAAGCGCCCCTTGGGGGCGCTTTTGTTGTAATCGCTGAAGGCTCAGAACTTGAAGGTGGTTTTGACCAATCCACCAAGGCGGTTTGAACCATCAACAGACGCTGCACCATCAGCATCTTCTATCCAGAAGATTGCAGGAGTCACAGTGATGTTGTTTGATACCTGGTAATCATAGTAAGCCTCGATGGCGAAGTTTTCGTCATCGGGATCACTGTCACCCTTCATTTCTGTTGCATAGCTTGAGTAGGAGCCGAAGGCCACACCCAGCTTGTTGCCATCAATGAAGGCATTTTTCCAGTTCAGACCAACCATCCATCCGAAGCTTTCCTCAACTTGACCATCGGCTTCAGCATCATTGAATCCGAAATCAACACCTGCGCTGATTGTAGGAATCAGGCCTGTCTCTTCTGGAGACCAATAACCACGAATGCCAAATGCATTCAATGCAGCGTCATCCTTATTAACAGCGGGAGTTGAGTACCCCTCCGCAGGATCGGAACCATCCTCACCTTGTTTGTGGGCGTACAGACCTGAGATGTACCACTTCCTGTTTCCATAACCGATTTGGCTCAGGAACAGGCCGTCGGTGTCTTTACCGAACAGACCTTTCTTAGAGTCAGAGTCTGCACCCTCGTTTCCGTCAGCTACGTAGCTGATGGCAGCATTCCAAGCTGCTTCTCCAGGAGCGACATTTTGTCGCCATTGGATACCAGCACCCTGACCAGTACTGGCGCCCATTGTGATGCCATAACCACCAAGCTTGAAGGCCTTGAGGATTGGCTTGTATCGAGTAGGTGTCTCCACCATGTAGTAATTCTCGACTAATGCGCCTACCGTGACCTTGAACTCGTCACCCACAGGGAATGTATACCAAAGTTTATCAACTTTGAGTGCACTCGATCCTGACTTCGCGTCTGATAGGTAAGAGTTGTCTTGTGTCCATACATTGGACATGTTTCCCGTACGAATACGGGTGTACAGAAGATCCTTACCGGTGAACGTTGTGTTCAGATTTAGGGTGTAGCGATACGAGAACGTAGTTGCGTCATCTACGCACTCATCCGTCTTGGCTGCATTGCAGTCATCCCGATCCTCATAGGAGACAGCACCAATGAAGAAATCGGCTTGACCCTTCAGCTTGGTGGTGGTGGAGAACTGGGTTGCTTCCAGTTCGCCAACGCGGGCCTCGAGTCCGTCAACGCGACCCTTGAGGATTGCCAGCTCGGTCTCGAATTCAGCGATCAAGCGCTTGAGCTCGTCGGTCACTTCGGTGACGCGATCGAGGCAGGCGTTCAGCAGGGCAGCCGCTTCGTAGCGGGTCATGGCCCGGTTGCCACGGAAGGTGCCGTTGGGGTAACCGGCGACGCAGCCGTAGGTCTCCACCAGGTTGGCCAGAGCCTGATAGGCCCAGTCGGTGGGGTAGACGTCAGAGAACTGGGTGACGCTGGTGACCTGATCAGCGGAAGCCGCGTAATCAGAAACGCCGTTGATGTTCAGCTCGGCGGCATTAGCGCCGGTGGCCAGAAGGCCAAGGGCGGCAGGAGCCACCAGCAGTTGCTGGAAAAGCTTCATTGAATTCCTCACACAGGAAGGCCCGATTTGGGCAAACATATATTGTTGCTCTGCTGTGTCGCCTGCTACTCGTTTACTTCAATTAAAAGTAGCTTTCTATACATCCTAGGGTTTATTTGATACGGGTATTGCCTTTTTCCTTAATGGAAGCAACCGCTTTTATGCTTTGGGTATGCCCTGACTCGGACCAGATGACTCGCGATTTTGTGCCTTTTGTCACTCCCCGTGTCTAGATCCATTTCCGCTAGTAACGGTATTGTTGAACGAAACGTTTTTTAGGGTCTTGGCCGAGTCTTCCGAAAACCGACTTGCAGTAAATAAGAAAAAGGGTTGCAAGAAATCCAAGTGCTCCAAGTGGAAGGGTGGAACATGTCGTTGCGGGCGTTAGTTAATCCACAGGTAAAATAATCTGTTCCTTTAGTTCATCAATATAAATTTGTTGGGACTTCCTAAGACTGCCAATCGTTCTTGATACGGTTGATCTCGTAGATCCAATTATTTCAGCGATGCGTGCATGAGGGAGTGTGTGCTCGAGCAGTAGCCCTTCTGGAGTTCTTTTTCCTAGTCTTGTTATCAGTAATCTAAAAAATTTCATTAGTCTGTTTTCTAGATTTGTCTCGTTCCTCACTATATGCAGTTGAATGATCCATTCCATAATTGCATCGCTTGTGTCGGATCCTTTTTTGCCTATTGATTCAACTACGTAAGTTGTGTCTGTTATGGCTTCTATTGTGATTTCTAGGTCTTCTGGGTAATGGAATTTGAAAGCATCTGCTCTGCATGCAAAAGCTAAAGTTATGTCTTTTGCATTGTTCGATTGGTTGCCCGCAATCCTTATAACTCCACTCTTTACTGTTATTTCTATATTTTCTCCAGCTTGAGGCTTTTTCAGGTGGACTGTTTCGTACGAATTTAAGGATATGGGCCTCCCTCTGTTTTTTCGATGCTGGTGCTCAGTGTTCATTGATGTACTTGCTTGTGCTTTTTGCTACACCAGGTTGTGCTTAATTTTCCTGATGAAATCTTTTTGCTATTTATGAATTGGTATTCTAAGGTTTCGTGCGTATTTAATGTCCCTTATAGCACGATGTAGCTTTTTGGTGTTGTCTCTCCTTGTGATATTTGCTTTCTTCGAAGTAAGATATGACACATTGCGCCGCCGCGATAAAGAAGTTGTGTCTGTTAATGCCCGACCCAAAGTGTTTCTTCGGGCTTAGCATTCTGGAGTGACTCCATGTGCTCTTCTGTTAAGGCCTGTGCCTCTTTGTCGTGACCTGTGAGTGAAAGGTGGGACGCTCTTTGATAGCACCATGCATTGATTTCGCGAAGCGTCTTGCTTCTCAGTTGACTATTTTTGTTCATTTGCTTTGAGTTGCTGCTCTCGTTATTTTTCTGCTCCCTGATTGCTTTGTGGCGGATTTAGTTGCTTTCGCCTGTGCTATTTGGTCTGTTGCGCTGTGATTGTTGGCATTTCTTGTGACTGTGCTTTTTTGTTGTTGTTGCTGGAAGTGGCTCTTTGCTTGTCGATCGCTCAGTAATGTGAGAATCATTATCAATTTTTCCACATGAATTGTGTGTGGAAATGGTGTGTTTCTTCTGTGGTCATCTTTTTTAGGCCTATACAACAGTTGGTTGATTTGTTGTGATGGCTCCTGCTACTCCCTGTGCCTGTTCGCGTTGCACCTGTGAGGTGCAGGCGTCCCAGGTTGTTGTTCGCGATGGTCAGAGTTTCTGTTCAGAGGCCTGTGCCATCGGCCATCCCAACCACGAGCCTTGCCATGGCAGTGGATCCTGCGGCTGCACTTGCGCTGATTGATCTCAACTCCCTTTTGTGCGGGCTGGCCTGAGCAGCATCGTCAGCCCAGACACGGTCACAACAATGGTGAGGGTTCCCAGCAGGATTGGGTACACGGGCTGGAGATTGAGCCAGCCGAACTGTCCTGTGTGCAGCTTGAGCAGCCAGAAGGCATCAATGTTCTGCTCCAGCAGCAGGCTGTAGAGGGAGCCGGTTCCTGCGGTGATCAGCAGTGGTGCTGCGGCGATCGGCACCAGCCAGCGATGAATGCGCCGTGCCTGCCGGCTGTTTGTTCTGGAGGTTTTCATTGCTTGCGCAGCTTTTGGTGGAGTTCCCGTTCATCAGCGCAAGGCATCCAGCGTCCGTTGTTCTCATGAACGCTGTTGCAACCGATCTCAGCTGCCCGCTGCCGGGCTTCGGCTTCGGTGCCATAGAGCCCCTTGCCGTGGGCCATTCCTGGCGTTGTGTTCATCAACAGGGCCAAAACCCCGAGGCTGAAAGCCAATAAAGGTTGGATGGCGCTCATCGGTTTAGAAGCCTTCGCAATGTTCGACGGCTTTGAGGTAATTCATCTTGCCGGCAGCTGTGCCTCCCTTGGGATTGATGCCGACCCGCATGGCGATCTGTACGTCGATGCAGCGGTTGTAGCGATGGGTTTTGACGGCTTGCGGGATCAGCAGAACCGTGATGCTGAGCAAGCTGAGACTGCTGACGGCTGCCAGTACGGGGTAGGTGTGGGCCCGCACCATCTCGCGAGCTGTGAGCTTTTGATGGTTGTGGTCGACCATGTGTCGCTTGTGATTGGTTTCAACGTATGGACAGCCTTGCGCGTCGATTGGCCTTGAGCAACGTTGCTGATCTGGCGATGCAGCAGAAGAACGTGGAAGCTTTGGTTGCCGCGCTCCGCTATCTCGACCTGATAACAAAACAATGGCCGCTCTGGGTGTGGTGCAAAGGCGATTCCGTTGTCACGCGACCTACGAGAACCAGCGTCATGACGGAACAACCACAACTCGAGTTTCGGCGAGGGTGCGGTGTCCTTTGATTCAGTGCGCCACACAGGCTTGTAGTTGTTCCCGCAGTTTGTCGTGGTCGATGTCGCGGCCGATCAGCACCAATTGATTTTTGCGCTCACCGGTCCAGTCGGTGTCGTCGATGGAAAAGCGTTTGCCTGCCAGATGGAACACATGGCGGCGTTCGCTTTCGTTGAACCACAAGACTCCCTTGGCACGAAACACCTCCTGGGGCATCTGGTTGTCGAGGAAGTTCTGGAACTTGCGCAATGCGAAGGGCCCATCACTCTTGAATGACAGGGAGGTGAATCCCTCGATGTCCTGATGGTCACCGTGCTCATGGCTGTGGTGATGGTTTCCTTGGTCATGACCGTCCCCATGGCTGTGGTCGTGACTGTGGTCGTGCTCGTGCTCATGGCTGTGGTGATGGTGTCCGTGGTCATGGCTGCGACCGTCGTCGGCGGGAGAACTCACCTTGTCGGATTCGAACAGTCCGACACTGAGCAACAGGGCAAGAGGCACCTCCCCTTTCACCGACCGCAGGATCCGCGCATCGTTCTTGACGGCTCTGAGTTGCTGTTCGACGCTCTCAAGCCGCTCCTCTGAGACGAGGTCGCACTTGTTCAGCAGCAGGATGTCGCCGTAAATCACCTGGGCCCGGCCAACTTCCGTGTCCAGGACGACGTCGTCGAAGTTTTCTGCATCGATCAAGGTAATGATCGAATCCAGGCGGGTTTGGTCCCGCAGCTCACTGCCAATGAAGGTCATGGCCACCGGCAGGGGATCGGCCAGACCGGTGGTTTCCACGACGATGTAATCGAGTGGCTCGGGCCGTTCAATCACCCGTTCCACCGCCTCCATCAGCTCGTCGTTGATCGAGCAGCAGATGCAACCGTTGCTCAGCTCCACCATGTCTTCATCGGTGGTGACGATCAGATCGTTGTCGATGCCGATTTCACCGAACTCGTTCACCAGCACCGCGGTCTTCACCCCCTGCTGATTGCTCAGGATGTGATTCAGCAGCGTCGTTTTCCCCGCTCCGAGGAAGCCGCTGAGAATGGTGACGGGAACGTTGGTGCTGGCTGGTGCAGTGGTCATTGGGTCAGAAAAACAGAGGTGATCTTTGGGATCAAAGGTTGTGAAACGATGTTCTTGTGATCAGGCGAGTAACTCACTCAGCAGTTGTTGCGACAGAACATCTCGAGACGTGGCAGTCAGCCAAAGCCCCGCCCTGAAGCGTTGGAAGGTTCCCCCGCAATTCGAAATTCGATGTGATCTGTGGAGGGGTCGTAGAGGGTGTAATGCCTCCCTCCGCCAATGCCGATCACGCTTCGTTTGGGCACAGCCTGTTCGCTCTGCTGTTCACCGGCATGGTCTTTGACGTGGGATTGGATGGATCCACCGGAAAGCTCCAGTCGGAACTGACGCTGACAGCGCGCCGTAAACAGCCGGTTCACATCCAGCCGCGTCAGCCGATCCAGAAGTACCAAGGCTGAAGTGTCTTCCGTCAGTCGGTCGCCGACGTCAGCGGAGCTGCCATGAATCAGAGCGCAGTCGAGTTCGATGAAGCCGAACTGCAGCGATGCCAGCCAGTTGAGATGGTCGGCGTCTACCGCAGCGAGAAGTTCTCCGACCGCCGCCTCGCCCTGCTCGGCTCTGAGCCCTTCAGCCTTGCGTTCGCCGCGGTAGCCACACTCCGCCAGAAGCTGTTCTTCCCACCAGCCATAGATGCAGTCGGGCTGAAGATCAGCGCGCTTCGGCTGCCGCAAACGATCGAGCAGTGCATTGCACTTGCGTTGTGATCCGATCAGATCACCGAGAACGAAGAGATTGGCAACACCCCGTTGTTGCTTCAACTCCCTCTGAATCTGTTCGTACAGATCCAGGTCTCCTTGGAGACCACTCACCAGGGCCCAGCGTTCCATCAGCGCTCACACACGTGGCTGGCGTCTTCAGCCCGCTCGGCATATTCGAAGCCGTGGCTGAGCCTCCAGGCAAACACCTCCGGTAAGCCCGCATCAACGATCGCTCGACAGGTTTTGGCGACGTCGTAGTCGACCTCCCGAATCGTCACCTCCCCGGTGTTGTCGTTATGGATCACATAGGTGGCCTTGGTGCTGCCATGCCGCGGTTCCCCAACAGAACCAGCGTTAACGATCCGCCGCATCGGCAGTTCCAGCTCCCGCTCTGTTGGTGCGCCTTGATCGCGTTGTTGCACCTTCACTCGAATGGATCCCTGGCGTAGTTCGCGCACATAGGGCTGATGGGTGTGGCCACAGAACAAGGTTTCCGCCCCTGCTGTTTCCACCCGTTCAAGGGCCGCAAAGGCATTCATGTCGGGCAACAGATATTCGTGCTGACTGTTCGGACTGCCATGCACAAACAACAACTTGTCGCGCCGCAGTGTCATCGGAAGTTCAGCCAGAAAGGCCTTGTTCTCCTCCGCCAGCAGATCGGCTGTCCAGTGATGGGCGCGATGACCTCGTCGTTCCGCCAGCTGGGAGGGATAGCTGCATTCACAGGCATTCAGGCCGTCAATTATGTCCTCATCCCAGCAGCCCTGGCAGGTGGGAATCTCGCGCTGACGCACCAGTTCCACCACCTCATTGGGCTGGGGTCCGTAGCCCACAAGGTCGCCAAGGCAGGTGATGGTTTGGATGCCCTGGGAGTCGATGTCGTCGAGCACCGCCTCCACGGCGGCAAGGTTGGCGTGCAAACAGGAGATGACGGCGTGGTTCATGTCAATCAGCCTTGAGAGGTGGGTTGCTGTTGCTGGAGCTGTTGTTGCTGCATGGCGAGCACGTCATCCGTGAGCAAGCAGTCGCTGATGGTGGCTTGAATGCCTTCAGGGTTGAGTGCCTTGCCCTGAACAACGAGCTCTGAGGTTCGACTGGGGCGACCCTGTGGCGGTGCCGTGGCGTCCAGGGGAAGGAACTGGGATGACTCCTGGCTCACCATCCAATTGCAGAAAAATGCCCGCCCGTCAGGAAGATTCATCAGGCCTTTGGCGCGGTACACATCGCCGTAAGCACCGTTCACGAGTTCAAACCAAAAGCTGCTCAGGCTGTTGGGATCCCAAACACAACCCGAAAGAGAGGTGTGCCAGGCCTCGAGCTTGCTGAACTCCAGGGTGTCCTTTGCAGGCAATTCAGGGTCTCGCCCGAAGTGCAGGAGTTGGTCGGGGTGCAGCTGCAAGGCCTCCAGCTTGGAGCGAACGTCGTCTCCGAGCCCTTCAATTCCCTCCTGGCTGGGGGGATGGAACTGCTGAACTTCGATCAGGGTCAGCCCATCGTTGTCCTGCTTCAGATCCGTTGCGTTGGCTATTGCCAGTTCCTCAAGCCTGGGCACCTGGTCCTTGAGCCAGGTCAGGTCGATTCCGCTGTTATCCCCCTGTTCAAGCCCCGCTGCCTTTTCTCCCTCCAGCCGCAGGTAGGCGCAGGGGCCTTGATGCTGCTGAAGCCTTTGGAGCGCCCAGGTTGTTTTCCCGCACCCCGGAGGGCCTGAAATCAGGCACACCTGGCCCATCGCAACCTCCTCGACATCCGAGAATCATTCTCATTATGAGCCGCCGTCGCTGTCCTGTCCCGTTCTTCCTGTGCCTTTGGTCGCTTGGTATCGCTTGCTATGGCGCTCCTTGCGTCTCTCGCTAGGGTCATCGGAACCCGGTTTTGATCTATGCAGGCCTTGGAGTTCCTCGCCCTCGTGCTGGTGAACTTGGCTCTGACGGTTTATCTGGTTGAAAAGGGAGCAAAGTTCTGGAAGGAGCAGCGCCGCCTCAAGCGCCTCGTCAACCAGCATCCTGAAATGAAGGGGGTGCATCCCGATGAGGATGGTCTCTTTGTGTTTGAGAGCGATGATTCGCTCAAGGTGCTCGTGCTGGAGAACGATCAGCCCGGCTCTGATGAACCTTTTTACGTCAGGGAAGAGGATCTGGAAGAGGACTGAATCGATTGGTACAGGAATGGAACGATGAGTTCATCACCCAGGCTCAGCATGAGCTCAAGGGGATGGTGGCTGACTGGAAATATGACTACGGCGTGAGTGATCGCGATTGCTCGGCCATGTTGCTTTGGATGCTGATCAAGCTCAATCCCGACGCCAAGATCGATGCTGGTCTGCTTGATCGCTGATGCGACCTTTCGCTAGGTGCAATCACCGATGCTGTTTGGTTCCTTGGGATACAGAATGAACAGGTAACCCCCAGCTCAGAACAGGGGGAAACTGCGTCGAACAGGGGAGGGACTAGGGAACCCTCCCTTTTTTGTTCCCCCTACGCAAAGTGATGCACCTGGCGCTACATCTGGGGTGTTGCCACAAAAAAGCCCGCCGAAGAGGCGGGCCGGGTGATGGGGTCTTTCAACATAACCCCGATGGCCACCACATGCAGCGTTGATGTGTGATCAAGGAGCTCTGCATAAGTAATCGTGCTCCCCCTAGATCTGGGGCTGGATGAGTATTATCGAGCCAACGCATCAAGATCTGGTGCTATGAGCCGGGTGATGGGGATTGCTCCGGCTTGATGAATCGCTCCATGGCTGGGGCGATTTTTTTGTCATCGATGTGAGTGGTGGTTGTGTTCCACCTCTGGCACGTTGCGACTCAGATAAAGGGCGTTGCTGAGCCCCATCACAACGGTGCATCCGGCTGGTCCGCAGACCCGATACAGGTGGTTGCCGATCGATTCCACGGTTCCATTGCCTTGAACGGAGTAGGGCAGACGCAGGGTCTCGGCCATGGGATCACGTTTGACACTGCAGCCGTCCTACGGATTCGCGGTTGGACCGGGCTGCGACAACCGATACAGGTTTGGCCTTCTTTGCGTCTCTCAGCATTCCTTAAGAATTGCGCTCCCGTGGCCTGGAGGCCTCAGGTGCCTGGAAAATGGCTGGCCCTGAGCCGATTGAGGTGATCGCGCACTTCCAGATCGGGCATGCGCATCACCCGTTGCATCAGGTTCTGCCGGTGGGCATAAAGCCCTTTGCATCCCTTCAGCGGTTCGATCAGCAGATCGAGCAATTGAGCTTTCGCGGTTGTGTTGGTCATGGTTTTCGGTGCTCCTCGCCTCGTGTTTCATCAGCATCGGCAAAGCCTGTGGGCCACACATCACTTACTCGAGGGGTTGTGGGGTGGTGATTCAAAGCAATGTCTCCCTCATCTGAGGGGACGGTGTCTGATGACTCCCCTTAACGTGACCTGTCTTCTGGGGGTCCGATGAAGGTTCTGCAATCCGTTCTGGCGTTGTTGCTGGTGCTGGTGCTCGGTTGTGCAATAACCTCAATGGTGTCTGCGGCAACGATTGAAGAGGGGGCCAGTGGTGATCTAATTGCCACGCTGGAAAAGGCGCGGGATGTGCGGGAGCAGGCCGACATCAAGATCCGGGAAAACCTCAAATTGATGGCGTCGAGTTGTCTGTATATGAGTGATTCGTTGAAGGAGTTGATGGCTCTGGAGAATCAGTTTGAAGACCGCCAGATCGAAGATTTCACCGTTGGAATGGCAGACGCGGTTGAGCTGGAGTTGCTCGATGAGGAGTCACGCAAGATCAAAGCGCTTTACCGCAGATCCCACTGTGATGATCCGATCATTCTGCGGGAGCAACTGCGGCAGGCCGATCAAAAGCGCAAGGCCTGAATCAGCAGCAGACCCCCGGTCCCTGTGACGGAGGGGGCGGGGGTCTGTGTCTGAACGATGGTGTTCAGGGTTGGTGTGGCCGTCCCATTCCGGTGAACAGGCGGCCTAACTCGCTCGTTTGTGCATGACGCAATCCATCAGATGGGGCTGAAGGAAGGTCGAAGCGTCTGGCTTATAGCGCCTGGGGCCATGTTCCAAGGGGTCGGGTGATGGGAGCTCCTTAGGGCACCTGGCACGGTGCAGATGGAGTGCCGATCGGCCTGGCCTTTCGCACAAGGCCTGTCGAAGGGCGCACCCAACAAGAGGTGTGAAAACTGTTGGAGCAGGGGCCTGAAAGTCAGCTTGCTTCTGACGTCTGCTCGGTTGGACCGTCGTCTCGCATGGACGCCTCCGATCTCGATGCACACAGTCTTGGGGCTGGGCCAGGCCCTGGCAATCAGCACGAACACGCATTGCCTTTCAGGGCAGGATCGGCTGAAAGTGGGGCTGGCGTGGCTGCGATCTGATTAGTCTGAACCACCGCGTGTGGCTGATGACGATTCCCTTCGGCACGCCTGAGCCTTCGGACGGTCTGCTGAACAAGTCGGTGTCGTCCACCCGACTGCGCGCCTGGCTGAACACCCGCCTTCGCCAGCTCGCGGTGGGGCAGCGGATTCAGGATGCGCGGGCCTTGCGCAGCGAATTCCTGGTGGAGTGATGCTTATCGCGTGCTGCTTTCGTGAGAGTCAGGGCTTGCCCCACTCACCCTCCAGTCAGCTTCGATCGATCCAGGCACACATTTGCCGCAGTGCGGCGTCATCCATCTGCACAAGATGATCGGTCCACTCCTGCATGATCAGTTCGAGGTGATCGGGATTGTGGATGGCGAGGTCTGGGCCCATCAGCACGTATTTGATGCTGAGCAGTTTCCAGGCCTGGGCCTCGAGCAGCCAGGGGTGAGCTGCCTTCAACCGTTCCACCCGACTAATCGGCTGATATTCACTGTCCATGGTCTGATTTATTGCCAAGACCACTAGGCCGCCTTCTGGCTTCGCTGGTGCGCCTGAAGTGAAAGGAAGAGTGCGCGCGGATTGCCGTAACGGTTTGGAAGGGCCTGATGCAGTCGGTTCAGGCGTCGCCAGCAGACGCTCTTGCTGGCTTCTTCTTCCTTCACGCCATCCGCCACCAGGTATTTCATGGCGCGGGTGTATACCGATTCCGTTTCCCGCAGTTCGGCCAGGGAAGGTTCATTGGTGAAGGTGATTGCAGCCATCTCTTCGAGATATCACTTATCGCTATTCATTGACGCCTTGGCAGCGTCTGGATTTCTACCCCCATCTGGGGTGAATCGTTTCCTCAGATCTGAACCATGCCGCAGCGCATTCCTTTGAGGACGGCCTGCACCCGATTGTTCACTTCGAGGGTTCGCAGCAGCCGCTTGGTGTAAGTGCGTGCGGTCTCTTCGGTGACGATGAGATCCTCGGCGATTTCTCTGTCGGACATTCCGCGGGCGAGGCGGTCGAGAACTTCGTATTCGCGAGGTGTCAGTCGCGGGCAGCTGAGATAGGGAAGTTCGTTGGAGCGCAGTGATGGGCTGCGATAGGAGTGATGTCCCATCACCGCCAGCACAGCTGCTTCAAGAGGTTTGCGGTCTTCGATGATGTCGGCTTCGGCAACCACGGCTTCCAGCCAGGATGCGTTGTCGTATTCCACCGGAATGGCATCGCTTAACGCCAGCACAACGACCTTCAGGCCGGATTGAAGCTCTTGGGCTTTGCGCGCCAACTCAAAGCCATTGCCTTTTTCAAGTAGATCCGTGCAGAGAAGTAGCTCAAAGGAATCCTTTTTGAGATAACTCAGGCAGGACTCTTCATCTGTAACAGCACAGCCGATTCGAGATCTTTCGCTAAAACTTTCGCAGAAGCAGCGTAGGAAAAATCGTCCCTTCATTGCCAAGGCAATGCTTCCGTTGATGGCAACGGAAAGCAGGGGCTCTTCGTCTGCAGATTTGGGTTCGCTCTGCAGGTACGGGGTCAGATCCATGCGCTTGCCTGCATCTTTGATCCATCCTTGCGGGCCAACCTGCCCATCTGGTTGCGTCCGTCGTCAGTCGTCATAGACGCGGCATTCCGGAGCGTCGGGATTCAGCTCGCAATGCACTTCGAGGGAGGTGGGGTCCTTGTGCTCTCCGGGATGGTGGCTTTGGTAGGTCTCGAGTCCCTCCAGCTCGGTGGCGTAGTGACGCGCCTTGGCCTTATCCCCGCTGGCCTGAGCCTTGGCCAGTTCCTCACGGTCTTTGGCGATGTGGGTTTCGATTGATTCCACGCTCAACATTGCGATCCAATCCATCTAACGCGCTGGCTGGATTATTGAGCTACCCCCATCCGGGGACAGAACGATTGTCCCCATTTGGGAGGCGATAACACGGCCTCATTCATTGCACAGTTCTGCCTGGCAGCGTGAAGGTTCCATGAGCACATCCAACCTCAGCATCGGAGAGCTCGAGGCCAAATATCCGCTGTACTGCAAGGCTTTGAAGATGTTGATCAAGCAGGGAAAAACAAGCGCTGAACTTGAGCGAACACTTTGCTGGGATCGTTTGCGTCTGTTGCATCGCTCCTTGCCAAGGCAATACAAATCTCCTGAGCGGTTGATGTTGATGATTCAGGCCGAGTTTTCTTCAGTAACTGATACCTAAGGAGGAATGATGTCAATCGAAGCTGATGCCATCAGGGCTCAAGTTGTGAGCGAGGTTATGCAGAGGATTGCAGCCCTTGATCAAGAACAACGCTATGAAGACAGCTATGCGTTGACCCAGGAATTCAGAGAGTGGCTGCTTGACCCGCAGATTCAACCGAGTTCGAGGCAGGCCAGGCCATAAACGTTGCGGTCGTGGCCCTCCGGCATTGGGCCCTTGTACATGCGCACGGTCGAGCCCATGGGTTTGAAGCCCTTCGCCGTTGTGATCGTTTTGGCAGTCGGGTTATGCCCTGGGGTGTCGATCAGAACGATTCCCTTGTGGCGATCGATGGCGTTGTTCAGCAACAGTGATGCCATGACGGGATCTTCTGCCAGCCAGGGCCCCACCCGCCAACCTTCACCGATGGGGAGTAAGCAAGGCCGAATGCGCACGTAGCCGTGGCATGTCCCCTGGGAATCTCTTGCCACAAACACGTCTCCTGCCCTGTGGCGTAACCACAGTTCAAGGAAATGGGGCCGTGGACTGATTTCGTGGCGTTCGTCGTAGCGCTGAATCGCCTCGAGAGAGATCTCACGCAGTGGCACAACGGAGATGTCGCTGCGCTGGAGCAGGGTGGTGTTCGGGTGTTGTGATTGATCGCTGCGGCAGAGCATCTGCCGGCGTGTGGTGACGCAGTCCTTTTGAAATCCGGCTTTCTCGTAGAAGCCCACCATCTGGACTGCCGCCTCCAGGCCGATGCACTCCACGCTGCTGAGGTTTTTCAAGGCGTGTTGCCAGAGGCGACGGCCAATTCCCTGACCCCGATGCTCTGGCTTCACCACAAACAGGCCGATGAAGGCGTAGCTGGAGCTGTAGGTGACGGCGGCGATGCAGCCCACTGGCACGTCGTCTTGCCAGGCCAACCAGATCCCCTGACGGTCGGTGTTGGCGTAGATCTCGATGTCGCCCACTCCTGGAGCGAAATCCTGTTCACGGGCCATCTCGGTGATGACGTCGAGATCGGCTGGCGTGAACGGTTTGATCTCCAGCATCGACAGTCAGGCGAGGGATCTGCAACCTGAGTGTTCGATCAGTGCTCAGGCGGCGTCAGGCCGCCTGAAGAATCGAATCAACACTGGTTGGGTATCGACGCACGTAGGCATCGGTTTCCATGGCGACGATGCGCGCTTCTTGGCGATTGGCCGCGTGGAGTTGGAGCGTGTGTTGGCTGCCGTCGTTCTTCTTGTATCGAACGACAAAGCGTTGTGGTGCAGTTGTCATCGCTCTGTGACCTTCCGTCCGATGCGCACAGTTGCTGGCCGCAGGGCGCAGGCAAGGGCATGGAATGGGCGGTGAGTCCCCTCAACAATGAGGCTTCCCATGGGTTGTGCTTGAGCAAGGTCGAGCTTCATGGCTTTGCCTCGAGTGGAACTGTCTTACTGCTTCTGAACGCGTTGATCTATCCCCCATCTGGGGACAATTCGTTGTTTGCATCCATCGGCGCATGGGTGATCCGAACCGTTTTAGGCGGTTCTCCTCTCCCCACTGTTCAGGTTTCCCGCGATGGTGATGGCGGACGAAGGTTCATGAGGGCAACAACCCCTGAGGCTCACTCCTCGGGGGTTTTTCACGTCTGTTCCCAGTGAACAGTTGCTCTCTAGTGTGCTGATCACGACTTCTTTGCCCCTGCGGGCTATTGATCCCCATGACTGCTTCGAAGCTGTTCGATTTTCTCGGCCGGGTGCTGATGGCGGCCGTGTTCGTGAATGCCCTGCCGGCCAAGTTCACCAACTTCGCTGAAACCGCAGGCTTCATCGCCTCCAAGGGCATCCCCGAACCCATGGCTTCTGTGTTGTTGGTGGCGGCAATTGTGGTGCTGATCGCCGGATCGATCCTGCTGGTGTTCGGCAGCAACACGGTGCTGGGGGCCTCACTGCTGCTGCTGTTCCTGGTGCCCACCACACTGATCTTCCACACCTTCCCGGTTGACAGCGGCTTTGCGATGAACCTGGCCCTGATCGGGGCGTTGATCCTGGCCATCACCCGTGCCTGGGGCAATGGTGTGCCCAGCTTCACGCACCTGCGCTCCAAGGGTTGATCGCTTGTTGGCTGGATCAGGGCAGGGCCAGGGCCGTTCCTTCGCGGCGCGGATCAGCGGCCCCCTGCCAGCCAGCACCGATTTTTTGGATCAGAGCGGTGCCACTGCCGATGCTCTGACGCCGGGAGTTTGCTTTGCTTTTGAGCTGCTGCAGCGGAAACGGCCAAGGCAGCGGCGGATCGCTTTCCAGCACCAGCGTTGTGCCCCGGCGCGAAAGATGGGGAAGGCCCGCCGCCCGCGCCGGTGGTTCGTTCCAGACCAAGGCCGCCAGCAGCACCCGGCTGAGCAGATGGGGAATGCTGCGGCCGCCGGGGCTGCCAAGGGCCAGCACCGGCTCACCGTTGCGGAACACCAGCGTCGGCGCCATTGATGACATCGGCCGCCGTCCGGGCAGCCGGCGGTTGGCGACCGGTTTGCCGCCAAGGCTGGGCTTGAAGGCGAAATCGGTGAGCTGATTGTTCATCACCATGCCTCCCACAAGGTGCCGACTCCCGAAAATCGTCTCCACCGAAGAGGTGTAGGAGGCAATGTTGCCGCTGGCATCCACGATGGTGATCTGGCTGGTGCCTTGCTCGATGCCCTGATCTGGCCTGCCGTAGGGATAACGATCGATGCCTGGGGGTAGCCCTGGCGTTGGCCTTGAGCCGTTGGTGCCCTGCATGGCTCTGGCTCGGCTGGCGATGTAGGCCGGATCCAGCAGGGCTGAGCTGGGCACTGCTCCATCGATGGGGTCGTGCACCCAGTAGAGCCTGTCGGCATCGGCCCAAGCCTGAGCGCGGGCCAGCTGACGCCACATCTGCGGCTCACCTGCACTGGAGCTGGCCAGGTTGGTGGTCTGCTTCAGCAGGGCCAGGGTTTGCAGCAGCGCCAAACCACCGCTGCTGGGAGCCGGCACCGTGCAGATCCGATGCTGCAGCTGTTGGCTGCAGAGGGGGGTGCGCCGGACCACGGCATAGCTGCTCAGATCAGCGGAGCTCCAGCCGCGGAAATTCGGCTCGCTGGCCTGCAGGGCGTTGACCCCATCCAGGATCTGCTGCGCCAGAGGCCCTTGATAAAAGGCTTGGCCCCCTTCCCTGGCCAGCAGCCTCAGGGTGCGTGCGATGGAAGGGTTGCGGAAGGGTTGATCTGCTGCTGGCGCATGGCCGCCGGGCAGGTAAAGCGCTTGAAATGCAGGGCTGTGGGCCACGCCGAAACGCTGGGCCAGGCGAATGGAGCGCAACAGCCGCGGGCTCGGCAGAAAGCCAGCGCTGGCGAGGCGGATCGCCGGTTGCAGGATTTGTGCCCAGGGCAGCTGGCCGTGGTTTTGATGGGCCTCCCAGAGCAGAGCCACGGTGCCGGGAATACCGATGGCGTTGGCTTGGCTGGTGGCCTGTCGCCAGGGGAGGGGATCCCCCGCGGCATCAAGCAGATCGCCGGGGCGGCTGCGTTCGGGTGCCACTTCACGGCCATCCAGCACTTCAAGCTGGCGTTGCTTGGCCTCCCAGTGGAGCAGAAAACCACCACCCGCCAGGCCGGAGCTCTGCGGTTCCACCACCGCCAGCACCGCCTGGGCTGTCACCAGAGCATCGATGGCGCTGCCGCCATTCTTCAGCGCAGCCAGCGCTGCCGTGCTGGCGAGGGGATTGGCGGTGACCACCACGGCGGATCCGCGGGCGGTGGAGATGCCTCTGCTGCTGGTGTCGCTTGATTCCGGATCGTCGCGACTGATCGGGGCTGCCGCTGCGGGGAGGCTGCTCCAAAGGCTCAGCGCCAGCAGCAACGCTTTGAGCTGGGGGAGCACGGCGAGAATTCTGTTGACGGAAGTCTTGAGGCCGCTGCGTCCTTGTTCAGGAAGAGATGTATCCGCAGGCCCACCTACGGGATACATCACTGTCCTAGGGAAACGCTATCGAGAAAAAGTTCCCAAAGAGCCCACTCCTCGGGAACGACTCGTGCATGCGAGGAGAACTTAATGCTGCGCAATCTCCCTTAACAATGGGTAATTGTGCTCAGCCCGAGATGACTGGGTCTCGCTTTGATTGCACTGGCTCTGAGTCGCTTGGCGCGCCCCAGATATCCAATAAAAAACCCCTGCCTGCTGCAGGGGCTCATAACCGTTTTGTTGTGGCTGATGGGCTCAGAGGCCGAGGAATTTGGCGGGAATTCCATCCAGGCTGTTGTTGCCCAGCATCTGGAAGATGACGTTGATCAGCATTCCTCCGATGTGGATAGCTCCCACCAGAGCCAGGCCTCTCCAGAGTTTTTCGGCTGCTGCTGGGGGCTGATTGTTGGCCCAGGTGCCGGATCCGTTGGTCATCGGTTGATTGCAACTTCAACAACGTTGGCGAGAGAGGCCGCAGGGGTCCAGCACTCGTCACCGAGATTCATCAGCTCAAGGCAGGAGGGCTCTGGCGAGTGCCAAGAAAAGTTAGGTATTGCTGCTCTGGAATAGCTCTATCAATCCGTCGTAAGGATCAAATCATCAGCCCAAAGGAGGCTGTCATGTTTGAGGTTCTTAAGGGTCATACCGGCAGCTGCCAGCGCAGAACCTGCCTGAAGTGGGAAATCAACGGTGAGTTGTCAGCTCTTGATCGAAAGAACCTGATGCAGCTGTTGTGCCAAGTGGACAAACAAGCCTGTATCGATGATGTCGGCCTCGAGCTCGACGCAGAGACAGAGATGGATGGAATGTGATTGACGCTTCTTTCTCTACGCCTGATCGCCCTTTCGTCAAGGCGTCATGGCGCCCATGGTTCCACTCGTACACCCAAGCCCATCACCGTGGAGTCCAATGGAAAGGGCTAAGACCAAGCCAAGTGTTTTTCTGATCGCGTCATGCCGGTCCCGGAAGGGATCGGTCTTTTTTGCCATCAGCGCACCGGTGGTGGACAGCGTCGCCAGCCCGTTTTGAGCATCGTGTTCCAGGCTTCGATCGCGTTGTGCCGCAGCATCCGTCGCCGGGTCTGAGGCACCGGCGGATTAGGCGGGATCCAGTTGTAGGTGCGCACCGCCACCCACTGGGCATCAACGGTGGATGCATCTGGCTTGAACTGCGCCACCTTCTGCTGCTCGGCGCTCACCAGCCAGCCTTCTCCGCCGGGCTGTTCTGGTGGTTCGTGGGTGGCGCGGTAACGGGGCAAGTGAGTGGGGCGAAGGCAAACAGAAGACAGCTCTGTAAAGCATCTGCTGCCGAGGCGTCGCCCCGGCAGCACGATGGCGAATTCGCAGCTTGAACGGTGAGCTATATCGAGCAGGACGCTGGTCAGGCCCAAACGACGCTCGCGAGTCCGACGGTCTATGGATGAATGAGTTGTTGTTGTCCTCGAGGAAAAGAAGCTTGTCTCAGTCGAAACGAGGCTTGAGAGAAGCTTCTGGTGGCCTTGGCTTGCGACCACGGTCCAACCAAGGCAGGGAACCTTTGCATGGGTCGATGCATCGATCGAGGCCTTGGGGAAAGATGTTGAACAATTTTTTGTTTCTCCAAGAAAAAACATGAAGTTTTTTTGTTGCTTGATAAGCAAGGATTCGAAGTTCAACGCATTGGCTCAAAAAGTTATTGGGTCTTCATTCTTTTCTCGCATACATTCCGGCAAACCCAGAAAGCGATGCCCTGCCGTCAGGTTGAAGATTTTTCTCAGAAAATTGCCTCAGACTTTGCCTCAGCTTGCAGGACTGATGAGGAGAGTGAGGATTGTTTTGGTACTGCTTACAACTATGGTCGCGACCATGTGACCCGACTGACGCACGAGATCATTCGACTTCAGCGGGAGAGTGGTTTGTCGCGAAAGGAGATCGTTGAATCGATTAAAGATCTGGCTAGTCATATGAATGCTCTCTCCTATGTGTTTCTCGTGGCGGCCGATGTTGCCGAGAAATCCCTGGATCATGATTGATCCTGAGGATGCACCCGCACACAACGAGTCAGCTGAAGATGCTCCTTGTTATGCCCCGCGAGGCGATTTTCTGATCGGTCTTGCTCAGGAAGCGCTTTCCTTCACGAGGAGACGGAAGCTTGAGAAGGAGATTGCAGTGATCAAATCAGCGCTGAAGGGCCATGAAGAGAAACCCATAACCCGTCGCGCCAGGCAACTCAAAACCCGTCTTGACAAGCTCAAGGATGAACTAAAGAGCAATCCATAGGCATGACTGCAAAAACTCGAGGGATTCTTTCCTCCAGCTTGTTCAGACCCTGCTGTATCCAAGCTTGGTTTCAAAGATCTTGAGTGGAAGTCCAAACGACTCCATCAGCTGTCGGCAGTCATCGCCCACCGTTCCGTACACCTCAACGCTGAAGCCATCGCCAAGCTCCGCATGCTTCTGCAGATACTCCTGAACGGGAGGATTGGAGACATGGGCGCTGAATGCCTCGTCGTTGGCGTAGACCTCCGACCACACAAATGCTTGGGGATCGTCCGGGTCTTGATCAAAGGTGTGGTGAATCATGCCTGGCTCAGATGCCTGAACGGCTTTGTCGGTGACGCGAGCCAGTTCCAGGTACTGGTCAACACAACCAGGTTTGACGTGGATGCGCGCCAACAACATGAACGGTGTGGAATTGTCGAAGCTGGCCATTGGATCTCAAGCGGTGCCCAAGTGTTCCATGGATTCAGGCTGAAAAACCCCTGGAGGCGCACTCTCCAGGGGAACCCTGCATGTGTTTAAGTCATGAGCCGATGAAGCTGATCAGGCGGCTAGAGGCTGTTGTTTCAGCGACAAGCGACCGCCAGCCATCGAGTTGTGAATCAGGTCTTCGGCGTAGCGGCGGCCTGCTTGTTGGGCTTCTCGAACGCTTTTAAAATTGCCGACAAAGTCGTATTCCTTTCCATCAACCGTTGCCGCAACCGCATAGAGCCTGTCAGCAACTTTGCTCACAGACCAGCGCAAAAAGCAGGCCGGGGAGTTCTTCTGACTGTGCATACTGTCCTCCATGAAATAACGGGACGACTTAAGCACTTGCTTGTTTGCTGCACCTCAAAGCTTTAAATATCGCAAATAGGTAATTATTTTTCTTTCATGATTTCCTCGTCAAGGTCTCATGAAATCGAATGATGCGAGCGGTGTGATCTGCGTTTCCGAGCAGCTCCCTCTGCCGCGATGGCTGACCTTCAACCAAGCTGCGACTTAACGATGTGGAGCCACGGAACCGCGAGGAGAAGCAAGTCCTCCCCGAGCGATGCGGTATCCGCATAAACACGTTCGCTACGTCACACTGATTTGTGCCTGATGCACTGAATGTCTACAGCTTTAAGACACAGAGAGGTTCCCCCATTGATCGCTCTCAACGGGGAAACTCGTCTGCCAGCCCCAGGGTCGCTCTCCCTTGCTGCTCAGCACCACATCTTGTGTGCGGCCAGCTGAGGGCTCAATGATGAGGCCATTCAGCAGGCTTGTCTGGAAATTTCTGAAGATGTGCTGATCCGCCAAAAATTTCGGTAGATCCCGGCGATGGTTTCGACTGATACGGACTGCCTAAAAGCTCGATTGGCCTCGGGAGAACGGCTGGATTCGCTAGACAAACGGACCCAGCAGTTGCCGCTGACATGGGTCCGCGTCCCGGGCTAGGTGCATGAGACCAGGACGCGATACAGATAAGCCATTGGAGCCAGTTGATTCAGCGAAATCCGCTACTCAAATGGCTCCACATGTCATGCGGGCGCTTTGCGGAAATTGGTTGAATACGGGAACCGGTAGCCAAGCTCCATTTCCTCCAGCTGCTCCTCGGCCAGGTAGAGGCTGCGCGTGAAGAAGCACACGTTCTCGCTGTCGCACACCAGAAATTTGCCGGCTTCGATTTTTTGGATGGATGAGCCGCGCGGAGTCTGTGCGATCAAGTCTGCTTGAGCCATGGAGCGTTCTGGCAACTCTTCCCTGTCATGGCTTTCATCGTTTTCGTTTGGTCGTTACAACGCTCACACTTCGACAATGTCATTCCCTCAAGTTTCTTGGTAACAACAGATACTCGGGTTAAGCGATAAAAAGAATCTTTCTCGCCAGCCCAAAAATGGGCTATTCACGGTCTCGTTTGATAACGATGCGATGAAGTGGCTGCTCTCGAAACTCGGTTTACTCAAGCAGCGCAAAAAGACCAAGGATCTGAACGCAGACCTCTCGTTTTTTAAGACCTCGCTTCAGGCCAATGCCATTGCATGTCAATGGCTTCTAAGGAAGCAAACTCTGCTCTTGCTGAGGCAGAGCAAGGGGTCAGCATTGATGATCAGAATCAGGGATGCATCCGGTGATGGCACGGTTGCGAGCAAGTTGGTAGAGCTCAGCCTCAAGGCAACGCAGGCACAGATTGAAGCCCCATCTGCAAGCGGCCAGATGCTTCTTGAGCTTGGTTATCGCACGGTTGGTGGTGACTTCATCACGCTTGAGTATTCCTTCATTGACCTGGGCCCCAAAAAAGTTCTGCAGCCAGAGTTGACCAATTGGTTCAGTAATGAATCGGACAATATTCACCAAGACATGTACAAATTGGCGACTAAAGGGAAAGACCTTGGTGGATCTGAAGTTATGCCCTTGGGTCGTTAAGCGGAATTGCTCGTGCATGGGGGAGTGAATGGTTTGAGTGATAAAGAGCCAGCCACTGACCTATTGATCAAGACGGGAAAACGAACGAAACAGGCCGGTTGTCCCCTATGTATTTCTGTGCGGCAGGTTTAGAAATGGATCAGACGAAGGGAGGCCCAGATGCTTTACACCCTGTTCCTCACAGCAGCAGCCTGCGCGGCAATCCTTGGCGTGATGGTTCTCGTCTACGGCACTGTTCGGTGGATGCAGAATACCTAGGGATTTTCGGCGTTTTCGGGGGCTAGATGGGTCGGTTCATGAAAACCCATTGCGGATTTGGTGGCTATCTGGGCCTGGGGTTTCATGCCGCATACTTGGACGCCTCAAAACCCGTCAAGAAAAGACCTCTGAAGTTTTTCCTCCTTCAGAGGTCTGCGCCCCTCGTTTGACGCTCTCTCCAAAGGTGGGTTCGGTTTAACGCCAAAGGAACGGCAAGGTTGTAAAAATGATTCTCATTCTTTGATGGTCGTCCCCAGTAAATACTCATTTGAGTTTCGTTAATTTCGTGTCTGTGGTTTGCTGTGCCGTCATAGCTTATTGATTGTTGGAGAGGCTCATGCATTTTCCACCAGAAGCCCAGCAAAAGCGCTTATCTAAGGCGCAGTTCTTTCATCTAGCGAAGGAAGCAGAAGTCGAGGCAAACAAGCGACGCTGGAGCGTTATCTCCGAGCGTTATCTCCATCAAGTTAAGTGAGCCTTCGATCGATTCCATTGTCGGCTCTTTCCGTCTGTTGAGTTGGCAGCGCCTCACCGCACTACCAGCATCATCGCTTGGACTGTGTTGAAACAGCCCCTTGCGTTTTGATCGGAAGCCGATAAATAGGGTCATCTGCGCATGAGCCGGGTGTGATGCCCCGGCTTTTTTTTGCCCTGCGCTCCTTTCTATGGAGCCTCTGGAGGCATGGAACAGGCTCAAGGGGATGAGCTGGAAGACATGAGCTGTCGTTCTGCAGTTCGGCACCTACCACAGATCATCAGCGCCTTAGCTGGGTGGATCTGAATAACCCACAGCTGGGTGAGGCACGCCAACAACACATTTGCTGCTTTTGCCCCAGAAGGCAATGAGCGTTAACTCGGATAGCCATTAACCGCTGACGGGTGGAAAGTATGTCCATCGAGATCGGAGGAGCCAATGTCGGCCGACACTCCACCTGAGCAAACAGCAGAAGCTGACTGACTTTCTGGCCCCTGCTCCAACAGTTTCCACTCATCCGTGAGGCTGGTCCTTTGACGAGGCGAGCGAAACGCCACGTCAATCGACACTCCAACTTGCACCGTCCCGTAGGCCAAAGCTTCATTGCCTCAGGTGCCCCGGAGCTTCATCAGCCACACCCCTGGACCCAATGGCCCCAGGCGCCACCACGCCAGACGCTTCGCCCCTCGCCAGAGATGGCACTACGACTTGACCTCTGCTCCTGATGGGATGGAAGGGACAGTTGGTGTCGGAAGCGAGGAATAAGAGAGGCCACCTCATTCCTGTCGTAGGTGGGCTGGCCTCTCAACACCCGACTACATCACGGGTTCAAGAATGCACAAACGAGCGAACTAGGCCGTCTCTTCCAGCTGGGAGGGGCGGCCTTCCACTTTGAGAGCAGATCAACTGTTCGCCTACGACGACGTGTTGTTTTTGCAGGGGCGTTCACCTCGCTTCAACTTGAGCCACATCGCTTTCTCAAGCGCCGTCAGCTTTGGAGATGTCTCATGCAATGCAGCTTCGGCACGTTTCCTTGCAGCAATGATGAGGCGGTCTGTCTTGTCGACTCCGTCGAATCCCATGTCCCTGAAGAGGACGACACTCGCAAGGTAGACATACGAATCGTGCGTGCATCGAATGCCAGTGAGCTCTCACCTCAAGCGATGGCAAGAGCTGACTGGGACTCCCCTCACCCAATCAAATCTTGTCCGTCGCGAACGACCGCTTTCACATCGTTAGTGGTCTGGTCAACAACCCTGTAACTGCATGCCTTGACCCTCGACATGACACGTGCCCGTAGATAGGCCCTCACCTCCGTTTTAAAGCACAAATCCTTAATCCAATGATCAGGAGCGTCCTCTTGTTGGATGCAGTACAAGGCTCGTCCTGACTCACTCCTATCGGTGCTAACACAACCTGGCGTCTATGTTCGAGGATTGATTAAGCAGCTTTCTCGTCTCCAAGAGCGGTCATCAGCAGCGCACGGCACTGGGCTGGTCGCAAGTTGAACTCATCGATCAGCAGGCGTTGTATCGCCCCATGTTTCCTTCGTTCTCGCGCCAGCTCAGGGCACGTTGGATTTGTTCTGAGGAAAAGGTCATTTCCCCTCGAAGCAAGTGATTGGTACTAAGTGACAAGCTCTCCAGAGCGTGATGGCCTCAATCAGGGGATCTTGGTGAAATTCAGACCAGGTCTCTTCTCAAGAAGTCGCTGGACTTCCTGCATTCCCCTGACCACATGACAGACGCCTTCCTGGTCGCAGACCCTGTAGTACTCAAAACCTTCAGGCGCGTTGGTGAGCTTGGTAGGAGTCATCTCATCCATCCGGTTTTGGCCTGTGTTTTGTCTTCTGCTTCGGCACGAAGGAACCGTTTGTGTTGAGGTGACTCAAGACCAGCCATCTGAGTGCTCGGCCTTCCCAGAGGTTTGTCCTCGGCCTTGCGATCTGGCTTGTCCAACCCCATCAAAAGGGGATGAATTCCTCTTCTGCTCATTGTTGAGACCTCCTATGCAGATCTCGCGTTGTGGTCTTTCGGCCCTTCCGCGTGAGACGAATCTCTCATTCAAATGAGAAGCCTGATACCCCCATGTGGGGGTATTGGTACATAGCAAACAGGAGTTGCCTGAATAGGCCGGTGGTGTCGTTAGAAACTCCGCTGGTCCTCGAGCAAAAGCCCTGGACCTGAGACACTCAGTGCTTTTCCCTCGTATCGGAAGCAAACCCTGGAGCAATCACTCCGGGGTTTTTTCTCTGGATCGAACGCTCGATACGTCAAGCGTGGTTGTGTCAGCAACGAAATGACAGGACAGGGCTCGACGTACCAAGTTTGCTGTTGATCCCATCTGGGGGTAGCTGTTGACGGCCTCGCAGCCGTTAAGTGACAAGGCAGAGAGTTGACCCGGAAGCAGCTCTCAGCAGTGCAGACTGATCTGGAAGTGAAGCCGCTTCCAGATTTTTCGTTACCGCTTTCCCCAGCAGTGCAATAACTCCTTGCTCCAGTAGTCAAGATGGGCCTCTGCGGTGGCCATGTCGTCGCAGTAAACACGGCTGCCGTTCAACTCGGCTAAGTAACGGGGGTTGCTATCACCCACCAGCATGTGAATTGTCCCGCCTAGAATTGTTCTCCGAACAAGTGAAGGGGCAAGAGACATACTCACCTCCAATTCATTCAAAAAAGAAAATAAGATGATGGCTTGTAAGGGTCAAGCTTGTCATGAATGAAAATAAAGTACCTAGGTATTTATCCTCTCAAGCTCGTTTCCCAAGTTTGGGTTAAGTACCTAGTCCCAAAAAAGAGACTTCCGTCCTAGGACGAAGTCAGTTCCAAATGAGAGGTTGTATGAAAGGTTTCCTGAAGTGGTTTGGAGATGCTTTCGCCCATGCCATGGGCGCGATTGATGCAGAGGAGAAGAGCCATGTTCCTCCCCCAATTGGCACGACTCCTTACCGAGACCAACCGATGAAGAGAGGCCACGACTACTAGGTGTATGGATTGCTTGGTCTGAGTATTTTCTATGCCACCTCTAAGGGCATTGATTGATGGGGACCAGACTTCCCTCCTGCTTTCTTTGAGGCAGGAGGATTTTTTGTGGGTTGGTTGAGCTGATATTTGCTTTTCACTCAGCAAATCGTTTTCAATTTCGACGATTTTGCCTTCAAAGGCAATGAGCGTTAAGACCGATTGCCTTATGCGTGTCCCCTGACGAAAGTGAGTCCACTGAGATCGGAGGCGTCAATGAGAGACGACGGTCCAACCGAGCAGGCTTTAGAAGCCGACTGACCTTTCGAGCATCTGCTCCACGAGTTTTCTCACCATCCATGGGCTTGCCCTAAATCTCGGCACCATCACTGCCGGGGGGCACTCACCATTGAGTCAGAAGGCCCATCACCTGGAACCTTGGCCCCAGGAGCTTGGAAGGTCCGACACTTCGCCTCTCGCCAGGAATGGCATGCGGCATGGCCTCTGTTCAGCAACCACAGGGGTGTCGGAAGCGAGCAATAGGAGAGGTCACCCCATTCCTGTCGTAGATGGGCTGGCCTCTCATCCCCCGACCGCATCGCGGGGTCAAGAATGAATGAACGAGCGAGTTGTGCCGTCTTTTCAGGGGGAGAGCAGCTGCCCCTGCCTCAATGCATTCCAGGAGAACCATGCAGACCCAATCGAAGTCTCTAAGCCAACAGCGTCTTCTGATGTCTGTGGGTGCAGCAATGGAATGCCGCATCCGCAATGACAGGCAAAGCTATTTCGCTTTGGCCCGTGAGTTGGCCCATGCACAATTCATCCTTGCTGACTCGGAGTTGAGCTGTCGTCTTTGGCAAGACATCGCCGACCGGGAGTTGGATGTAGCGAGGCTTCTTCATCTGCTCTATGGCGGCTGGGATGTAGAAGACGATGAAGAGATGCTTGAAGCAGACCAGCATTTCCTCTCTCTCAAGGTGGTTTGATTTTCGGATACAGCTCGGTTTAGCTGTTCTTCAACTCATCAAAAACACCAACAGGCCGTCTTCCTTTCATGGAGAACGGTCTTTTTATTGTCGCTTGTCGTCTGACGATAAAGTACCTCGGTTAATCAAGGCTTCAGATCATCCTTGCACGCGTTGCTGAAGCCCCACTCGCAGCACATTCATGCGCTGTAAGCGCACTGCATGGGGAATGATAATCATTCAGGAATTAATCCTCAGGCATTACTCATTTGCGTTTGATTAAACCAAGGAAGGGGGTAAGGCCTTCTCCTTTAGTATTTCCATAATGTCTGAGGGATGTGATGAACACGATTCCAGACTCCGTCAGCTTCAGTCAGCTCTGCAAATTCCTTACTGCAAAGGGATCGCAAGATGATTTCACCCAAGAAGTTGCTCTGGATTGGGAGGATCGCTTAAGCGAGATCCTTTTTGAGTTTGAAAGCTCTTTGGACGACTCCACCCAGGAGAAAACAGCCGACCAGCTCATGGCTCTTGGATCATTTCGAACCTATTTGATGCTGAGCCTGAGAGCCCTTAAATCAGCAGGGCTCTGAGTTTAAGAAGCCCTCTGCTGCCTCAAAGACTGTTGGGAGCAGAGGGACAGTAGACCTAACCCTCATGGCAATCGTAGAGACTTAGCGTCCTGTAGTTTGCACATCCAGTAATCCTCAGGCTGTTCAATAGGCTCGGATGAGTCGTTAAGGGATAGAGCCGTAATCCAATCCCAACCTGTAGCCTGAATCGGTGGGAAGATCACCAAGTCCAGGGATCAAATTGATCCAAGTCTGTTTTGGAGGGTCAATGTCTACCCTCCAGTCGCCGAAATAGCAAACATCTGCGCTTTCGCAGATCAAGGTTGGACAATTGCCGTGGGCGAGGGGCAAAACATGAATTGACATGATCATCCTCCTTTACTCGTCAAAAATTTTGCAAGCTGAAGCGTCTGGATCTATTGAGCAGCGATTTTTCCAGTAATCCTCTCTGCGATTGCGAAAGTGCCTCTCGGCCAGCTGCCAGGAGGGAGACGGCTTTAAATTGTTTGGCCTCAAATAAACTGGCTTGATACGTTCAAGTGAGCGCTGCTTAGGGCTAAAAGACATGCCGCTCCTTATCGTCTTTTCCGTATTTATCATCAAGAATGGAAAAAAGAAATAGGTACTTAACCAACCTCAATCATCTGGTCTTGTTCTCGTCCGTTGCTCTGTTGATGAGCAGAAAAGCTGATACCAAAAATCATCTTCCTAAGTAGACAGGAAACAGCAACTGATGAAGCGATGAAAAGACTGACTCCAGCACACCAGCTCAGGCGACGGATTAGTAGAGATGCCGAATTTGCCAAAGGGCTGCGTGCATTAACCAGCACCACTGAAGCTGCCTGGTTCTGCAACCTCAACGGAATCGCTATTTCTGCAAAAGAGTTGTTCTTTGAGCGAGGTCGTCTTTGCTCAGATGGAATTCCAACCTGGTCGGCTTAATCAGTCTCCCTGAGTTGGCTGTAGGGGGGATGGTCGAGTAGCCATCCCTCACTGGCTTGGGTGGGTAAGCAAAGCCAAAGCTTCTTATTCCCGTTTCCGAGATTTTCTTGCTGCCAGCTTTGGAGGAGTTGTTCAACGGGGACGCCATGGCATCGGATCAAGATGAAGCCTTCATGCGGCGGGCGATTCAGGTGATGAGGGATGCCGGTGTGGTGTACAAAACCGGTGGACCCTTTGGCGCGGTGATCGTCAAGGACGCCCAAGTGATCGCCGCCGCAGGCAACAGCGTGATTCAGGACAAGGACCCCAGTGCCCATGCTGAGGTCAATGCCATTCGCCAGGCCTGCCGCACTCTCGAGAATTGGGATCTCAGTGGTTGCATGATGTATTCGAGCTGTGAATGTTGTCCGATGTGTTATTCCACCGCCTATTGGGCCAACATTCGCCAGGTCTTCTATGCAGCATCTTGGAGCGATTACGAGGATCTCTTCTCGGATCGGGCGATCAATGACGACATTCGCAGACCGGTGCCGGAAAAGGAAATTCGAATGCAGCAGATCCTTCAGAGCGAAGCCCAGGCGGTGTGGGCCGAGTTTCGTCAGTTGCCTGACGGTGCTCGCTACTGAATCACCGATCCACTCAGAAAGAAAACCCCAGGAGTGAAGTGAACTCTCCCAGGGTTGCTTTGGCTTCGAACACGGGAGACGGGGTCCAAGACGTCTCCCTCTTGCCAATCAACTCCTGTAAAGCACAACTCGATACCCCCATCTGGGGCTGTCGTCGCTGCCAAGGGGATTGATCTGCCCTACCGCAGTGGCTTGCTGGACAGCAACCCTCATGATCATGCTGCAGTTTCTTTTCCGCCGACGTCGATTTCCATTCCCATTTCGAAGGCCATGGTCACTTCTTGGAATGTCGAGTCATAGACCCTGTACGTTCCCATGGTTTCTGTTGATTTCGTCATGGCTGAGACATAGGCGTCGAATTCAGTCTTGAAACAGCATTGATCGACCCATCGACCATGAGCAACTTGCTTGTGAACACAGAACATCTCACTCACCCCAAGTACATCCACCAAAATGATTCAACTGGCACAGTGCCAGTTGAATCAGGACGGATTCAAACCTGGCTGCGTTCAGAGTATTTTTTGTTGATAGTTCGGCCTACTAGGCATTTTTGTTTGTAACCACTCGATGCAGTCTTGGAGGACTGTCTTAGAACTGAATTAGCCAATGGGTGCCTATGGATGTTTATTCTTTGTTGCTGATTATCTGTGTCATTTACCTGCTTCTCGTTGACACGAGTGGAGGTCATGGTTGGCATCGATAATTTGGTGATGTGTTATCGAGTTTGATCTGAGATTCGGGCGCTTCGTGGGTCGAGGCGCTTTTTTCTCTCGATTAGTGTTGGAGCAACCCTCGCTTCAGCCAGCGTCAGGAGAGCAGATCATCCCGACGGGTGGTATGAGGCAGCTGGTGTGACCATCCAGCAATGTGCGGGAATGGTTTGCCTGTCTTGAGAGGGCTAATCGCCCTTTGAGGCGGGGAGGCATTGCGTTTTGAAAACCCATCACCGTGCACGCAGCCCACACGCTCATGAACACTGAACGAACCACATCAAGCATTTTCAATGCTTTAAGCAGTATCAGGCATTGGCGTGCCACGGTACTACCCCCATTTAGGAGCATTGGTGCTTAACCACGTTCAGGAATCCAACCTCGTCTCGAGGGCATGCCTGACTTGATCACCAGGGCGACAAAGCTTGTTCCAGCGGAATGGAGTTGCTGCAAGCATCCAGCTACAGCAAAGCAACAGTATTGCTTGTTGGTTCTCTAATTTTATGTAACAAAACTGCTTTTTTATTGGATCTCAAAATTATCGGATCTAGACCAGAAGTAGCTCTTTGAGGAGCAGATGTTCGAACCACTTGCGGTCCAACTGCTCATTGGTCTTTATATCCTGATGATCATGCTTGAGGCTGCCAAAAAAGATGCATCCAGACAACATGGGAGGGGATCATGATTGAACCTGTTGTTGTTCCATTCATCTGGTTGATTCTTTACCTTCTTATCGTTATCCACGATGCCGATCAACAAGAAGACAGCACACACCATCAGTGAATCTGAGGCAAACGAGTCATGACGTTCAGCGCTCGGCTCACTTCGAGCTGGTCTTTGGTTGCATCATCGAACCACGCGTTAACGTCCTGACCCAAGTGTCAGCTCCTATTCCATCAGGAGTTATCCCCGGTGCTTGATGTAAGAGGCTCCTCGATAGGTGAGGTGAATCTGGTCGATCGGTCGTGATCCAACCTGCCGGCATGTGTTGTAGTGCTCCTGCCTGTACGTGAGCTCCAAACAAGTCTTTGGCTTGGGTGTGGGTGCTTTGTAGGTGTGACCTCGATAGAGCAGATCATTCATGGGGATGTTCCTCGAATAGGAAAGAAACCCTGGTCGTGACGGCTCCAGCGTCTCGCTCAGCAACGGAGAGAGGTGTTCCGAAGCCTCCTTCGGTATTCGAAGTGCAAACACCTGCAGTAAGAGACAGGGTATTTGCTCGACGGCTGATGGAGTTACCAGCAACCCCATCGGCATACCTAATCAACCCATGCTCATGCGTCTTAGCTACCCCCAATTGGGGAGGGTGTTGTTTACCGCCCTATGCCTGATCGCAACGTGGCTAGACCTGGATTATCCAATAGGAGAGCGATGACAAGCCAATGCTGGACCATCATGGGTGGCGGAAGGATTTGCACCGATGACATTTCCAAAAAAAAGACCCCCTTTCATCTTTATCTCACCAAGGTTTTGCCGAAGGTGAAGAAGGAGTCTTTATTTTGAGCGGTAACCATCTTCGGAGCAGCCAAAGCCCGTCAGTCATTCGCCAATCGGGTACAAATGCCTAGTACGTGCAAGTACTAAAAAACCTAGGCTTGGCCTAGGTACGTTCAGCGCTTCGTTTTGAAGCTGACCTGATCTGTTGGGGGCCGCCGCCAAGCTCGCCCCCTCCCAACCTTCAGGCCTTCGAAGGCTTGTTGCTTAAAGCTGCGGACATGGCAGTGGCCAACAGCATGCAGCCGGCGACAGCGAGAAAACCCATGGGTGTGAATTGGCTTCAGGAATCATTCCCGTTCACCTGCCCACCTGCCTGTCGCCGTTGTGACAGAACCGAAAGGGCGCTCATACAGGCTGGCCAGCCTGAGTTGTCCCGATCCAGCCGCTCGTTGCGGATGGAAAGAAAGCCTCTTTTCTGCTGTATTCACTTGGATCAAACAGTAAAAATACTGTTGTGATTACACCACTTTTAGGAATCGATCTTGAGGAATAAGTTGTCCATAGAGACGAGGAGTGAAGATGGCTTTCCTTAATGTTTGCTTCTTATTGCTCGCTAGTTTTGCGTTGCTTGATTATCTCGGAAAGCTCTTCTATGAGCGATTATCTGAATGGCAGGAAGCGCGCCAGCTTGTTGGTGGTCATCCAGAGATGCGCGGAGTTGATCTTGAGCGAGATGACCTCATTTATTTCAAGGCAGATGACGCTATCCGTGAGGCCGTTCTCGGCAATGACGAAGCGGGTACCAATGATCCGTTTCTCGGTGACCTCTTCCTTCTTGATGAAGATGGTTTTTGACGAGACGCAAAATGTGCAAGGCCATCTGCGACTTGGCCGCCAAAGGCAGAGCCCTTGGTGGAGCTGAAGCCATGACTCTGGGCTGGTGAGCCTGATTGCAGTAGCTTGAGTGTTGGTGCGCTCCATTGGTCGGAGCTGGGGGGGGCTGCAGATCTTTTTCAGGCGAAACCACCGGTCAGGTGACCGCTCGAAGTTGGTTCCGCCGCCCCTGAGTGGTTCGGGCCGTCCCGGGGCACTCCAGTCGTAGCCCTGTCGAACCAGGCTGAGACGTGCCACCTGCCACCTGCTACACGCTGGTCGTGTAAGCCGTACGCATAAATACTTAGTCGCTCTGTTAGGACTGGGGTACGTCATGAGAGACGGAGGTCCCGGCATCGAACACCGGGACTTTTTCTTGGGCATCACTCACGGTTCGTCCGAAAAGGTTTGAACATGGACCAGGGCGTAGGGATTCCGCCCCACCGTCTTCCGCCCCACCGTCTTTTGCCTCAACGCCTTCTGATGAGCGATCAGGCAGGGGGACAAGTCGCAGGCTGTCGACAGAGTGCTTCCCGATGTTCCAACCTCTGGACACGATGAAGTTGTGATGAAAACACCTCATGGGATGGAAACAAGGTCGCATCCCTGAGATTGTCTTGAGGCCTCTGCCTTTGGCGGAGGTCTTTTTTTTGACTTCCCTGTTGTGAAGAGAGCGGTTTGCTTGTTGTCGAGCCTCAGGTATCAGCAACTACTGCAGACGGCCTCAGCACTGCCATGATTAATTAACTGCACAAAGTAAGTGACGCTTGAAGAGCAATACATCACTCTGATGGATGCAGCTGGAAGGGTTTCGGATGAATGGTGTCGGGAAAAATTTATTCAAGAAGCTGATAATGTTTTGATGCACATCAATGCTCAAGTTTTGAACAACAGGGAAGAGTTCAACGCTTTGTCTGTATAAGGCGGCAGTCTCGTTCAAGAAGTGAGATTCCCCTGTTGCAAGACAGGTTTTTAACGGCTTGTGCAGATGCATCTGTCTATCGACTCGCCAGTGCTTGGAAGACCAGAGCAGCAAAAAGTGACCAAAGCACGGTGCTTGCGAAGCGGTGCTCTAAGGCCAACCGATTGGATGTGCTCCTCATCAGTAGGTCCCGCGGAAAACCGTTGCGATCACTGAAGCAAGCGAGCAAGTCAACAACGCAAGTAGTGCGAACTCCATGAAGGTTGTGTTGCGGTCTGCTTCTGTCATGCCCTTGGTTGAGGCAGAGCTGTCGTAGCGGTCGGCACTAGATGGCCCTGATACGCGCTTCTACCCATAGCGGCGAGGGACCTTCGCTTTTTCTTGGGTTGCTGACCACACCCCTCGTTTTGTCGTGACGGCGACGACCAGTCGTTGAATCTCACGTCATCATTCGACCGCTTCTTCGGTAAAGGGGCGATGCGTCGAACGCGGGGGTGCTTAGGGAACACCCCCTTTTTTTTGGCAGTTCGTAAACGATGCCCACGGCACCGCAGGCTGGTTAAAGAGGGTGGTGTGGCTGGGACGCCAGCACCTTCGACGCATTCGTCCCCTTGTTGATGGGCGGCATTCCCTGCCGCCTTTTTTTTGCCTCTGGTCGACCCAACCATGGCCGGTGTCCACGACCTGTTCCGACGGTTCTCCTACTCCCTTTCACCAGGCATCTCGAAGAAAGTGAGGGGGTCGTCAAACGAGGGACACGGGCCTCTGGAGGTGAGATCTCCAGGGGCCTTTTTGTGTTCCTCTCTGCTTTGGGTGGGGAATCTCTCGTTCAGGGCTATGGCCCAATCAATAAGGGCTAGTTCAGTCGAATATGTTCAATTAATTGCATGAAATGTTTTGGCTATGCAGCGATATCTTGATCAATGTAGTCCAGAAAATGAATCACTCTTCTTTCCTTCTTCTCTTGCAAAGCTTCCTTGGCAAGAGTCAGCAGCTGATTCTCTCGGGCTTTGATGGCGGTTCTCCACCGTTTGGGTTTGTGATTGGTTACACGGAAGGGCCCTGAGAGAGGAGAAGTCCTTGAAGGCACAAGTCTTTTCAAGCCGCACGACGCTAGGGGTCACAAACGAAAACCGCCAAGATGCTTGATGGTTGTTGATGTGGGTTCGTCCGGATACCGTTTATATGTATCAATCTGTACTCGCAGTCTGGCTGCATCAACAAGAGAAATCGCTTCAAACCTGAAACCATTTCTCGGCACCCTTCGTGAGGAATCGCATGGGAACAGGGCTAATTGAAAAGCTCGGAGAGATTCGATGCGCAGTTGAAACCGGGAGCGGTTTGAGCCACAACTGGTTTGTCGCAGCAACTCAGATGGCTTCCAGCACTGAGCAACGAAACACAGAAACCACGAGCTCCACTCGCATTGCAGCAGGGCTCAGCCTCGGTTTGGTTTGTTTCGCTGCGGTGCTCACCGGTGGGATCTTTGTTGGGCAGACCATCGGTGAGGCGTTGAGCACGCTCCAGACCATCGCCCCAGTGCAGGTGAACCCGCTTCGCTGAGATGTTGGAGCCGATCAGGCTTCAACGCCAGCCTTGTCATCGGCGTTGTGGTGGGCCTCAACTGAAGTGGCTTCGGCTGACTTGCTGCGAGGGCAGTCAGCAGCGTTAGCGGCGCCAATAAAAACAACTACCGCCATGATCGCAACGATCATGGAGCCGCCTACAAAAGCAAGGTTCGGACCTTTCACGCCAGGTGTGTGCCGGAGATCTGGCGACCCTAGTGCTGGATTCAGGTCTGCAGGGCGATGTGGGCAGAACGGTCAGTGTTCACCCACGTGGTGGCCTCTATTGATCCTTGTTTTCTTTGTATCTGGGCAGGTCAGTCGGCTGAGCCAGCACATAAACGACAGCAGCAGAGATCACCACGGTGACTACGATGAGAGCGGTAATGGCTGCTGAGTAGTCGTTCACTGAAGTCTCCAAATAAAAAGTTTAGGGCTGACGCTTTGCTGGTTGCGTCAATTGCCCGAAAGCGCCTGGCTGTGAAGCGTCGTCATCGTGTTGTTCAGATCGCCCACGTCCCGAAGCCCTTCGGCACTGAACCAGGGTGCGTTCTCCCAGCTGAAGCCTTCACCAAAGGTGTTGTCGGGTGCCGTGACGTACCAGTGACAGTCCACATCCGGCGTGTCAACGGAGCACTGTGACCAGTCTGGCTCCCACTGCGGCACTTGAACCCACATCACTGCTGCAAAAACCAGGGAGAACAAGGCTTTGAGCATCAACCGAGTGCGCCTTATCGAAACTTAACACGATTTGGTCTCAGGATTGGAATCGTCGACGGCGCTGACGATCACACCCTCAATGCTCGAGCAAGAACGGTTTTTGGTTGTCAGTGACTCGATTTCAAGCGGTCGAGCGGGGATACAACCGAAGTGCCGTGCTGTGCGTTCGAGGGCACACCGGTGGCGGAATCGCATCCCTCATCGCTCGACGCGATGTGGTTCCGTCGTGTGGCTCCAACTTTTGCATTCAACTTTGATCGACGTCCAAGGTGAAAGAACAACTTTTGAGAGTGTTGGCGACAGGCATCGCGTCACCAACTGAAGACGTGATCCCGAAGCTGGCCTGTCGATCGAGTGCAAGCGGCCGCAGCCTCATCAGGCTGCGTGTCCTCTGTGCTCCGAGTGATGTACTGCGTTGAGCGAAGCGATGGGCCCGACCAATGGGTTCAAGAACAGTGCTTCAAAACTGAGTTCAAGGCGTTCGTGAATGCACGCGCTAAGTCGCTTGCTTGGGCGAACGTGTATCGCGTCATCTATCAAAGCCCTGGTCTCTCAGGCGAAGTGGTGAGGGTTGCGAAAGGAAAGGCGCTTTTGAATTCCGATGACCGGCTGGTTGGATGAGCCGTTCAGATCAGGACTCTTGTGCTGGTTCCTCCTGGGAAATGGCACTGGAGTTGAGACTCGATGGGTCGGTGCCTTGGCTCAACCCTTCCGCTCTGGCCAATCGCTCCACCAGGCTGAGGGTGTCGTTGGGAGACAACTCGCCGTCATCACCCCACTTGAGACTGGCAAGGTCAAGTGGGCACATAGGGGAGCGTGATACTCCCTGAAAGCTATGGGAACTGAGATGGCTGCTGAGGCAATGCTCCCTGAAGATTCACGAAAGAAATCCTGAACTGAGTAACCGCCCCATACTCATTGGTTGGTCACGCTCTCGTCCACGCACGATCCTGCCTTCATGGCGACAGGCAATCGCGAAGGGTGGCTTCCTTGCTTTGTGCCTTCCCCTCTGCCACGTTTTCACACTGCAAGCTGCTGCAAACAAGAAAACCCTGGAGTGACGGCTCCAGGGCTTCCCTTATTCACCCGAAAGAATCAGTTTCAAAACTCTCTCGGATTCGAGGAGGAAAACCCCAAGAGCATGGAGGACCTCAGGGCATTCACTCGACGACCGCCGACAGATCGCATGAACTGCCGCCGGTGTGATCAGCCACTCCTGTGGATTCGCTTCTCGATACCCCCATTTGGGGTGGTCATCGCAACGGTCATCTCAACCAAGGCGATTGCCTCACCTCCAGGGTGTACTCCCCTGTGCGGGTGAAGCGCAGCGGGATCGAGTTGATGCGGATGTAGGTCTCGCCTTGCTCTGCAGCCAGAAAGCTGAACTCATGCTCAGCACTGTTCACCATCACGTTGCCCCCGCGCTGCATGAAGTCACACCGAAAGGTCTCAACGGTGGTGTTGGGGCCGTTGTAGCTGAGCAGTCGGCAAGTTGAGGCAACGATTTCAGCGCTAGCCGGGATGGCTGTGGCGATGGCAAGGCTTGCCGTGGCGAGGCTGGTTCGAATGCAAATCATCGGAGCACCCCGCAGTGCCTTGCGTTCGATTCGTGCCCTCACTCTGCAGCCTCAATCCTTTCCAAGTCGGCGGTGTTGACTGACTCGCAAGATTCTCTTAAGCATTGCGGGGCGCGTCTGCAACTGATCTGCGCGATAGTTGATTTACGCGAAAGGGCCGACAGACCACGACGCGAGATCTGAATAAGAGGAGACTTCAATGAGCAGGAGAGGTATCCATCCTCTGTTGATGGGCTTGGACAAACCCGAACGCAAACCCGCTGAGCCTTCAAAGGCCAATGATTTGTCTGGCAACGAATCGGCTCAACGCAAGCGGTTCATCCGTTCCGAGGAAGAAGATTCAGGCAATCAGCAGGCTGCTTGATCAAGTGATCAGAGCGCAGATGAGTCCATCCATCTGCGCGATCCGTCAACCGTTCTTCCTCTGGGAAGAGCGGTTATCCTTGTGTAAAGGAATGGGTTAAGTACCTATTGATTCTGGAATGGGGAGGAGTAGAGATAAGTCAGCGACAAGGAGAGAGATGGTCACGATCTGCTCAGGTTTTTTCGATCTATGCATCCCGCTCAACGCCTTTGACAAGACGCAGCCAGACCAGGCGGATGCACCCAAGCAAGCGATGAAGTCTCAGCACGATCTGTACTGGGAGGAACGTTGCGACAAGTCCCCAACCGCACCGGGTTGCAAGATCTACGACGACTGAGCGCAGCTCACTCGAGTTGAGACGTGCGAGGCAATCCAATGAATTGCCTTCTGGTCAAACAACATCCCTTGGTTGCCTTGCTTCGGGGTGTTGTTTGCCATCCGGGAGGTCTTGCTTTGCCTCCGTGATAATTGCAAGAGAAGCGAAAAGCCCACCGTTGATGTGGCAAAGCACCATGCTGTGGCTTTTTCTTCTCGCTCAGAAGTTCAGGGTTGGCATGTCAACGCCAATCAACGTTCCGGTGTGAACTCCAATGAAAGATAAAATTGTCGTTCTCGACACGAATGTGCTGCTCCACGATCCTGAGGCTCCCCATCGCTTCGGTGATCTGCGGGTTGTGATCCCCATGCAAGTGGTTGAAGAAATTGATCGCTTCAAGAAAGATCACTCTGAAAAAGGCCGAAATGCCCGGCGTATTTCAAGGCTCCTGGATTCCTACCGGGCCCGCGGAAGCCTTGCCGATGGCGTTCCGATTGAGGGAACGAACCACGGCATGCTGCAGGTGATTTTCTGTCAGGCCCAAGCCCTTCAAGACTTACCGGCAGAGTTGCAGGGTGGTGGTGGTGACAACAACATCCTCGCGGTGGCCCTCGAGCAGATGCGATGCAGCGGGCTGAAACAGGCGCCCGAGGTTGTGTTGATCAGCAAAGACATCAACCTGCGAATCAAGGCTGATGCGGTGGGCCTGCAAGCCGAGGACTACGTCAACGACAACGTCTCGATCGACGATCTCTACTCAGGCTTCCGTGAAGTCAGCACCGATGCGGAGACGATTCAGACCCTGCATGACGAGGAGCAGCTGCCGCTGGAAGCTGTCGCCGATCCCGAGGAGCAGCATCTTCAGGCCAATGAAGGTGTGGTGCTGGTGGATCAGCACAACGACAGCCACACCCTGCTGGGCCGGCATCAAGGCAACAGCAACATCATCAAGCCGCTTCAATGGCTGAATCGCGCGCATTTGGGCCGCATCAAAGCCAGAAACCGCGAGCAAAGCTTCGCGCTGGATCTGCTGCTCGATCCATCCGTCGCTCTGGTGACTTTGGTGGGCAAGGCCGGCACAGGCAAAACGTTGCTGGCCATCGCCGCGGGTTTGCACCAGGTGGCCGACACCCATCACTACGCCCGCCTGTTGGTGACGCGCCCACCGATCTCCCTCGGCAAAGACATCGGCTACCTGCCGGGCACGCTTGAGGAGAAACTCGGCCCCTGGATGAAGCCGATCATCGACAACATCGATTTCATCACCGGTTCCTCCCCTGGCGAGGAGGTTGAGCAGACGAAGAAGCAGCGGCACCGCGAACCACGCAATGCCTGGGCCGACCTGCAAGGCATGGGCTTGTTGGAGGTTGAAGCGATCAACACCATCCGAGGCCGATCAATTCCCCATCAGTTCCTGGTGGTGGATGAGGCGCAGAACCTCACACCCCTGGAAGTGAAGACGATCGTCACCCGGGTGGGTGAAGGAACCAAGGTTGTCTTCACCGGTGACCCTTATCAAATCGACAATCCCTATGTGGATGCCGAAAGCAATGGACTCACCTGGTTGGTGGAAAAGCTCAAAGGTCAGCCCCTGGTGGGACACATGACCCTCACCAAAGGAGAGCGCAGTGAACTGGCTGAACTGGCCGCCAACATCCTCTGACGCAAGACGACATCGCCGATACCGCCGATATCACTGACACCAATGACTGTTGAACACATGACCCAATTCCCAAATACTGCATCACCTGAGCAAGCCAACCTGGATGCAATTCTGAAGTCCCCCACTTACAGAATTGCCCACGAAGATCAAGACCTTCTGAACAGCAACGACATGCGTGGTGTGCGCATGCTGCTTGAAATCACCAAGCCGGATCTGCATCTGGAAACAGCCGGGATTGAATCGACGATCATTGTTTTTGGTGGCGCCAGGATTGTCGACAAAGACACTGCTGTCGCCAAGCTGACGCAAGCCGAGCAACGGCTCAGTGCAACCCCGGGCTCACCGGTGTTGAAGCGACAAGTCGTCCATGCACAACAGCTCGTGGAGTTGTCTCGTTTTTACGACGCAGCTCGAGAGTTCGCCTCATTGGCCTCACGGCATGGTCAGTGCAACAGGGAACAACCCCACGATTGCTCATCCCATGTGATCGTGACCGGAGGTGGGCCGGGAATCATGGAAGCCGCCAACCGGGGTGCCTTTGAGGAAGGCTGCCGCTCGATCGGGCTGAACATCACCCTGCCGTTTGAGCAACATCCCAATCCCTACATCACCCCGGATCTTTGCTTCAAGTTCAACTACTTTTCACTGCGCAAATTCCATTTTGTGATGCGCTCGATTGGCGCCATCCTTTTCCCGGGTGGTTTTGGCACGCTTGATGAACTGTTTGAGCTGCTCACCCTGCGGCAAGTGGGCACCAAAGGCAGCATGCCCATCGTTCTGTTTGGTTCAGAGTTTTGGAGGAGGCTGGTGGATTTCGACTACCTCGCCGAGACGGGCTTGATTTCAGATGACGACCTCGATCTGATTCATTTCTCAGACTCAGCGGAAGAGGCCTGGGATTTCATCTGCAACCGAACGCAGGCCGACCCCCAGGCGAGCTGAGCAGGCCCAGCTGCCCGATCAAGCAGATGGCTGGTTGTGCTGGCGCAGTTTCTTGAGTTGATCTTCGATCTGAAAGCGCAGCTGCCTCAGGTTTTCAACATTGATCTGGTGTTCGCCCGAGCTCCAGTGCTGCGGGTTGGCGACACGGATCTCCAGCTCGCGCAGGCGGGAGAGATCAGATTGCATGGCGAACTCCACGGCCGGGTTAAGTCTGTTGTCGCAGCTTCTGCCTTCACATGAGTTTTTCTACTGGGTAAGGGAAAACGATCGATTTGCTTCCAAAGTGGGCTCAGATGGAGCCCGATTCGAGCAGGTGGTCCATCAAGGCTGCATAGAGCTGGGTCTTCATGTTCAACAGGCAGGCCTGTTCGTTGGCGTCACCGCCGGGCCAGTTGTCGTGAGCTTCAGCTACGACACGGTGCAGAAGACGCAAAACATCTCTCTCCAACGTAATGGTGGTGATCATTGGGTTGTCTTCCATTGGCGCTAAGAGGGAAAGGAGCTGATTTCAGAGGCCCTGGGACTGCTGGCGCACGATCCAGGCTGATGCGGCTTCCTGTTGCTTCCATGCCAACAACAGATCTTTGGCAATGCTGCGTAGGGATGCAAGGTCATCCGAGTTGTCGATCTCGCGTGAGAATTTTTCGACTTCAAATTTCTGGCCCAGAGTCAACGCGATCGGTTCCATTGGCTTGTGGCTTGGTGAGCGGAACGTACCCGAGAACTTTTGCTGCTGCAAATCAAAAACGTAGTACTTGCAACCGATTTGAGGAAAGAATGCTCATCTCAATGCATTGCTGTCATTACAGAACATTTCTGAATGCCACTGATCACTCGGATCGCAAAGGCTTATGGCCTTAGAAAGCATGTATAGGCCTAGAGCTGATGCATTTCTCCTGGGAAAAACATCTGGAATTGTCCAGGAATGTAGCCGTTGCCTCAGACAAAAATCAGGGCATAGCCCTTGCCTTAATGGGCGTTGCTCTCACCATGCTTGCCACGGATCTTCTGGCCCATGAGTTGAAGGCCTCAGCCTTGCCGTCCTCCAGGGCTTAATTCAGAGAAAGTCCACACCATCTCTATCTGATCACTTGGATCTGGAGGGCTTAATGCCTTTGGAAACATGCATCAACTCCAAGGCGATGCATGTCTTCTGGGATAAAAATCTGGAATTGACCAGAAAGTGTAGTTGATGCTTCAGAAAAATAGAGCATGTCACTTGCTCTGATGAATATCGCTCTCGCCAAGCTGGTCGTGGATCTTCTGGCCCAATCGTTGAAGACCTCAGCCTTGCCTCTGTTCTGGGCTTGATTCAGAGAAAGTCCATCTCATCTTCATTGTTGTCGTCTTCCCTGGATTGAATCCACAGGGCAGAGAGCGGAAAAATGAAGCAGCTTGCAACGAGGAATTCCATTGGCTTTAGAATTTGATGAAGCAATAATCCGGCGAATTTCAGAGACAAGCTGTATCAACCGCTGTCATTTTTTTTGAATTTGGTTGCCGATCGATCCGTTTAATCGTGTTGAGTACTTGTGCTTAATCAGCCCATGCTGATCAAGGTGACACCGGCCACAAACAGCAAAACAGACAACACCAGCAAGCCACTGTTCATCGGTTGCTGGCGCGTTTGATGGATTCCATCCCCAGGCGGGCAGCCCGGCGCCCCAGCCCCACCGCTGCCTGAGCGGTGCTTTTGATCACATCCTTGGCGGTGCTGCGAACCCGGCGGGGACTGCGTTGCATGGCATCGGGCCAGGATCCCTCCGGCCAGCGCTGAACCCGGCGACCAACACGGTCACCGAGTTGAAGCAGGGATCGACGCAGCCGGCTGGCCACAGCTTTGAAGCAACAGCATCAATGTGCTGGCTCCTTACCAATGCTGTTGTGCCAAATGACACGAAGGGGGTCTGGCGCCTACTTCGTTGCTTTAAATCCCTCAATTCAGGGATATGGCTACATAGATGGCTCACTCAACTGAGGGATGTTCAATTCATTGATGTGTTGCTGAATAAGGAAGCGCGCCGCCGGTTGTGATGTCTCCTCTTTATGACCTGATTCTTCAGCGCAAGGGCGAGCTGCACACCGAAACGGTTCAGGTGGCGGATGCCGCCCAGGCCTGGCGCCTGGGGCGTGAGCGCTATCCCCACTGCATCCGTGGTGTTGTCCGTAGGGATGCTGGGCGTGATGGCATCGACGCGACGGCGCAGTTTTTCAAGACCCAGCGGATGGTGGCTTGCTGCGGTGATCGCTTCACCCTGGCTTGCCTCTGCTTGGCCGTGCCGATTCGCCGTGCCGTGGTTGGTGCCGCCACCACTGAAGAGGAGGGTTTTGAGCTGGTGCTGCGCCACAAGCCGAGCCTGCTGATCTGCAAGTCGGATCTGGAGACCGGCTACGGCATGAACCTGCTGCGGCGGGTGAAGGCGGAGCTGCCCGCCTGTCAGCTGTTGATCGTGCTGGTGCGCGAAACCCAGGCTGTGGTGCAGGAGGCGATGCAGGCCTACGCCGATGCGGTGATCTTCAAATCAAGCCTCGGCACCGGCAAGGGTGATTTCGTTCAAGCCCTCCAGACCCTCTCTGAAGGTGGCGTGTATCTCCCCGAGGAGATTCGCAAGCTCGGTGCGGCCGAAGCTCCGAACCCGAACCTGCCTCCGTTGATCGAAGAACTCACCGAGCGGGTACTGGAGGTGGTGGCTGGCGTCGCTCGCGGCCTCACCAACCAGGGCATCGGCAGCAGCCTCGGCATCTCAGTGGAAACGGTGAAGACCCATGTGGTCAACGCCAAAGACAAGCTTGGTGCTGCTGATCGCACCCAGTTGGCGGTGATGGCGTTGCTTTACGGATTGATCGATCCCCTCGGCTGAGTCCTGGTGGGCCTTTTTGCTGATCGCCTTTTCGGTGATCAGCTGTTCGGTGATCACGGTCGTGATCGCGCTTCGGTGGCCAACGCTGGATCAATAGGGTCTCGGTGTTGCGTATCTGTGATGTCCGAAGAAACCACCAACCAGCAGTCCTGTGGCGGCAAGAAGCGGGCGATGCTCGCCTATGGCCTGGTTCAGATCTCCGCCACCGTGGTGTCGGCTGTGTCGTTGGCGGCCATTGCCGTGGGTCTCTGTGCCGTGAAGCAGGAGAGCCGCCTGTTCAACGGCTGCGTGGAAACCGTTGTGGCCGAGGGTCGCTCCCAGGCGGAAGCTGTTCGCTACTGCAACGGCGGCTGAGATTCAAGACCAACCCTTCCCGAGGGTTGTGGCCAACACCCTTGGATGAGCCTGCGTTCTGGCCGGGATCAGGCTTTCGTTTTGGCCTGAAGCCATGAATGCCTATTGCTGCTGTAACGCAGCTTTTAACTATTACTAAGTTCATCTCCATAGATGAAGCGATCGCCATATCTTTGATCTGATTTCACTGTTTTCTCGGATGCCAGCCCTGAAGTACAAGCGGGATTTCACCCACGAACAGCGGGTGTCGTTCGCCTTTGCGAACTCCGTGGATGCAGCCAAAAGTGCCAGCTCCAACAAGGGCAAGGCGGCATCTACACCTGCTGAGTACAAGCAAAACCAGTGCGCCGCTATGGGCATTGGTATGGGCCCCCGGATCCATGAGGAGTGCCCCTACTCGGCGATCAACCACTCCTATGCCTCCACGGGCAGCCAGGCTCTGGAAGCTGCCATCACCGCTGGCTACAAGCAGGTTTTTGGCAACATCGGCATCTCCGACAACCAGCGTCTTGTCTCACTTGAAGCCTTCCTCTGTGACGGCCGCATCAACGTGCAGGGCTTCATGGCAGGCCTGGTGAAATCTGAGCTGTACAAGAACAAGTTTTTCCACGCCGTGTCTCCCATGCGCGGCATCGAGCTCACCACAAAGCACCTGCTGGGGCGCCCTCCGATCAATCAGAAGGAAGTGAGTGCTGGCATTCAGCTGATCGCTGAAGAGGGTTTCGACGCTTTCGTTGACAGCCTCGTTCGTTCGGAGGAGTACCTCGAGACCTTCGGAACCGACACGGTTCCCTATCTGCGTGGTTTCAAGTCGGAAGCACGGGCTTCCTGCTCCACCTTTGTTGGCATGGCCGAAATCACTCCGGCCAATGCCAGCTCTGAAAACGCCATGTACACCGGCCCTTCCCTGGTGAAGCGTTTCAGCATGGATCTCAATTCCTTCGCTGCTGCTGCTGTCTATTCAGACGACAGCGATCGTGGTGGTTTCTCCTACACGAACGCCGTCAGCAACCCCCGCAACGCTGCTTACCGCCGCATGTATGGCGGCAAGTTCAACTACGGCCGCTTCTGATTCATTGCTGCTTGCAGCGATGAAGCGATGAGTTGAGTAGTTAGGGCAGGAGGGGCAACCCTCCTGCTTTTTTCGTGGGTATTACTACTCATTGAGAATCATCCTCGTTTACGTAAAGTCCCCGAGTTCTTTGGCTTGTGGATGTATTACTTCGGGCTATTGGTGCACGAAAGCGGCCAGGTGACGCCTCTCTTTGGCACTGAAGTTCTCGAAGTCGCTGTCTCCAAATTCTTTGAGTGCTGTCTGAGAACGGGATACAAGCCGATTGATGTTCACTTGCGGCTGATCAAATCGGCGTCGCCACAATTTCCAGCTGAGATCTGTCTGGATAAAAATCTGCTGGTATCGGCTTACAACCTCCAGGTGGAAAATTATCAATAACCTGCTGATTGCTTCAGCTGCGGCTGGCTTTCGGGGATGACATCTTGGGGATTGCCCCCGCCTGATGCTTCGTGGCCAGCCCCGCCGACGCCGACGCCAACCTCAAGCGGGCCCTCGAGCAGCTCAACGAGAACGAGGCGGCCGTGGCCGAGGCGATCAATGAAGCCCGCGCTGAGCATGCCCGCAGTGAACCGCCCCTCACCGGGCCGGCCCTACTCGAGCGCATCGATCAGCTGGCTACCCAGCGGTCCCTCGACAGCCAGGACGCCGCGATCCTCTGCCACTGGCCCGATGCCGCCTCCATCGGCCAGGCCTGGTTTGAGCTAAAGCACCCGGGCAAGAGCGTGCCCAGCCCGATGCTCGTGCTCGACGCTTACCTCGTTGGCGCCCCGCCGTTTTTGAGCAAGGCCCAGCGGGATCAGGTGGGCGATTGGTACCGCAGCAAGGTGAGCGTCAATCCCGAGTACACCGATGCAGTCACCGGGGCGGCCAAGGCCTTCGTGCTGATCGGTGATCTCAACGCCAGTGCCGCCGGCATGGCCTGGCAGACGATCATTCCCGATCTGCTCGAGCAAGGGCATGATCTCGACTTCAACGTCACCAAAGAACAGGTGACGGCGGCGGCGGCCCGCTGGATTGTTGCGGTGGCCGACACCTTCACGCCACCATCGCTGGATTGACGCGAGCGATCGATGGGTCTGCAGCTGGTTTCCGCCGACTACCTCCATGAGGACGGCATCACCTACCGGATCCGCCGCGACAGCCTCGAGCAGGACTTCACGATTGAGGAGAAGCGCGATGGCGCCTGGGTGGATTGCGGCCTGGATCAAGCGGTGAAGGATGTGAACTTCGCTGAGTTCAAGCGCCTCGGCCTGCTGATTAAGAAGGTGATGGATGCCGATCAGTGGCTGGCCTGAACGACCCTGAATCGCAGCTGCCGGCCGGCCGCGCCAGGATGTAACGAATTCGTTACACGTTTCTCATGACCGTCGGAGAAATCTTCCTGGAGAGCCTCTCCACCGGGGTGATCACCGAGCACGAGGTGAACTGGCTGGCCTCCCACCAGACCAGCTTTGATCGGCCGGAGGAAGCCGCCGCCATACGGCTCGGACGCCTGATGGACCAAGGCCAGATCAACCTCGGCTGCCGCCTGCCGGAGCCGATGCTGCGCCACCAGGAGGTGCTGGTGGACTGGATTGAACCCCTCGGCCGTCGCCGTCACCGTCAGAGTCAGCGCGCGGTGGCCTGAACCATCAGCCCGTCCTTGGGTGTGGGGCTGGGGATCAGCTGCAACGCCAGGTCTTGATCCGGCTGCAGCTGCAGCTCCACCGTCTGCAGCAGTCCTATCGCCATCAGGCGGATTTCCAACTCCGCCAGGGCCTTGCCCAGGCAGACCCGTTCGCCGCCACCGAAGGGCAGCAGCGTCTGCTTGAACGAGCCATCCAGGTGCCGTTGCGGCCGGAATGCCGCCAGATCCTCGTCATCACCGGCCGACGTCGGGCTCAGCACCACCTGAATCACGCTGCCTTCGGGAACGGCCACCCCCGCCAGTTCGATCGGCGCCAGGCTGCGCCGGAAGAACCCTCCCACCGGCGGCGTCAGCCGCATCACCTCCAGCACCGTCGCGTCCAACCGCGGTGATGCCGCCTCGCTCGCCAACCCATCGCGCAACCAGCGTTCCACCTCGGGGTTGAGCAGCAGCGCCCGGAACAGGCAGCTCAGCGATGAGGCCGTTGTCTCGTAGCCGGCGAACAGCAACAGCAGCAGCTGTTCGGCCAGGTCGTCATCGTCCAAAGGAATGCCGGCTTCATCCAGGCCGCCGCTCAGCAGATCAAGTCCGCCCTGGTTGGTGCCCGCCTGGAGCACGCCCTGGATCCGCTTCAACAGCCGTTGGCGTGCCGCCATCGCCTTGGCGAAGGGGGTGCCGGGAATCGCCAGGGGAATCGAGAACAGGGCCCGGGTCCAGATCTCGAAGTCGGCAAACAGGGCATTACGGCTGGCGCCATCCAGCCCCAGCACCGTGGTGGCGATCACGGCAAAGGCGAAGCGCCGCATCCGTGCCGCCAGCGGCAACGGTGTGGTGGTGGTGATCAGCTCCTGGCAGAGCTCCGCCACCATCTGCTCGATCGACGGGGTGTAGCGCGCAAGCGCTGCGCTGGAGAACAGTTGCCCCACCACCCGGCGCCGGGCTTTATGGCCCGGACCACTGCGGTTGGCCAGCGATCGGCTGCCCAGCAGTTGCCGCACGCTTTCGGGCCACCAGCCCTGCAAGGCATCTCCCTGCCCCAGCAGGTCGCCGATGGCCCGTTCGCCGCGGATGAACACCATCCGCTGGGCCAGCAGCTTGGTTTCGAACACATCGCCGTGGGTCTCAAAGCGCCGCTGGGCGAAGTCCCCTTGGGTGAAGAAGGCCAGGGTTTCCCCCAGTCCGCTCACGGCACCTGTGCTGGGGAGGGGGGTGGTGGCCATCGCAGCTCGGCGTGAGCTGACGTTCTAAGGCTGACAGTGCTGCAGACGCTGGCTATCTCAACGGGTGTGCTGCGCCTTCTCCGTGGAACTCAAGTCTCTGCTGTTTGTGCTGATCGCTCATCTGATCAGCGCTGGCCTCTCGAAAACCGTTGCCGCCCAGAAGGCGCGCAACAGCAACCGCTGGGCTGTTGCGGGTTTTCTGTTTGGACCGTTGGGGTTGATCGCTGCCGTTGGCATGCCGGACCGTCATCAAATCGTTTATCTGCGCTATCTGGCTGAGCAGCAGGGCTACCAACCCCGCCACGCCTGTGGTGGCAAGAAAGGCGAAGCCTGAATTCAGCGGCAGCGCTGAAAACGAACAATGCTGCGGGTGAGGCCTTTCTTGGGCCAGTTGGGCATCACCCGCCAGGGGGTGTGCACCGTGAGCATGTCGCCCTCGATCGCAAAAAAGCGGGTCTGTTCCGTGCCCGCCCATTCCGGATTCCAGGCCACATCCACCTGGGTGATCCAACGGTCATCCTCGAGCCGGTAGGTGCCGGTGTAGGCGATCATGCTGCTCAGCAAGGCTGATCGCTCCTCGGCATTGCTGCCCGGTTGGCGACCCTCTGCCGAGAGCATGAAGGAGAGGCGACCCTCCGCCGTGAAGATCACATAGCCGCTGGGGTTGTTCCCCATCGGTGCGAAGGTTTCGCCGTTGGATTGTTGTTCAACGTCGTAGCTCAACAATTGCCACGCGCCATGCACGCTGGTGGAACTGATCGCTTGGGTGGGCTGAACCGAACTGACGCTCACAACTGAATCTGTTCCTGAGCGGCAACCTATCGATCGTGGTCTGGCTTTGACAGCCTGAAGCGAGGCATTGCTGCGCAATTGATGCCATTGATTGCCGAACCAGTAGCAACAACAACGAAAGTGATCAGCGTGCTGGAGCGAGGCAGGGCCGCCAGCCCCGTTTCACCATCACGTTCCAGGTGTCGATCGCGTTCTGATCCAGAACGCGGCGATGGCTGAGGGGTTGCGGTGGTCGGGGCGGGTCGTAGTGATACGTCCTGATCGAGACCCAGGCCGTGGTTTCTGAATTCAGTTCCGGCTTGAAATGCACCAGCCGCTGTTGGGTTGTGTTCACCAACCATCCCCGTCCACCCTGGTCAGGGTGTGATTGGGATTTTGATTGGTGCTGGGAGTTGGCCATTTGAACGCATTCTCGAGGCCAACTGTTTGACGCCGAGGGCTTTGTCAAACCACCAACACAAGCTGTTAACGCATGCTGATTTTTTGTTTTTCCAGCCAATCAACTGAATTCAATACTTTTTTCCCCTTGTGAGCAGCACAATATTTGTTCTAATAGAGAAGTAACGACCTCACAGACCCATGCTTACCGGAGCTGAATTGCTCAACCGCGTCAAGGAACTTGGCGATTGCGCCAAAACAGATCTGGCCAGAGGTTGTGGCTATGTCGTCAAAAAGAAAGACGGCTCAGAGCAGGTGAAATTCACCGCGTTCTACGAGGCTCTCCTTGAAGCCAAGGGACTCTCGTTCTCCACCGGTGGATCCGGTGTGGGCAAAGGTGGCCGCAAGCTGTCCTACAAAGCTGTGGTTCAGGGCAACGGCAATCTGTTGATTGGCAAGGCCTACACCGCTCTGCTGGAACTGCAGCCCGGCGATGAATATGAGATCAAGCTTGGTCGCAAGCAGATCCGCCTCATCCCTGTTGGCGGTTCCGAAGAAGAGGATTGATCTCCGGTTCAGCAGCAACACCATTCTCCCCGTGGTTCCCTTAGGTTCCACGGGGACTTTTTTTGGCTCCGATGCCCTACCAACCCACCAAGGAGCATCTTGACCATCAGATTCCAGACGCGTTCAAGAGCATCAATAGTTTGATGCGTCAGCTGAAGCAGGACATCGGCATGGATGACCGCTACATCGCCCTGATGCTGGATGCGCTCTCGCGGGAATACTCCGCCAAGCAGCCGATCCGAGAAGGTTTCGGCTTCCGCTGAAGATCAAGCTGTTGCTATCAACCGGTGGAACGGCGTCTCCCTCCACCCATGAAACGACTCCTGCTCGTCCACAACCTGGTGCACGGTCAGAGCGTTGTGCACGAACTGGACGACAAGGATTTCGCTGTGGAGCTGGTGGAGGGCGATCCGGAGACCGACGATCAGGGCGAGATGGACGTGGAGAGTCGCTTTTTCATCCGCGTTGACAATGAATGAGCTCGCGTTGACCTCAGTGTCGAATCACGAGCGGTGCGCAGCTCAGCACAGAAATGATTGATCGGGTTGGATCAGCGCTATCGCGAAGGAACCTGTGGGTGGAAGGTGATGGCAACGCGCTACGTGCTTCGGACGGGGGAGGTGATCCACTCCAACCGCAACCCCGAGGAGCTCGACGTCTACTGCTACCGAACCGGTGCCAACGACCACACCTGTCTGCTGCTCTCCGATCAATCCGAAGCGGATTTCCTGCTCCGCTACGGATCTGACGAGTTGAACGTGGCCTATTGACGCCGCTCGGATCGTGGCCTGAATGGGTGGGCATCTAGGCAACGCCATGGACGACGTCAGGCTGCAACAGCTGCTTCAAGAGGCAGAAGAGCATCTCCGTGCCCGCAGCTGCCGCCAGCGCTACGAACGCGCCGTGGTCCGTCTGCCAGACAGCCGCCGTGGCATCTGGTTCGGTGATGACAAGCGTGCGGCCTAAGGCGCGCCGTTGACCAGAAGGGCTGGCTCCAGGGGGGCGTGCAGCAACTCAAAAACCGAATCGATGCGTTCAGCCTCCACCTGCGAGATCGAGAGCATCAAGGCCAGCAGATCCAGCCGTCGCCTCTCCTCTGCTGAATAGGGCCCATCGGAGCGCATCAGTTCTGAGGCCATGGCATAGGCCGTGAGCGCTTGATCGGCTGTGAGCGCCTTGGCGGCCTCAAGCATCAGCGCCTTGGTGCCCTTCTCCAAGCGCATGGCCAGCACCGCATCCATCAGCAGCACCACCTCGTTCTCACTCATCCGGCAGTAGGGCTCGCGGTAGTCGAGGGCATGCCGGAAGGCCCTGGCCCCAGCCCGGCTGAGGGTGTCGTCCCACGACACCGCGGTGAGGCCAACGGCCGCAAAAGCAGTGACGACATTCATCGGGAATGGCGCAAGCGTTGTCCAACTGTCGACGAATGGTCGCGATCCCTGTTGTTAAAAGCGCAACAGCTCTGTGCAGATGAGTCGTTGCACCTAGTCGGCCTCTCGCATCATTCCGGCAGGCGCTCCACGGCCACATGCATGAACCGCTTCACCATGGCGATCGGCCAGCCTTCTCGCTGCAGGTCTTCAGCGATCTGATCGATCTGAAAGCCGATCTCTTCGGCCACCAGCTCTTCCAGCAGCTGGTTCGAATGTTGCGTGGTGGTCATGGGCCGGTGCTCAAGCTCAGCAGCACTGCATCGGGCCTAACCCACCTCGGCTGTGTTTCGCCACCTTGATTTGGTCGCGTTCGGTTGCAGGCTTGCGGCGCCGTTGCCAGCTTGAAGGCATGAAACAGGCTTCCCTGCTCCGGCGCATCGGCACCTACCTGCTCGGCTTGGTGGATGAGTACTGGGCCATGCGTCGTCCCTGGCAGTACGGCGCCAAGCAGCCCCAATGCGGGCTTCAGTGCGATGGCGACCATTGCGACCCCGTCGACTGAGTCGTCCCTGCAACGCGCACACCAACCATTTTTGATGGTTTGGCTCCCCGCAGCAATGCGCCTTTACACGGGTTGCCGTCGCTGATCGTCCCCACAACAGTGAGGTCAGCACTGGAGATGAGATGGAGTTCAAAAGCCGCATTTTTGCCACCTCGCGCGGGTCCACCATCGACGCCATTGGCGAAGGCAAGTACCTGGTGTGCAATCCGGCTTATTGCTTCATGGTGCATGGCCTGCGCCAGGCCCATGAGGCCGTGCAACGTCAGGAAAAGCCCGCGCTCTGAGCCATGGCTGAATACCGAATTCACTGCAAGCACTGCGGCTATGAGGGGCAGGCCAACTCCCGTTGGATCCCCTTCGTGCAGGTGCAGAAGCGGGGGCAGGATTGCCCCCATTGCGGTCGCCCCACCCTGCTGGAGCCCTGGTGCAGGCTGCGGGCTGAAGCGTCCATGCCTGATTACTGAAAGGTCTGCCAGCTGCTGGTGAGCCACTGGGGAGCCACGCTCCACCAGATGGCCGTGGCCACAAAAATGGCGGTGAGCCCGATCAGGCTGGTGATCAGCTCCTCTTGCCGGTTGTCGGAGCGAAGTTTCCTGGCTTTGCCCACGGTTGTCCTTGGATGCTTCCCTCGGTGTAAGGCCTCGGCTCGGCATTGGCCATCGGTCAAAACACCCGGCTGCAGCTCTGGCGATGATGGGTTCAGCGTCAGGGTCCGATGAGCACCGCCACGTTTGCTGAGTTCGCCGAACGGGCCGACTACTCCCTGCTTGAAGCCCTCACGCCTGACCCGGAGTCCACGGCGGATGGGGAGGACCACTGTCCGCGCCAGGTGCTCTCGGGCCACTACGTGCCGGTGACGCCCACCCCGATTCCCGAGCCCCAATACCTGGCGCACAGCCGCAGCCTGTTCAGCGAGCTGGGTCTCAGCGATGACCTGGCCCATGACGATCAGTTCCGCTGCATGTTTTCCGGTGATCTCGGTGTGGCCACCGGTCCGATGCGGCCCTGGGGCTGGGCCACCGGCTACGCCCTCTCGATCTACGGCACCGAATACACCCAGCAGTGCCCCTTCGGAAATGGCAATGGCTACGGCGATGGCCGTGCGATGTCGGTGTTTGAGGGGGTGTTCGAAGGGCGCCGCTGGGAGATGCAGCTCAAAGGTGGCGGTCCCACCCCCTACTGCCGTGGCGCCGACGGGCGCGCCGTGCTCCGCTCCAGCGTCCGTGAATTTCTGGCGCAGGACTTCATGCATGCCCTCGGTGTGCCCACCTCCCGTTCGTTGACGCTCTACGTCTCCCACGCCGAGACGGTGCGTCGCCCCTGGTATTCCGAGAACTCACGTTCGATGGACCCGGACGTGATGGTCGATAACCCTGCCGCCATCAGCACCCGGGTGGCGCCATCGTTTCTGCGGGTGGGTCAGCTGGAGTTGTTCGCCCGCCGTGCCCGCAGTGAGGCCCATCCCCGGGCGCATCAGGAATTGCACCAGATCGTGGTGCACTTGATCGAACGCAATTACCGCCAGGAGATCGACCCTGGCCTGCCCTTCAGCGACCAGGTTGTGCTGTTGGCGCGCTTGTTCCGTGATCGGCTCACGACCCTCGTGGCCAACTGGATCCGTGTGGGCTACTGCCAGGGCAACTTCAACAGCGACAACTGCGCCGCCGGTGGCTTCACCCTCGACTACGGCCCGTTTGGCTTCTGCGAGCTGTTCGATCCGCGCTTTCAGCCCTGGACCGGTGGCGGTGCCCACTTCTGCTTCTTCAACCAGCCGGTGGCTGCGGAGGCCAACTACCGCATGTTCTGGAAATCCCTGCGCACGCTGATGGAGGGCCAGGCGGAGGTTCAGGCCCAACTGGATCAGTTGCTGGAGGATTTCCCCGCTGCCATGCAGGAGGCCATGCAACGGATGTGGAGCAGCAAACTCGGTCTGCCCAGTGCCGACGACGCCCTTGTGCAAGAGCTGTTGAAGCTCCTCGTGGAGTCCAGTGCCGATTATTCGATGTTCTTCCGTCGCTTGTCGGATCTGCCCGAGCAGATTGATCCGCTGCGGGACTGTTTCTATCTGCCCCTTTCGGATGCCCTCCAATCCCAGTGGAACGACTGGTTGCTGCGCTGGCGTGTCCAGTGGCCCAGTGGCGTTGATCCGGCCCTGATCTCTGCTGGCATGCGGCGGGTCAATCCGGCCATCACCTGGCGCGAATGGTTGATCGCTCCGGCCTACCAGCAGGCCGCCGAAGGCGACACCTCCTTGATGGCTGAACTGCAGCAGCTGTTCAGCACCCCTTACGACACCCCTTCCGCCGACATGGCGGCCCGCTACGACCGCTTGAAACCGCGGGAGTTCTTCAGCGCCGGTGGGGTGTCCCACTACAGCTGTTCGTCTTGAGCGCCGACGACGTTCTGGAGTTCTGGTTCCAGCAGTGCCGACCCTGGCAGTGGTTTCGTCGCCGCGACAGCTTTGATGCCCTGGTACGAGAGCGATTCGGCGAGGCCGTTGAGCGTGCCCTCGCTGGAGAGCTGGATCACTGGAGCTCTGGGCCCAGCAGTGGTCTGGCCCTCGTGCTGCTGCTGGATCAGTTCACCCGTCAGATCTGGCGTGGTGAGGCCAAGGCTTTTGCCGGAGATCCTCCGGCTCTGAAGCTGAGCCTGGCAGCGCTGGAGCGGGGATGGATCGCAGCGGAACCGCAACGACCGCGGCGGCAGTTCTGGCTGATGCCTCTTTTGCACAGCGAAAACATCAGCGTGGTGGCCCAGGCCATCCCTTTGCTCGAGCACTTCGCGGACGCTGCCACCGCCGATGTGGCCCGCCGCCATCTCCTCCAGCTGCAGCGCTTTGGCCGCTACCCCCACCGCAATGCTGCTCTTGGACGGGTGAGTTCCCCGGAGGAAGTGGTTTTTACGCAGCAATCACAACGTTGAGGGTTCCTCCCCTTCGTCCTTCATCAGGCGAAGCGCTGCATTCATCACGGCAGCTTTCACCGCCCGGCGCTCCAGTCCCTGGCGTTCGAAGTGCCGAACGATGCGTGACAGGTCCCACCAGACGGCCACTTCCACTTCATCCATCTCATTGGCGACGTGGAGAGTCATGGTTGCGCTAGGTCTTAATTCAGCTCTAGCCCCGTGCCAGCACCGCCTGAGGCGTCTGCGGAATGACTGCTGAATTCAGTTGCAATTCAGCCTGAACGGTCGTTCGTGGCTAGGCAGCAAGTGGATGCCTCCCTTCACCGTGCAGCACTACTTGATTGTTTGGACGTTCCCGACCGTTGAGGGTGCGTGGGAGTCATGCCCTGGCTTCGCTGACTACATCAACTCGGGAGCACCGGGAGATGCTTTCGACGGTTTCGCTCTCAAATACCGCGTCTGCGAACCGATCAGCGGTAGTGGTGTCGCCATTGCCGTGGCCAGTGACATCGGCAAAGTGTGGGCGCATCTCGGGCCCTGGATCAAGGACTTCGGCATTCAGTTCGAGGTCACTGCCGTGGTGTCCGATGCCGAATTTGCTGCGATGTGGCCGATGGTGGAAGCTGCAGCATCCGTCAGCTAAGACGGCTGCCCATCACACCATGGCCCGGCCTTGACGCTTGCCCTGCTTGAGCCCCTGCTGTTTCTTGCTGCGGCTGGTTCAGCTGCAGCGGGATTGCTGATCCTTCAGCTGGGGTTGCAACGAGTGTTTTCAGTGGCACCGCGCTTGAAGCCAAGCCAAGACGTTGCTGCTCCGGACACGTCGCTGACCGTGGTGATCCCCGCCTTCAACGAGGCCCACAACATCGAGGCCTGTGTCGCCAGCGTTTTGGCCAATCAGCCCCCCTGCCGGGACTGGTCGGTGCTGGTGGTGGATGACGAGTCCAGCGATGCAACGGTGGACAACGCTCTCCGGGCTGGCTCTGAAGCGCCCCACTTCCGACTGATCCAAGCCGGCCCCAGGCCCGTCAACGAACGCTGGGTGGGCAAGAACTGGGCCTGCAGCAGGGCCGTTGACCAGGTCTCCAGCGAGTGGCTGTTGTTCATCGATGCCGATGTTCGGCTCAAGCCCGATGCCCTGAAACGGTCCCTGGCTCAGGCCCTTGATGAGCAGGCCGATCTGCTGAGCCTGGCGCCGCGGTTGAGTTGCGGATGCCTGGCGGAATGGATGGTGCAGCCGATCATGGCCAGTCTTCTGGGCCTCGGCTTTCCCATCCTTGAAACCAACGACCCGGCATCGCCGGTGGCGTTCGCAGCGGGGCCGTTCATGTTGTTCAAGGCCTCCACCTATGCGCAGATCGGTGGTCACCGAGCCCTGGCTGGCGAGGTGGTGGAAGATCTGGCCCTCGCCCGCGCCATCAAGGGAGGAGGCCATCGGCTGCGTTATCTCCTGGGGCTTGATGCGGTCGATCTGCGGATGTACAGCGACCTCGCGGCGCTCTGGGAGGGCTGGACCAAGAACTGGTTTCTGGGCCTGGACCGGGACCCCGTCAAAGCCCTTGGCGCCGCTTTGGTGGTGGTGTTGATGTTCACCGTGCCCTGGCTGTTGCTGCCGGCATCGCTCCTGCTGCTCTGGCTCCAACCCCTGCTGGCTTCGGCTTGGTGGTGGGTATTGGCGCTGGCGAGCTTGGCCATCCTTCAACAGCTGCTGCTGCGGCTGTGGACGCGCAGCAACTTTGATGTGCCCCTCAGCTACTGGTGGCTGATGGGAGCCGGTGGGTTGCTGGTGGGTGCAATTGGCCCCGTCTCGATCTGGCGCACCCGCACGGGACGCGGTTGGACCTGGAAAGGCAGGCCCCTGAATTAGGCGTGGTGTCCCTTTTTGCGGGCATCTTCAGCCCGCCGCCGGATTGCCGCATGCCGGAATGCTTTTTCCAGCTTGGTCAATTTGGGTTGTTTGTCTTGCAGGGCAGCTTCGCCGCGGGCTTTGGCTGCGTTGATGAAATCGTCCGATTTGGTACCGCTGAGTCCACCCATGTCCATGCCTCAACTGATTCAAGCCTGGTTCCGTTGAGGCTTCGTTGGGCTCGAAGCAAAGGCTTTCTATCGAATTCAGGTTTGAACGGAATTGTTTGGTAGTCCTTGATCCCATTGATGAGCCATCCCTTCTGAAGGCTCGGCATCTGGCCGCTGTGTGCGAAGGTAAGCAGTCTTGATCAATTCTTTTTTTGACGATCTTTATCGGAAATCTCTCCTGGGACGCTGAGCGGGAGGATCTCATTCATCTGTTCGGTCAGTACGGCGAAGTGAGCAAGTGCTCCTTGCCCCTCGACCGGGAGACGGGCCGCAAGCGTGGTTTCGCTTTTGTGGACCTCAGCAGCGAAGCCGATGAGCAGTCGGCAATCGACGACCTGCAGAACGTTGAGTGGATGGGTCGCGCCATCTCCGTTCGCAAGGCCGAACCCCGCCGCTGAGCTTCAAACAGCCTCGCTTCACCTCACTGTCCAAAACCGCGGTCGGTTGTGGATGGTGAGGTTTTGTCGTGGGTTGTGTTGGGCTGTGGCTGTTGAGAGGCCTGCTGTTGTGAGGCCTGGTTGAACCGACTGTCGAGCCAACGCGAAACGATGTAGATCCCAATGAACATCGGGATGTAGATCTGATAAGCACTTTGTTGTTCAATCTCGAGCTGATTGACGACGGTGACGGCAGCGGTGCTGAGCACGAGGTAGATCCCGACGCGCCGAAACAGGGGAGATTTGAACAACGTTGTGAGAGCTCAAGCGTTTGATCATGTTCTCCTGCCGTTGAACTCCCTCAACTGGGGGATGTGCCAGACGCGCTTTGCCTGCAGGGACGAACACGACCCCGAATCGACGCGGGCTTAGGGTTTTCTTAAGAGTTGGAGCGATGTTGTGATCGGTTTGATCGCCTCAGGTTTGTTCCTGGTGTTTCCCTCAATTCCCGGAGCGGATCTGTCCCTGTTCCAACAGCTGAACAGGGAACTCGGTGCCCTCTGTCAGGAGCCACCCGCTCAGGCCATCAGGGTCTGTCGCCTACATGCCCGCCTGGTGAACGGCTGAGTCAGCGCTCGTCCGGCACCACACCACAGGCAACCCGTGCTCCACCTCCACCTAGGGGAGGCTCGTCCCTGTAGGTGTCGCCGCCTGCGTGAACAATCAGTGCTTTCCCCTTCAGGTCAGCTGTGCTGAGCCGTGGCGCCACCACGCTGGTGTTGGTCTTTCCGTCGTCATCCACCACCAGCCTGCTGAGATCGCCCCGGTGACCGTTTCCGAAGGGGCCGAGGTGTTGTCCCGTTTCATCAGGGTCCCAGTGCCCACCGGCAGCCAGGCCCGCAACGGGGGTGCCCTCGGCGGTTTGGCCCACCTCACAGCTTCCAATGCTGTGGAGATGGAAGCCGTGTTCCCCAGGGCTCAGCCCCGCCAGATCTGGATAAATCACCAGGCCTTGGTCGGTGTCTTGCGCGGTGACGCTGCCGATCGATTCGCCAATGCCGTTGGCATCAATGCGTTGCAGGGTCACCTCCAGGGCTCCGCACCAGCCCGGTGTGAGCGTGAGCAGGCCGATGAGCAGAACGAGCTGGGCGAGCAGGCGACGCATCACAGAACAGCGTGTTCTTGAATTGTCGCCCCCGGTTGGTGCCGTCTGCGGTGAAGATGGTGCGTCGTTCAGCTGATGCTTGGTGATGCGTTGGGAGTACACCCAGTTGCGCTTCGTGCCCCGGGGGAAGTCGTGGACCGGGGAAATCGAGGAGCTCTGGCTAGATGATCGGCAGCTGATCTCCAGAAGCCATCCGCAGCGTGACGTCACCCTGGTGGGCTTGATGAATGAATTGGGTGAACAGGGCTGGGAATTGGTGACCTACGCCCAGCCCTTCACCGGCTACCACGGTGGTTGTTACACCTTCAAGCGAAAGAAGTGATCAGGTGTTTCATAGGGTTCAGAGCGGGCTGGCGCTGATGTGCTGGGTCATGCCCATGAATCCAATCACGAGAAGTGCAACTGCAACGGTTGAGGCAAGGGATGCCAGGCCCATTTGTGTTTGATGGCTCAGGCTTTTCATGCATCAACCTCGTTTTTCAGATGCACGAGAATGCATTGCTCGTAGCAACTGCCATCGTCGAGATTGCAGAGGGTTAGGCATTCGAAATAGGCATTCACTTGTGATTCGGTGACGCAGGCTTGAGCTGCGTTTGGTGATTCCAAATTTGTATTCAGCATTTCATTCTCAATTCGCAGGGAGACACTATGCTGATTTTCTTTTTTGGGCAATGAAATTATTGCGGCGGGTAAATACCTAGATGTAATTACCTATTTCGCTTCGATTGTGATGGTCGATCTTTGTTTTTGTTTGATCCCCTGCTTCTTATGGTGAGCCGATGAGCAAGGGCAACCCCGCTGAACGGCTCGAGGACGAGCTCGATCGTGCCAAGGCTCGTGGCCGTTGGCTCAGTGACGATGAGCAGGCTGCGCTGGATCGTGAGGCTGATGCCGAGGCCCTGCTGGTGGAGGCCAAGCAACAGCGTGATCGCAAGCTGATGGTCCTCACCGGGGTCTGCTTGTTGATTCCGCCGTTGTGGCCTGTGGCCCTCGGGCTGACCCTGTTCCTTCTCTATCCAGACACCATGGCCAGGATCGGGCTGGCTGCCGCCATCACCTTTCTGGTGGGGGGATTGCTGTTGGCCGGCGTGCTCGGTTTGGTGATGGTCTGGCTGATTCAGTGGCTGTTCTGATCAGGTGCTGCTCTGATCAGATCTGTTGGGATCAGTTTCTTGATTTCACCACCGTCATGCCGACGGGGGCCAGGGCAATCAAAGCCAGCTTGATGTGCTGAATGCCAAAGGGAATGCCGATGATCGTGACAAAACAGGCCAGGGCACTGCTGAGGTGACCCAAGGCCAGCCACCAGCCGGCCACAAGAAACCAGATCACATTGCCGAGCGCACCCAGGGGACCCGTCCCCAGATCGCCTCGTCCCCTGAGCTGACGACGGCTCACGGCTTCGGAGCCGAAGGGCCAGAGCGAGAAAAAGCCGATCACCCAGCACGACCGTGCCCACGGCAGGCCAACGATGGTGATGGCGCAGATCAACGCGGCCAGCCACCAGGCCAGAGCCATGGGAAGTCCGCCGAGAACAACCCAGAGCAGGTTGAGGATCATCGAGATCATGTCTCCATTGTCACGGCAGGCCCAAAGCACGTTCGTTAAATTCTGTAAAAGGTGTTTGACCGGACATGGCGGCCAGTTTCGGGATTGTGGGTTGTGGATATGTGGGATCCGCTGTCGCCACCCACCTCAGGCGCCAGGGCCATGAGCTTGTCGGCACCACCACCAGCCCCGGACGTTTGGCTGAGCTCTGTGATCTGGTCGACCACCCCCGCCTCTACAGCGCTGGCGATCCGATGGCGGATGCCAGTTTCCTGGATCGGCTCGATGGGGTTCTGATTGCGATGGCCCCCACCACCGCCACCTTTGAAGAAGATCAGTACGAGAAGGTTTACGGCCAGGCGGTACCTGCCCTTGTTGAAGCGCTGCGTCAGCGCCAGGGACGTCGACCACTGCATGTGGCCTACTTGAGCAGTGCAGGGGTGTACGGCGATCAAGCCGGCGCGATCTGCAGTGAGCTGACGCCTCCGGATTGTTCCAACAACGCCAACGCTCTTCTGGCCAGCGCCGAGATGTCTGTTCTTTCCTTGAACGACGCTTCAACCCAGGCCTGTGTGTTGCGGCTGGGTGGTATCTACGGTCCTGGCAAGGACATCCCGTCGTACATCCGCAGTGCTGCTGGGCAGCCGGTTCGCAAGAACGGCAATCACATCAATGCCTGGGTTCATCTTCACGACATCATTCGCGGTGTTGATTTCGCCTTCGGCCGGCGCCTCCAAGGCATCTACAACCTTGTGGATGATCTCCAGTTCACCCGGCGTCAGCTTTCCAACGCCTTGTGTGATGACTTCGGATTACCCCCTGTGATCTGGGACAACCACGATCGCCCCGGTGCACGCATCTTCAATGCCCGTGTCAGCAACGCCCGGCTGCGTGAAATCGGATTTCAGCCCAGCGTCAGCTCCATGCTCGAACCTGTTGCGGCCTGAGGGGCCAACCCCGCATAGCGAAGCTGTTCAACGTTCGCGGCTGATTTGATTTTTCGATACAGATTGCGCATCGATTTCTCATTTTTCGTTGTTGTTGTAAAGCAGGATTGCGGAATCCACGTTCAACTTGCTGCGTTGATTAGACCCTGCACATTCAACGCGGCGGCGCTGTGAAAGACGACTCGTTCTGCATCGAATTTGCGTCCTCCTTGGCCTTGATGTTGCTGGAGCTCAACGCAGAACTTCTTGAGCTTGCAGACGAAGCCTCCAACGTCACAGCAGAGCTTTCTGTTGTTGGGCTTGAGCGTGCCTGCTGATGCTGGATCGCATTCGTGCCGTCTTTGCTGAAGCCCAAGCCGAGGGCATGGATCAGTTGTACGACGTCATCAATGCGGCGCGTGATCTTGCACCGGATTCAGATTTTCAGGCTTGCTACGACCTTGTGATGGCCTCCGGCGGCCCTGAAGTGGAAACCTGGATCAACTTCACGGTGACCACAGCCACCCGCTTCGATCTTGACGATCAACCGGAGCCGGAACAGTTTCTTTCCGTTCTCGAGGAGCGTTGTGATGCCCGTCGGGAAGAGCAGCGTGCTCAGCCTTCGGAATAACGAAGGGCCTTGAGGCCCATCACCAGATGGGTGCGAAAACTTCCCAGCGCCATCACCTGCTTGGGCGATCGCGTGTCGCTTACTGCATCGCCCTGTCCTTCAATCCAGCGCAGCAACTCCTGGGTTTGGTCGGCCCATGCACTCAGTGCTGCGCGGAGCAATTCGTCATCGCTGAGCCGCCCTTCAGGAACGGCGGATGTGTCCATCGCCGCTTTCAGCAAGGCGTTGAGTTGCTGATGGCTCAGCGCGTCAGGAACAAAGGGATCGGGATCGATGCTTAAGAGAATCTTTAGGCGTGCTTCGACCGTAGTTCAGGGGTATCGGTTGCGACCACCCGTGTTTTGGCTCATTGCGTCAGCGTGATCGAGCTTGATCCGGGTCAACGCTCAGCCCGCGGGTGGCAAGGGCCAGGCGCCGGGCAGCCAACAGGGCTGGATAAGCCAGTGCTGAACGTTTGTTGTCACTGAACAGCTTGGCCAGCAGTCCGAGCAGGGGATCGCTGGGGTTCATGCGCCGGCTGAGTTCCGCAATGGCTTCGCTGCCATGCCACGTCTGCTCTCCTTCGATCAGCACGGCGCCATTGCGCAGAGGCAGGCCGAGGGCATTGAGTTCGCGACGGATCGTGTGATCGGCGCGTCCGTCAACAATGCGCAGGTTGGGAACACCCGCCTGGAGCTCACTGCGGAGGGCGAACTCTCGACAGAATGGGCATCCGCCGTCGTAGATGAGGGTCAACAGCATTGATGAATTCTGTCGCGAAGGGCCTGGGCCTGGCGTTGTTGATGCTCTGTCTGCTGTTGGCTCCCCAGCCGTCATGGGCCGATTGGATCTGCGACGGGGATCGGCTCAGTGTTGAGATCACGCGGGGAGCCGTTGATCTCACCGGCCTGGCGGAAGGCATTCCCAACACGTTGGAGGGAACCCTGCCGGGGGACGGAGTTCTGTTGCGCTGGCGTGATGTGGAGTTGCAACTACCGCGCACCAACAATGCAGGTGCCCCCAGTTACACCGATGGCCGTTGGTGGTGGCGGGTCGTTGATCAATCAGCACCGGAATTTTGGGAACGCCGCGGCACGGTGATCCGCCACCAATGTGAACTGATCTGAGCCTTCCTCCAGCTAACGGCGTTTTCGCTTGCGGCGGTTGGCCTTGCGGGTTCCTCCATAGCGATAACCAGCTTGTTCGCGAAAGTTCGGCCAGCAGGTTTCGCACACCAGGATCCAGTCCGCGTGTCGGGCGGTGATCACCCGGAAATGCACGTCTCCCGGCTGTCTGCAGTGATCGCAACAGAATCTTTTGTTTTTCCACAGTTTTTCAACCGACTCCTCTGGCGGATCGGTGCCCTGAAGCTTCTCCTGAGGATTGCTTGCTTCGTTCACAGCAGGGAGCGCTTCGTTGCCACTTGAAGCGTTTTCGAAATCACTGATGCATTTGTTGCTTGAAAACAATGGCCAGCACAGCATTCTTCACATTGAGCGGCTGGATGTGCCGGGGACTGCCGAGCATCTGAGGCTTGTTTTCCACGCCGATGGCCAAAACCACTGTGCTCCCCAGGATCAGTTGTTTTGGCCCTGTGGAAAAGCTGTGTATAACTCTACGAATCGCTTGGAACTTGGGCGTTGATGGAGGCTTTTAGGGCGGCCATCTCGTGGGCGGTGAGGTGAGCTTCGACGGCCTCAGGGGTGTTGTTCAGATAGTTGATCCATGCCTCGTAGCACTGTTCCTGCGTTGCTGATGGGTTCTGACCTTGGCCAACTCCTGCGCTGAGCAGAAGCTCTTCGATCCTGGCCAGCCGAGCTTCGATCCGGCTCAAGCGGCTGCCGATGGCGTCATCCTGTTGCGTCACCTGCGGATGGGTGTTGGGTCTCGTGATTGTTGCGGAGAGCCCTTGGGTTGACGCTGTAGTACATGCGCACTAAAACAGATGTACTGCTCCGAAACCCATGGCTGCGAGTTCTCCTTACGCCACCTTCCGCGCTGACGAGTGGATGCGTCATTCCTTGATCCGACCCCGCAAGGCGTTTCCGGCGGCAGCCTCGGCGGTGGCGACAACTCGTGCCAGGCCCAACGCTGCTGTTCGAGCCTGTGATGCCGTGCAGGGCGAGCTTTTTCTCTTTCCCGTCGTGATCTGCTGAACCTTGGTCTCTGCGACAAACATTTGCAGGAGTCGCTGTTTGCCCCCTGTTCTGCCAGGGTGATCAATGGTTTTTATTGCCAGACCATGCTGTTGTTCGCCTCCCAGACAGCTCCAGGCGGTCCGACTGTCATTCTTCCGGCCCTGTTGATCACCGGACTTCTCGTTGCAGCATCCCAGGCGTTCGTTCCCAAGGGCGGCGACAAGAACTGAGCCCTGCCGTTCGCCTTATCGAAGGGCTGAGAGAACATCAGCCCCGAAAGCATTGGCATCAAATCCCGGCTTTTTGGGTGTCTGTCCCAGTCGCACGATCACCGCGCGCTGGGATGGAGCCACCAGAAGAAGTTGTCCCTGATAGCCCTCAGCTGAAAAGCTGTCATAGGGCAGATCCGGCCTTGATTTGCGGCGGCTGAGCCACCAGTGCGCGCCATAGGCCTGTTTTGATCCCCGCGACGCCGTCCGTGCCTGTCGAACCCAGGTTGCGGGCAGAAGTTGCTTGCCATCCCAGTGGCCCTGATCCAGGTACAACTGGCCAAAACGGGCCCAATCGCGGCCGCTGGCCCACACCAGGGATGAGCCCACCAAGGTTCCACTGTTGTCGTTTTCGAGAACGGCAGTTGCCATCCCGAGAGGCGCGAACAATGCCTGCCGGGGAAAGCTCCAGTAGCGCTGATCGTCATCGATGGCGTGTCTCAGGATTCGGCTGAGGATGTTGGTGGTTCCGGATGAATAGCTCCACTTTTTTCCCGGTTTTTTGCTGAGGGGTTGGCTGGCGGCGAACCCGGCCATGTCGGCTTCCTGGGTCAGCATCCGCACCAGGTCCGAGTTCAGTGTTCCCGTCGATTCCTCGAACGCCAGTCCGCTGTTCATGCGCAGCAGCTGATCCAGGCTGATCCTTTGGCGTGGATCCTGCGGATCACTCCATTCGGGCACCTTCGGTGGCTTGCCTGGATCCAGAAGCCCTTCTTGGATGGCCCGTCCGATCAGGGCATGGGTGATGCTTTTGCTCATCGACCAGCCAATCAGTGGCATGTCGGGCTGGATGCCTTGGGAGTAGCGCTCGGCGATCACCCAGCCGTTCTGCACCACCACAACGGCGCGGGTGCGTTTGGGTGTGAGCGGCTCGTTCTCTCCAAAGGCGCGATCGAGAGCGTCCTTTAGTGCCTGCTCATCGATCTCCGGCGGTTCTGCGGCGGCTGTGGCGATCAGGGGCCAGGCGGCGCCAATGGGCTGGGACGTCTCGGAGTCAGGCTGGTTTGGCTTGGGCAGCCGGGGTTTTGGATGCCCATCGATCTGCCAGGTGCAGCCCCGTTCGCCGTTCTGAATCGCTTCAGCGCGAATCAGCCCGAACAGGGCGCTGGCTTCAACGCGTCCAGCGTTTGGTTTGATCCTGGTGTGGATCATCCCCTGGCCGGCGGCCAGGTCTTCCTTGAGCACCTGCTCTGGATCCATTCCAGCCATCAGCACGCTGCTGCAGAGCTGTTTGGCGCTGAAACTCGCACCCGCCCTGGCGAATGTGATCAGGTTCCGCAGCGGAGGCTCTAGGCCTGCTGTGGCACTGAAGGCCACGGCCGCCATGGAGATCGCCACAGTGCGCCACTGCTGCTTTGTCACCCTTGCTTTGTCACCCTCAATGGCCATGAAAAAGCGGGGTTGTCCCCGCTTCAATCATGGATGGAACGTTGGCTTCAGTACACGTCGTAGCTGACGCCGCGATAACGCAGTTCCCGCCCACCGCTTGGGTGCTGTTGTGGGTCGATTTGTTCGTAGGCGACGCCGCGATAGCGCAGCACCTTGGTTTTGCTCCCTACCGGGGTGTGCACCTGGTCGGTGTGGCCCTGGTGGCGGTAGGCCCGTGCCATCTGTGTTCTGGCCGTTTCGATGGCCTGATTGCGCACAGTCCGTGCCTTGATCAGTTGAAGGGTGTTCATCTCTCTCTTGCGCGGTGCCCACGCCCCCGTTGCCTGGCGCGGATCTGACTGCGGCCTGTTGATGAGGCTCAACGTGACCACACCCTAGCTCCAATTGGTATCAACGGCTACTGTTTTTTCTGCTCTTTTTGGGAGGCGTTGTCAGCATGGTTCTGGATGAAGGCAGCGCTTGTCTGGGGCAGTTCCTCTGGTGTGGACCCTGGGTCCCACCCCTTAAGGAGCTGCAAGCACTGGACCTATTGCTCAGCCGTGGACCCGTACCGCTAAATCTCCCGCTGCTCTTGGCTGCAACCCGGGAGGAAAGCCCTGGATCAGCGACCAAGCCTCCAGGGCCGTTCACTCGACGACCGACAGAAATAACGGTGAATTCTGTCGATGGGATCAATCAACTCCTGTTTGGAGCGTGCCAATACCCCTTGATGGGGACACGTATCCGATTTGGATCATCCGTTTGCTGGCTGCGTCAGCTTGTAGAGGTTTAGAGCTACGAGAGCCACTCCGAAGCTGCAGAAGAAGACGATCAGGTCCTGACTGGTGATGGACATAACCCTGAAAGCAGATTCTTAACGGAATGTAACGAATTCTTGTAAGGTGGCTGTATGACACACATCAAAAACGCTCCAGTGAACCCCGCCTACTTGGGTGGCGTCTTGATCGTTGCGATCATGTTTTTGGCCGTCTTCATCGGCGGTGCGAACGCTGGTGACTGCCATCGCATCAACTCAGCTAAAGCAACCTCCGTGGAGGCTCATCACAAAGCTGATGAAAAGTGTGAGGTTGAGGTCTGACGATGTCCATCGATGCCCGATGCAAGGAACAGCAGCCAGTCGCTGAGAGCATGTTCATGGACTTCAAATACACCCGCGCTGGCTCAAAAGAACAGCTCCAGGCCTTAAACACTCTGAGCTTTCTCATAGGGATGTGGGCCGATTTCCTCGCGGCCGAGGAGAAAAGGATGGATAAGGTTTTGGTCCTAGAAGCCGCTCATTCGTAGGGACCTCTTGGCCGCTTCCTTAACCACTCTTCGGAACCCTGAACTGAAGAGTCGCGCTTAAGCGGATGGCGAAAATAAGAATTATCAGCGTCCTTCTGCCCAGCGGATGGTCAACAGTCAGCGGCTGCACACCACTGTTCTGCTGCGTTTGCTTGCCGCTCTAAGCCACAGCCTTTCTCAGCCTGTAGACCAGTCGAAACCCTCTCGTAGCTATACGCGATGGGCAAGGATCAGGAGTCAGTCAGTTGGTCGCCGCAGGATGACGCGGTTCCCCATGTAGGCGCAAGTGGACCTGCGCCCATTGTCTGCATCTGCGGGCCGTCTGCGGCCGGCAAGACAACCCTGGCCGCCCGTTTGGCCGAGCAGCTGCGTGCCAGGGGGCGTCATCCCCTGCTGATCGCCTGCGACGACTACTACCGCTGTGGTTGGTCGCCCAGTTCGCGCTATGGCTTCGACACGGTGGATGCCATTGATGCGGATCAGCTGAGGTTGCAGCTCAGCGCTGTTCGCTACCGCCAGTTGAACGCGCTGCGCAGCTACGACATGCGCAGCCGCAGGGTGAGCTCCAGGTTGTTGCAGCAGCCCTATGACCTGGTTCTTGTGGAAGGCTCCTACGGGCCGCAACATCTTTTGGAGGCTGTGCCCATCTCGCTGGTTCTGTACGTCGAAACCCCTCTTCTGCAGAGGTTGATCAAGCGTCTCTGGCGTGATGTTCGTGACAGGCAGAGGCCGGCTTCATATGTGATTCGCCAGATGCTGCGTGAGATGCTCCCGGCTGAGCGCCGCTTCATTCACCCTTTGAAGCACCGCGCAGATCTTGTTGTTCGGGGCTACGACTTCGATCTGGAGCCGATTCTCAGCAGAATTGGATAGCTGCTTAAGCGTTGATCAGTCTCAGTGGCTTGTTTTTGCGTAGGCCTGTCTATCGAGGCTAATTCGATCAGCGAGTCTGCTTTTTAGGGCGAGACATCTGCTTTTTCGGCCGAGACAACAGGCGCGAGATTTTGGTCATCCATCGACCCGGTGCAGCTTGTTGCGTCGAAACAACCGCTGCTCTTTGCTTGGCTGACGCAGGGTTAGGGCCTGAAGGTTCTGATAGCGCCCAGCGGAAATCCATCAAGGATCGGGGCTTGCCGGCCGGGGACTGAGCCAGCACCTGCTGGCGAAGCTGACGTTGAGTGCGCAACAGCCTTCAAAGGCACCTTCTTGCGCCATGGCTCAAGCAGGTCCTGTTCCGCCAGCAGGGGCCTCTCGTTCATCAGAGGCCTCAGGCAGTGCCCCGCCCAGGGGCGACAGGTTCAGACCTTGTTTCCTTGGTCGTCCCAGTACTCGATTATGTTCACTTCAAGGTCGTCTTGTTTGAGTTTGGCGGCGATCTCCTTGGCCCTCGCCCTGAGATACAGCTCATCGGTCACCAGGCTTTGGTAGACGATCTCCTCCAGGGTTTCTGCGGGAGCTTCTGAGACGATCTGCTTCACGTCGTCCTTGCTCAGCTTCACGTCAGTTCGAATGCTGACGGTCTGCTCGAAGTTGAACTCGATTTCGTTGATGACCGATTCCATGGGCTCCCTGGCAGACAAAAAGAAACCCCCGCCAAAGGCAGGGGTTCCAAAACGGCTCGCAGGAGTGTGTCCTTGTTTCCACCCTGTGAGGCGTTTTTCCTCACAAAACCAACATGCCAATCCGATGCGTGCGCTGGGATTGCTGATGGACAGCCTTGCAGTTGGCCCCAGCGACCTGTCTCAAAGTTCAACCGCGTCGCCCCAGGCCGGAGATGCAAGGCGCTTCCAGCCCTGGGTCTGCAAGGACGCCCATAGTTGTTCTGCTTCGGCCTTTCGCAGGTGTCGGCGTTCCTTCAGAAGGGGAGGGCCGTCAGGCAGGCGCCGGCCTCTGTCGATGAAGATCTTCGGCTCATGGATCCATCCCTTCTGATCGCGATGGAATCGCCAGATCCAGCGGTCGTCGCTGTCAATCAGCCAGCCCTCTCCCATGACCATGCTGCAAGTACATCAGTACTAGCAATGGTGGGTTTGGCTGGTCAAGTGGTCTTCTGGTTCAGGTCCAGGCCAAAAAAAGGAGCAGGCCCCTCAGCCCACCCCCTCCGTGACGCATGGAAAGCACCACTGCTTTCGTGATGCACTGTCCAAGACGATGGCGCTTTGGTGGGTATCGATCCGCACGCTTTTAGGCATTACTGCTTAGAAAGAGCTGTTCTCATTCGCGGGATGATTCCGGAGGCGCGAGCATTACTGCCAACGCTTCGGGGAGTTGAACGAGCGCAGGTTCCCTCGCCTGCGCCTCCCCCAAACATTCATTGGAGCAGGGTGCGGATCCGGCTGCCTTGGCGCCGATGGGCTGATCCAGCTACCAACCCCTCAGGATCTTCCGCGTCATGGCCTCTTTCAACATCAGCATCGAGGGTGGTGCCAGCTTTTCGTGCCCTGATGACACGTACATCCTCGATGCAGCCGAGGAGGCTGGCGTGGATCTGCCCTATTCATGCCGGGCAGGCGCTTGTTCCACCTGCGCCGGCCGTTTGGTGAGTGGCTCAGTGGATCAGACCGATCAGAGCTTTCTCGATGATGATCAGATCGGCCAGGGGTTTGCCCTCCTTTGTGTGAGCTACCCCACCGCTGATTGCGTGATCAAGGCCAACGCTGAAGAGCTGCTGTCTTGATCAGGGCTTGCGGGTGATCACAGGGCGGCGCCGTTTCGGATAGAGCTCACGGCACATGGGGCAGACGGTTCCGTCGCAGCCCCGTGCCGTGCAGAACTCACGGCCCCAGAAAATGATCTGTAGGTGCAGTCGGTTCCAGTGCTCCTTGGGGAACAGGCGCTTGAGGTCCTGTTCCGTGCGCGCCACACTGCTGCCATCGCTCAATCCCCAGCGCTGGGCCAGCCGGTGGATGTGGGTGTCGACGGGGAAGGCGGGCACGCCGAAGGCCTGGGCCATCACCACGCTGGCTGTCTTGTGGCCCACGCCGGGTAAGGCTTCGAGTTCCTCAAAGCTCTGGGGAACGTCGCCGTCGTAGGCCGTCACCAGAATCTGGGCAAGGCGGCGCACGTTTCTGGCCTTGGTTTTGGCCAGCCCGAGCTGCCGGATGAACGCCAGGATCTGCTCCTCCTCGAGTTCTGCCATGGCGGCGGGTGTTGGCCCAGCGGCAAACAGCGCCGGCGTCACCTCATTCACCTTCTTGTCTGTGCACTGGGCACTCAACAGAACAGCGATCAGCAGGGTGAACGGATCGCTGTGATCCAGGGGGATCGGTGTTTCCGGGTACTGCTCGTGGAGGCGCTGCAGAATCACCTCCACCCGCTCAGACCTGCGCACGGGTGTTCAGTGGGTGAGGTGATCTTGGCGCTTCGGTGATTGCATCGCTTCGTTGCAGCTTTCCCTGCCATTGCCGAGATTGTTTTAGGACCAACTGATGCGATCCTCGATCAGGCCGCGTCGGTACGCATTGCCCCTGTTGAACTGGAACCGTTCGGCAGGAGTGCTGCTGGTTGTGGTGGCCGTGATGCTGGCCTCCTGCCGCAGCCGGGATCAGGACGTCAGCGCGGATTCACGCCCCCAGGTGCTCACTACCTTCACGGTTTTGGCCGATCTGGCCCGCAACGTCGCGGGTGATCGGTTGCAGGTGGCTTCGATCGTCAAGCCCGGTGCCGAGATCCACGGGTACCAACCCACCCCCAGTGACATCGAGCGCGCCAGCAAGGCGGATCTGATTGTTGAGAACGGGTTGGGGCTGGAGTTGTGGGCCCAGCGTTTCACGGCTGCAGCGGGCGATGTGCCCACCATCACCCTTTCGGAAGGGATGAAGCCTCTGCTGATCACGGAGGACGCCTATTCCGGCAAGCCCAATCCCCATGCCTGGATGTCCCCCCAGCGCACGATGGGTTACGTGGACCATCTGGAGCGGGCCTTCAGCCAACTCGATCCAGCCGGGGCCGAGGACTTTGCCGCTAACGCGTCGGCCTACAAGGCCAAGCTCCAGGCCCTCGATCAGGAGCTGCGCAAGTCGATTGCCGCGCTGCCGGCCCAGCAACGGCTGCTGGTGAGTTGCGAGGGGGCCTTCACCTATCTGGCAGCGGATTACGGACTCGAGGAGGCCTATCTCTGGCCGGTGAATGCCGAAAGCGAGATCACACCCAAACGCATGGCACGGTTGATCGACACGGTGCGAGAGCGCGAGGTGCCAGCCGTTTTTTGTGAAAGCACCGTGAGCGATAAAGCCCAACGGGAGGTGGCAGCGGCGGCAGGCGCGCAATTCGGTGGAACCTTTTACGTGGATTCCCTCTCGACTCCGGACGGGCCTGCCCCCACCCTGTTGGAACTGCAGCGGCACAATGTGGGTCTGATCCGCAAGGGCCTGGACCTGTCCGAGAGCAACCGCTGATGCGCATTCAGGCCGACCAGCTCTGTGTGGACTACAACGGCACCGTTGCCCTGTACGACGCCAGCCTGCACCTGCCAGCCGGTTGCATCTGCGGTTTGGTGGGCATGAACGGTGCCGGTAAATCGACGTTCTTCAAGGCTCTCACTGGGTTTGTTCGCCCTTCGCGCGGCAGAATCAGGATCAACGGCAGCAGCGTTGCCGAAGCGCAGCGTCATCAAGCGGTGGCCTACGTACCCCAGAGCGAAGGGGTGGATGCCCAGTTCCCCGTGTCGGTGTGGGATGTGGTGATGATGGGCCGCTACGGCGCGATGAATGCGTTGCGGATTCCCCGCAGCTCCGATCGTGTGGCTGTGCGGGACGCCTTGACGCGGGTTGATCTGCTGGAGCTGGCCGATCGTCCCCTTGGGACCCTCTCCGGTGGTCAGCGCAAGCGCACGTTCCTGGCCCGAGCCATCGCCCAGCGCGCTGATGTGCTGCTGCTGGATGAGCCCTTCAATGGGGTTGATGTGCGCACGGAGCAGCTGATGGCGCAGCTGTTTCTTCAGTTCCGCGACGAGGGCCGCACGATCCTGATCTCCACCCACGACCTGGGCCACGTTCGTGATTTTTGCGATCTGGTGGTTTTGATCAACAAGACCGTGCTGGCCTACGGGGAAACCTCAGAGGTGTTCACCCCCGAGAACGTCGCCATGACTTTCGGTGGCGTGCCGCCCGATCTGCTGACGGGCAACAGCTCTCCGGAGGAGACGTTCTGAGTCGGCACCTCAAGGTTTAGTCGCCGTTGTCGATTGATTCCGCGGCCTCGATCGGCAGCTTCAAACCGGTGGATTGCTGCAGCTGTTTCAGCAAGGTGGCGATTGTGAGGGTAGAACCGGCAGATTTCTCCGCCACCAGACTGACCTCTTCCACTTCAACCGGCTGCACCGTATCGCTGAGCATCGTCAGCAACGGTTCCAGCTTCTGCAGCAGGAAAAGGCGTTTGGCGTCATCCCCCGAGCGTTTCAACGATTCCACAAGATCGCGCAGACCGTCCGCCTGGGAACGACCCTGTTCAATGATCGTGGCGGCTTCCCCCTTGGCCTCGGCCATCATGGTCTGACATTCCGACTCCGCCGGCGCGACAATATCGGCTTGCAGTTGTTCGGTGACCTGCTTGATCCGCTCGGTTTGCACCGGCAACTCAGCTTCGGCGCGTGCCAGTTCTGCTCCCACGCTGGCCTCCACTTCTGCAACGAGCGCTGCCCTTCGGGTGAGTGCATCGGTGGTGCGCTTTTCGGCGTTGGCGGTGGCGATGGCGAGATCTTTATCCAGACGCCTCAGGTCTGTGATCCGCTGGTTTTCAGCCTGCTTCACGGCGGACTGAGATTTGGCTTCCGCCTCAGCAATGCGCGAATCCCGCTTCAACTCCACCAGTTGCTTGCGCCCGATGGAATCGAGGTAGCGCACATCGTCGGAAATGTTTTGAATCTGCAGGGTGTCCAGAACTAAACCAAGACGCTGAAGGTCGTCTTCGGCTTCCTCCAGGAGTGTTCGGGCGAAGGTCACTTTGTCTTCATTCAGTTGTTCGGGGGTCAGGCTCGACATCACGCCCCGCAGATTCCCCTCCAGGGTTTCCTTGGCGATGTGTCGGATTTCGTCTTGGCTTTTCCCGATCAACCGTTCAATGGCGTTATGAATTCCCGGCTCGTCTCCGGAGATCTTGATGTTCGCCACACCGGAAACATTCAACGGAATGCCTCCTTTGGAGTAGGCGTTCTCCACCCGTAAATCGATGATCATGTTGCTCAGATCCAGCCGCATGACCTCCTCCAGTACCGGGATGCGCAGAGCGCTGCCACCTCGAACCGTGCGGTACCCCACGGTTTGACCGCTCCCTGTGCGGCGTCGCAGTCCTGCAAAGATCAAGACCTCACTCGGCTGACAGATGTAATAGAGCTGGCGCAGCAAGAGGATGAATGCCCAAAGACCGGCAGCACCGGTGAGGCCGATAGCGACGAACATCAGAGATCTCCTGAATTGCGAGTGGTACTGCCTTTGCTCAAGGTGGCCAGAAGATCAATGCCAAGGATCTGGTGCACCTGGCCGAAGAATTGACGCACCACCCGGTGGTTGAGCTCCACAAGGCTGGCGAGGCTGGAGGCGTCATTCCCGTCCAGCGTGGTGATGCGCTTCAGCTGAATTCGGCTGGGCAGTTGCGTTGCTTTGCCCACCACCATTTCGATCTGCTGCAGCAGAAACACCAGTTCCGCTGTGCTGCCGGCCTCGTCCCACACGGTAGTGAGCAGATCATTCACAAGGGCACTGGCCTTCACATCCTCCGCCGTTGCAGCAGCCCGGCCTCGCGCCCGTAGTTCCTTCGCCTGCTGTGCGGCCTGAGCTGGAAGCACCTCTTCCGCCTGAAGCCGCAATCGTTCCAGTTGTGCGCGCACCTGCTGAAGTTTCTGCTCGGCCCGAGCACGCGCTTCAAGTTCAGCGGCCGCCGTGCGTTCCTCTTCGGATCGCGCTTTTTTTTCCATCTCCGCGATCTGGGTGCGGACGGCGTTGTCTTTTTGCAGCACGGTTGTTTCGGCTTCGGTGCGGACCACCTCAGCCACCTCTTCCATTTCTGCTTCCACCCGTTCCGCCTGACCGATTGCTTCCGCTTCGGCAATTTCCGCGTCTCGCACAATCTGTGCAACCCGGCGTCGACTAATTGAGTTCAGATAGTCGACATCGTCCGACACGCTCTGAATCTTGAGGGTGTCGAGCTGGAGGCCCAATCGCCGCATGTCTGAACCGACATCATCCGCGATCTGTTCGGCGAAGCGCAGTCGGTCTTCATTCACCTGCTCAGGCGTCAATTGAGCGAGCACGCTGCGCAGATTGCCTTCCAGGTTCTCCTTGGCCACCTGCACGATCTCGTCTTGGTGATGCCCGAGAAATCGTTCGATGGCGTTGTTGCGGATCTCAGGATCAGTGCTCACCTTCACATTGGCAATCGCCTGAATGTTGAGGGGAGTGCCGCCATGGGAGTAGGCATTGCTTACCTCTACAACGACCGGCAGCAGCGTCACATCCATGCGCCGTGCCGTCTCCAGGATCGGTTTCACGAAGGTCCAACCACCATTGGCAACCACTCGATAGCCCTTGGTTCCCTGGCCCTGGTTCGAGCGTGAACCGGTGACCACGAGCATTTCGTTTGGCCGGCAGATGCGGATCATCCAGCGGCTGATCAGGTTCAGAGCCACAAGGCTCACCAGGACAACGCCGGCTCCCCCGATGATCAATTCACCCTGATTGCGGTTGCTGAACTGAACCGTTGGCGGTCCGGTCTGTGCCTGAAACAGGTGGGTCTGCATCCGCGTTGTTGAGATCCAGTCCTGGATTAGCGACAGTCGTCCAACTCGACCATCACAACGACGGCGGTTGAAGGGTTTCAACACGCAAGGTGTGGTCGTCGCTGGCGACCACAACCACCTTGGTGTTTGGGGCCAGAGCGCCTTTGCAACTCAGTGCAGGTCGCCGCAACAGCGTTCCCCGGACGGATAACTCAACGAAACCGCGCTGCTCGGCGTCCATTGCCAAAGTCACTACTCCCTCCAATCCGATCAGGTCGTCGCTGCGCACGAGGCTGTCGGCCTCCCGTCGGCCGATCATGCGCAGCAGTCGCGTCGCCGCCAGACCCATCCCGCCCCCAATGGAGAGGGCAATCAACTGACTGAACCAGCCGGCACTGTTCCCCACCAGCAGTTGCATCAACAGTCCAGACAAGCCGAAGCCTGTGAGACCAAACGACCAGAACGGAGTGCTGAACAGCAGGCTCAGTGGCCCTCCTTCCCCGTCGCCGCTGACGTCATCGTTCAGGGAGAGGCTGATCAGCACCATCCCGGCAAGGAGGCAGAACAGGTAAGCGTTGAGCATGGGGCGTCGCCTTAAAGGGGATCGTTGGGCATCACGGCGGTGAGTGCCTGCTCCAGGTCTTGCATGAACAGCTGCATCGCCTCGCGACGGTTGCTGCGGTACTGACTCAGGCGTGGCCGCACGGGCAAGGCTCGTCCGAGCTGCACCTCCACCCGTTGTGGGCCGAGGCTGGGCTGACCCTTCCAGGGCTTGTCTTCGATCCAGCTGATCGCTTCCTCCACCAGCAGCAACATCTCTCCAAAGCGGTCAAAGTCGGGACGATCACTGATGTAATGACCACTCACGCTGGTGAAATGCTCCACCAGTCGCATGCGGGTGAGTTGCAGGTCGGCTTCCCGTGCCTCCCAGTCCGCCAGGCTCCGCTCCAGCGGCGGGAGCTGATCAACACCCTCCCGGTAGATCCGATCCCAGGCGGCCTGCTCGATCCGGCGGCAGCGCTCCTGAAGATTGCCGACGGCACGCAGGCCGAAATGGGTCTCGGCTTTGGCCAGGCCATGCCGGCGGTAGGCATCAATCCGCTCGTTGAAGGTCTGAGCTGGATCGGGCTTCAGCCGTTCGAGCTGCTCAAGGGCTTTGAGCAGATTCATGCCGATCTGGATCAGCCGGTCGCGACTGCTGGTCTCTGAATTGTCCGAGTCGGCGTCGGGGGAGGGGATGCCGAGATGGCGTTCGAGGGACGCCAACCGCGCTTCGAGGGTGATCCAGTTGGGGTGCCTCCAGCTGTAGTGAATTCCGATGGGCAACACCTCCAGCGGCCGCTCGTCGTTGGCTTTCTCCAGATCCTCCGCGGCCCAGAATGCCAGCTGGGCCACTCCCGGCTCCAAGGGCGCCATCTCGCCGGAGAGGTTGTTGGTGGCTCCTTCCGGTGCCACCACCAGCGGGTAGCGCCCCTGGGCCAGAGCCCCGCGCGCCTGGGCCAACGCTGGGCGATCCAAGCGGCCGCGGTGGATGGCGATGCCGCCACTGCGTTGCAACAGCCAGCCGATCACCGGGCCAGCCCAGATCGGAATGCCGCGGTCGTAGAGAAACCGCAGCTGGATGGGTCGTGGCAGCTGCAGCTTGAGTCGCCGTGCTGCCTGGGGAATGCCGTTCCAGAACAGATCCGCCATCACCACCGGATCACGGGTGCTGGGGTGCCGAAAGGCGATCAGCAGATTGCAGCCCCCCGACTGCTGGGCTGCAAAGGCCTTGGCCAGGGCTTCTGCCGCATCACGATGGCTCAGCTCAAGGCCCTGACTGCGGAAGAGCAGCGGAAGCAGACGGCTCACCACGGCCTGAACCATCCGGCTGGGACGGGTGGGCAGCCGGCGCAGTGCGGGACGAGCGTTCTGGGTGGAGGCGCGGGGCATCGAACCGACTGCAGCGCGCCCATACTGATCCGATGGAGCTTTTGCTGGAACCCCTCAGTCACGCCTTCATGGTGAAGGCGTTGATGATCAGTGCCCTGGTTGGGGGTGTTTGCGGGCTGTTGTCCTGCTTCATGACCCTGAAGGGATGGGCGTTGATGGGTGATGCCGTCTCCCATGCGGTCCTCCCTGGTGTGGTGGTTGCCTATGCCCTGGGCCTTCCCTTCTCCCTGGGGGCGTTCGTCTTCGGTGTGGGCTCCGTTGCCGCCATCGGCTTTGTAAAGCAGAAGTCGAGGGTGAAGGAAGACACCGTCATCGGGCTTGTCTTCACCGGTTTCTTCGCTCTGGGGCTCGTGCTCGTCTCCAAGACGCGCAGCAACATCGATCTCACCCACATCCTCTTCGGCAATGTGCTGGGGATCTCAGCGGGGGATGTGCAGCAGACCCTGGTGATTTCGGTGCTGGTGCTGGTGCTGCTGCTGCTATTCCGGCGGGACCTGATGCTCTTCTGCTTCGATCCCACCCATGCCCGATCGATCGGGATCAACACCGGACTCCTGCACTACATGCTGTTGGGACTCCTCTCCCTGGCCGCCGTTGCCGGTCTGCAGACCGTGGGAATCATCCTGGTGGTGTCGATGCTCGTCACCCCCGGTGCCACGGCCTATCTGCTCACCGATCGGTTCGACCGGATGACGCTGCTGGCCGTCACCAGCAGCGTGCTCTCCAGTGTGCTGGGGGTGTTCATCAGCTACTGGACCGACAGCTCCACCGCCGGTTGCATCGTGCTGGCGCAAACCGCGCAATTCGTGCTCGCCTTCCTTCTTGCACCTGGGCAGGGGGTGCTGCGGCGTCTCTGACCAGTTGATGAGTGGATCAGTGGATCAGCGCTCGTCGTCGTCCCAGTCGTAGGTGTCGTTGAAGCGCTGAACGCCTGCTTCTCGAAAGTGAAAGTCCTTGGCGGAACGACCCTGATCAGATGCCGTTTGCTTGGAACCGTCCTGGTCCCACGGCTCGCGGTAATCAAGATCGTCCCGCATGTTCTGGAACGCCTCAGGAGGCTTCGCTGTCATCCCACTTGGCTTTGCCATCCAGCAGTTCGATCAGCTCCTGGAGCTTGCCCATGGTGACGCGCACATCGGCACCATCGGGCAGAACACCATCGGCCACCACGTTGTAGTGGTCACGGCACTGGTTGCGCAGCTCCTGCAGGCGCTTCTTGGTGATGGTCTTTTTCTGTTCTGCCGTTGCCATGGCGATTGCGTGGTCTGGCCCTCATCCCTAGCAGAGCAGGGTGCTGCCTACCGATCTACCCCGGAAGAACCTGGCGAAAGCCATGGGCTTCCACCACGTTGAGCGGGGTGTTGAACAGTTCACTCAGTTCGGCGGGCCGCAGCATCTCCCGTGGGCTTCCATCCCCAACAAGACGTCCCTCTGCCAGAAACAGCACCCGTTCCATCTCCGGAACGATCGTGTCCACCCGATGGGTGACCTGCACCACGGTGGTTCCCGCCTGGATCAAGCGCCGCAGGATCGCCAGCAACTGATGGCAGGCCTGGAGGTCGAGGGCACGGCTCGGCTCATCCAGCACCAGCACCTCGGGTTGGTGAACCAGGGCGCGAGCGATCAACAGGCGGCGCCGCTGTCCGTCCGACAGCTCTCCGCAGCAGCGTTCGCGGATGCTGTGGAGGTGCAGTTGATCGAGCAGATCCCGCGCCTGCTCCCATTGCCGCGCGCTGGGCTTCTGATCCCGGCCCAGTCCGGTGGCCCCAAAAAAATTGCTCACCACCGCCTCTTCAACAGCTGTTTTGGGATGAAGCCGCTGTTCCATGTCGCTCGACACCACCCCAAGGCGGCTGCGCAGCGCCCAGAGGTTCACCGTCTCGCTGCCAAACAACCGCAGATGAGCGTCAGGGCGAACGATGGGATACAGGCTGCGGTCGATCAGTTTCACCAGGCTGCTTTTGCCTGCGCCATTGGGCCCCAACACCGTTGTGGACTGCCGCAGTTTCAGTTGCAGGTTGAGCTTGTGCAGCACCGGCCGATCGCCCAGCCATGCCTCCACATTGCGGAGATCCAGCCAGGTTTCAGTGGTCATGGCCCTCCTTCAGCAACCGATCGATCACGATCGACAGGCGCGGAGCGACAGGCCGGAGCTCCTGCTGCCGCTCACTCCAGATGGCGTCACGCACCAGATCACTGAGGGGGACCAACTTCATCTCCTGGCCCTCCTTCAACTGCAGTTGGCTCACGGGCACGCTGAGCGTTCCGCGGAACACGTGGGCCATCCGGTTGCCGCTGTCATCGCTGAACCATGGTTCGAGCGGCACGCTGGGTGACCAAGCGATCTCCTCCTGCAATTCGCGGTGCACGGCTTCGCTGGCTGTTTCTCCCGGATCGAGATGGCCGCCAAACAACCCCCAGTGGCCCGGATAAATGATCGAGTCGATGTCGTCGCGCAGTTGGAGCAGCCATCGGCCTTCCCGCTCGAGCATGGCCAGGGCGACGGCGGGCTTCATGACGCCTCCGGTGTCTTGCGGGACCACTGGGCCAGTCCACCGCCCCGCCCCCGTGCTGTGAGTGTTCCCTGCTGCTCGTTCAGTTCAATCAGGGCAAAGAAGGGCAAGCGTTGGGGCTCCGGTGACGGCAGGCTTCGCTGCACCAGCACCTGATCGGACCAGCTCAGCTCCAACGACGTGAAGCTGAACATCAGCAGTGGTCTGGAACCCTTCAGCTGGGCCTGGCCGCTGAACCGCAACCGGAAACCGGCCAGGCAGACCTGATTCACGATGCTTAGGCCCTGGTCGCCGTGGCTCAAGGTCAGGCTGGCCTGCAGCCAACGCAGCAGCGTTGCGGTGCCGGGCGCCGGTGGATCCCCGCTGCGCGTCCAGGTCTGCTGCAACATCCAGCAGCCCGGCAGCTGCTCGATCTGAATGCCGCTGCCCTCACGGCGGCTCTGGTCTTCCCTCGCCAGAAGAGCTGCGGCAGTAGAACCAGGCAAGGCTGAGATCATGGGGCTCTGCAACACCCCCATCTTTTCGGAGTCGGCCCATGCAGCGCGACAAGCGCCGGACACCTCCCATAACGGACCTGCTTCTACGGGGACTGCGCATCGGGGCCAGCACCGTTGCCCTGGTGGAACTGCTGCGCAGTGATTGGATCGGAGGGGGGCTCGCCAGCTTGGCCTGGCTGGTCTTCGTTCAGGTGGAGCGTCGCCGGGCGCCGCTCAAGCCTCCGTCCTGAGGATCGAATCGATGCAGTTCGGGTGCTGTCGGATATAGGTGTTGAACTCCATGGCCAGCAGACGGGCCTCAAAGGCATCGGTGGCGTAGAAGCAGGATTCCAGCTTTTCTCCGTTGGATGTTTTGTGTCGGACGGTGTAGGCAGCCCGTCCCTGAGCAATGCTGGCCATGGACTGATGAAGCAGTGGTTTCAAGCTGGCACTCCTGCCCTGAGGAATTCCATAACCATTCATTCATGTTTGCGTTTCAACGCTTCGTAAAGCTGTTTGAAGCGACCGACAGTCCGTCATACCTCTCTGCCCGCATCCCGCTGCCCATGGCCTCCCCTGCTCTGGCCTTCAACGTTGCTCTCGCGTCATTCCTGTCCCTCATCGCAGGGCCTGTTCAGGCGGAATGGCAGCCGATGCAGGAGCCGGCGGTTTGGCAATCCCGTCGCGGCAATCTGCTGCCGGGCGACGGCTGGATCTTCATGGAAGCCCTCGACACCCCCGCGATCAAGGCGGCTGAGTACATTCGGGCCCCCCAGATCGTGGACGGTTCCGTTGAGGTGGAAGCAGGCCTGCTGATTCAGCGCGCTGGCCAGGAGCGGTGGACCCAACGGGTTCTGCCGATGCGTGCCAACTGTGCCAAAGGTCAGCTGGAGCAACGCCAGGCCGATGGTGCCTGGACCGTCTACCCCGGTCGCGATGGAACCGTGGTTAAGGTCCGCTGGATCTGCGCATTGCGATGAGTCGGCCTGCTTTTCGTTACGAGGAACCGGAACGCTTCGGCGAGTCGCTCACCACAGCACGCCCCTGGAACCGGTCTGCCCTGACCGATGTGGAGCGGCTCAATGGCCGGGTGGCCATGCTCGGTTTCTTGGCTGCCGTGGTGCTTGAAAAGGCCACGGGCTTGGGAATCGCGGGTCAGCTTGGTTCAGCTCTGCGCTGGTACCTGCAGCTGGGTTGATTGATGACGGTTGTTCCTGTTCTGAAGGACTCCCAACGCTTCAAGTTGGATGCCACCGACGACGCGATCTTCTACAGCGAGCCGCGTTTCGTTCACCATCTGGATGCGGGTTTTCGTGCTCGGCTGACGGCCCTCTACCGCGAGCGCATTCCTCCCTGTGCCCAGGTGCTGGATCTGATGAGCAGTTGGGTGAGCCACCTGCCGGACGATGTCAGTTACGACAACGTCATCGGCCATGGCCTCAATACTGAGGAGCTGAGTGCCAACCCCCGATTGGATCGGCACTGGGTTCAGAACCTCAACCGCAACCAGACCCTCCCGGTTGAGGATGCATCGATCGATGCCACCTTGATCGTTGCCGGTTGGCAATACCTGCAACAGCCCGAGCCGATCGCCGCTGAGCTGTGGCGGATCACCCGCCCCCGGGGCCAGGTGATCGTGGCGTTTTCCAATCGAATGTTTTTCACCAAGGCTCCCCAGGTCTGGACCGACGGTGATGACGGTGATCACCTGCGTTACGTCGCTGAGGTGTTGATGGCCCAAGGCTGGCCCCAGCCGGAGATCGTTGCCGAAGACACCCGCGCCGAGGGTGTGATGGGCTTGTTCGGCGGTAAGGGAGATCCTTTCTTTGCCGTCGTGGCCGAGAAACCTCTCTACTGATTCCTCGACTTTCCTTTGCCTTGCAGGGATGGACGTTGTTCTGAATTGCGGCAGCGTGAGGCGAGAACCAGGATCTCCATGAGCTTCACCCTTCCGGATCTTCTCCCCTGGCGCTTCAGGATTGTGTTGATCGGTCAGCAGGTGGTTCTTGAGGCTTCGTCTGAGCATCAACAGCTGAGCACGGTTCTTGAACCTGGCGGAAGTCGCATTCGGCGTGGCTACGACCTGATCAAGGCTCCGCAATGTGCGTTGATTCGGTGAGCAACACGTCTCGCCTCAACCAGCCCGTCGTCATCTTCGGTGGCTTTCTGATCACGCAGGAGGCCTATCGCCCCCTCGCTGATTGGATTGATCAGGTCACCGGCGCTGCGGTGCGCATCGTGCCTGCGTCCAAATTGGATTGGCTGGCCACCAGCTGGGGCTTCGGTTGGCGTCGCCTGCTTGATCGCGTTGATGCCGCTGTGTGTGAACTTCAAAGCCAGTCGCCTACAGAGCGCGTCACGTTGATTGGTCACAGCTCCGGCGGGGTGATGTTGCGCCCCTATCTGGCTGATCAGACCTTTCTGGGACGCCGTTACAACGGTGCAGCCCGCTGCAATCGCCTGATCACGCTCGGCAGTCCCCATCAGGCCCTGCGTGCCACACCATTGCGGGCTCGTGTGGATCGTGAGTTTCCGGGTTGCCCTGAAGCCGATCGGGTGGACTACGTCGCGGTTGCGGGTCGGCTTGATCCGCTGGGAGCGAATGCATCCAATTTTTCGCGCCGCAGCGCTGCCCGCAGCTATCGCCAGATCATGGGCGACCCGGATCTGCAGGGGGACGGTCTGGTTCCCCTTCCATCAGCCCTGCTGCGGGATGCCCGTTCGATTGAGCTGGCTGATACGGCCCACGGCGGATTGTTCGGCCAAAGCTGGTACGGCTCTACCGATCGCATCGAGCGCTGGTGGTCGCAGCTCGGAGACTGAACCAGGCGATCAGGCATTGTGGCCTGCTTCGGCGATTAGCTTGTGCAGGAATCGAAAGGGTTTGGGGGTCAGGCCAGGTCGGCCAAACGCAAATCCAGCAAGAAGCGCAAGCCGGGAACGTCAAACCATCGCCGTGATCAATGCCCAATGGGGCGCGACCCCGGCCTCGAGGCGATTCAGGCCAGGCAGTGCCTCGGCCTGCCGCTCACTGGGCGGTTAACCGTTGCCCAGGTGAAGCGGGCTCACAAGCTTCTGGCTGTTCAACACCATCCCGACAAAGGGGGCGACCCTGAGGTGATGACACGGTTCAACACCGCCCGCGATGTGCTTCTTGAGCCCGAGATGGAGATGCTTGCTGCCTGACGGCCCTGACGTGCGTCCCAGGGCGTCAGCTTCCGCTGCTGCGGCCCAGAACCAGCCAGGTGATCAGCATCAAGCCACTCAGGCTGACCACGGTGTAAATCCAATCGGCGTATGGCGTCCAGAACAGTCCCGCAACCGGGGCTGTCATCGGTCCCAGATCAGCAGGAGCACCACAAACAAGGCCCCGAACACGAGGAAGGGCGTGAGCAGCGTCAGCAGAGACTGGGTTTCGATCGTTCCGGTTGCAGCAAGCGGATCATCCGGCGGTCTGTTTTGATCTGTCAAATCTCCGTTATTCACTGAGATTGAGGCCAGAGCTCGCGGCCAATCAACCTTCATCGGGATCGAGCAGTGGGATGAACAACCGTCGGCGTCAAATTCTTGTTGCTTTTTTGGTCTCGATGGGGCTTGGCTTGCTTGGAGGGTTGGCGTTCAACGTCACGTCCCAACTGATCCGGCCCGGCAAGATTGAATTGGGTCCGGCATCGCCGGGAGGGCCTGGCCAATCTCCTGCGTTGCCTGAGCAGAACACAGGCTCATCCGATCCTGGCTGTGTTGTTCCTCCTGGAGGTGGTCCGCCTGTCACGACGAATTTCCAGCCCTGTTGATTGCATCGCGAGGACGGGTTTTATGGCCAAACTTTCAAAAGAAAAGATAAAAAAGTGCTCCTGCGATACCCAGAATTGTTTCGGTTGTTCGCTCTGATACCGAAATTCAAGACTGGCTGAGGTGATTGTTTGACTCTCTTCCAGTCCATGCATGAACAGCGATCAGCGTCTCAGCTATCTGCACTTGATGAACAAAGCTGCTGAGTCGGAAGACCGACAAAGCTATTTCTATTACCTCAAGCTGGCTGAACAAACCCTTCAACGCCAGGATCCCGAGGTGATCTGGAAGCCTGCAGGTTGATTCAGCGAATCATGTTGGCCTTGAAAAAACCAAATCCAAGGCCAAAGGATGAGGATTGATCGCGATGCAGCGTCACTGAAACATCGAAATCGAGAAGATCGGATTGTTCGATGTCTTCACGCTTCAAGTTGTGAGCGTTCTCCGCTTCGAAGCCATCGATGATTTCATCGCGATTTCTTTCCAGGTAATCCACCACCTGCTTCAGCACATGGTCGCGCCAGGCCTCGCTGGCGTCTTTGCTGATTCGATCAGACATGGAGGATGACGCGGTGTCTAGAGATGGAACACGTGCCCAACGTTGACGCGGGTGCCATGGTGATGCGGGTGGACCGGAACCATCCAGGGCGTTGGGGTGACGATGACGCGCCGGGGCATCGGTGAAACCATGGGGCCGTACAGCGGGGAATAGCTGCGGTGGTGCGTTCGGTAGTGGGGGCGGTAGCTGTTTTCGATGGCCTTTCTGTAGCCATGCTTGTAGCCCCTGTTGTAGGCCTTCTTTTTTTGCTTTTGCGGGAGTGGTGGTGATGGTGGTGATGAGCGCTATGGGCTTCCGCGGCAGGACTCAGGCCGACACCGGTGATGACCACCACGAACGCAGCGATGCCAAGACGTTGAACAAGCGACATGGGGCGTCGATGGACTGGGGAAAACGTATTCCGGGTCTGCCTGGTGAACGTGTCAGCACCTCGGCCAGATGTGACTGGATGCGTCTTGAGGTCGTGATTCCCTATTCGGTGTCTGTGCGTTGTTCGAGCACGAAACGCAGGGCCCACAGTCCGGCGTAGGAGCCCGTCAGCACGAGGAGGATCAAGATCAGCACGACACATCCTCAACGTGGTGGTTTGTTGTAGCTGAGCCGTGTTGGTTCTGTGGTCAGATCTTCCAGTAGCCGTACCAATCAGGATGGGCTGGGCCATCGTCAACTTGGCTGTCGTCAACTTGGCCATCCGCGATCAGTTTCAAGTGCCACTGGCCATTGCCGTGAATCGGCAGCAGATCATCGAGCGCGCTGTCCATTTCGACAGGGTGAAGATCGTCCTTGTGCACCTGCTCCTGTCCCTTCAGCCAACGCTGCCGTGCCCGCGCCTTGGCGAAGGCTGAAGAACGGGCCACGATCACCCCGAAGGCATGCTGTTCTGCCATCGAGGTGGGGTCATAGGCGCCAAGGTTGACGAACCACAGCTGCGGACCGTCAACACTGGATGGATCCTGCGCTTGCTCAACAACCTCAACGCGATAGGCATCGACATGGTCGATGCAGCGGTAGCTGTCGATGTGCAAGCCACGGCGGAGGCCGATCCATTCCTGCCGCAGCGCCGGCAGCGTTGCGTCGATGGTCTCGCCCACGACCCAGCGAACATCGTGCTGCTCCACGTGGCAGCCCTTGTAACGGCCCCCCAGCACCACCAGGAACAGCTTCTTGGCGCTGCTCATCGCTGGGCCGGTGATGACGTGTTGGCATGGGCGACGACGGCACGGCAGTGGGCAATGAACTCCTCGCCGTTCCTCTCCCCTTTGGCTTCCTTGGTCTGCAGGCTGAGAATCTCAAAGGTTGCGGTGGTGCTGCTGCTCACCGGGGAGACGGTCGGACTGCGGCTTCCATCATGAAGGCGATTGTCCAGCGGCAGTCCGTCGTAGGGATCGGTGCCGTCACAACGCTGAAAGGCTGCATGGATGGCATCGATGGCCTCCCTCACCTGATACGTCGCCCCTCGCTTTCTGGCGCGCTTGGTGATCGTCACCGCCGTGCGGTTCAGCAGCCGCTTATAGCTGTCGGGGTCGATGTCCAGCCAGCTGGGGGGCGTGACCGACAACGGATTGCGTTCCATGCACCCCTTTGGTGGCTCCAGGTGTTCAGACTTTTTCGAGCCAGGCCAAGAACAACCGGCGGATTTCCTCTTCGTTGGTCACCCGTTCGCTCAGAGATGCCGTGACTGCGCCGGGGTGCTCGCGTTGCACGATTTGCTCAGCCTCGTAGGCATCCGCCGCTTCGACAGGCTTGAAGCCAGCGTCAACGGCCGCTGGAGCGCAATAGAAGACGGGGTAACGGCTCATCGGGTTGCTGCAACCTCCAACCGATAGCAACGATTCTGCGATCGAGGGAATGGCTGTGGGGAGCTTGCACCCACATCTGTTGAGTTCAGGCATCTTTCTTAAGTCCTGAGCCTCAACAGGTGCTGATCCATACCTTTGGTGGTTCTTGCTGAGGAACCGTGGCTTTTGATTCTGGAGATAAAACAGATCGCTTCATTGCCGCAGCCAAGACACGGGCGGAAGCTGCATTGAACGAGCCGGCACCAAAACTGACGGCCTTGGAAAAGGGAATGTTGGAGTCGCTGCGACGGGGTGGAAGGCCCGTGCGTCATGGCTGAGCTCAGCGCATGAGCAGCCAAACGGCCAAAGCACCGCAACCAAACCCCTTGATGAACTGGGCCCAGGTGAGGCCGTAGGTATCGAGGGAAAGCGTTCTCATCATCAGATTCAGAACCTCTTTGTGTTTCCGAATCAAGGGTGAGCTGTTGGCCGTGTTCAGTTGCGGAATCTGTTTGAGCTTGATCTCCCCGAGCTTGGCCAACGTTGCTGGTCGCGTGTGCTGCTGGAGCATAGGCGCGCCTGTTGGTCCGAAACGAATAAACCTTTCTTGGGTTGCTGTTCATCGGGTGACACGTTGCTAGGCAGTGGAAGCCCCTCCAATTGATTCATCTTGAAAAGAGTCGTCAGTCTGTCGACGGGATTCCTGGTGAGTGCACTGCTGGTGTCCCCCGCTTTTGCCCAAAAGCTTTCGAAAGAAAACGTCCGTGCGCTGAACACCGCCAGGATGCAAGCTGAGTCCATCAACGGTGGACTCAACAACTACAGAGCTTCGAAATGCATGTACGCCACCGGTAAGGGAGGTGGCAATTGCTTGAAGAATGCAAGCGATGGCTACCTGTTCGTGTTTGATGGTGGCTCTCCAGGCTGGCAAGAGGCTGGTGGTCAACCCACTGTTGAAACTGAAATTCTTGTCTCTCGAGACGGAGCTTCGATTGTTGATGTTGTCTACAATGGTTCACCGCCTTAATTGAAGGATTCTTCCAAGAATGTGGTTTGAATGGCCCCGCTGCTCTGGCGGGGCTTTTTTGTGGCTTGATTGAGCTCCATATCATTCGGGCATTAGAAGAACTGCAATCGGTCTAAATAATGAATCGACCGGAAGATGTGAATCCCAGGAGTGCACAAGATGCTGTGAATACAGGGGTTCAACTCATCAAATACAGAAAGAGAAAAACTCATGCAAACGATAAATATCGGATCTGAGTGCCTCGTTCTCCATCCGCGCCCATTCTGTTGTTGAGCCGTTCCTGCAGAGAAGATGGGGCCCAGCAGCTTCAACGGCCCTTGTCTTCCGGCTCAGCCCTGCCGCCCCTGCGCTTGGCCGTTGTGGGTCATGTCGAATGGGTGGAATTTCTGGCGGTGGATCAGTTGCCCCGCCCCGGGGCCATTGGTCACGCCTTGCGAACTCGGCAGGAACCTGCTGGTGGTGGAGCCGTCGTTGCGGTGCAGATGGCGCGGTTGCAGCAGCAACCCGTCCAGTTCTTTACGGCTTTAGGTCGCGATTCGGTCGGTGAAGCCTGCGTCAAGCGACTCGAGGATCTGGGCCTTGAGGTTCATGTCGCCTGGAGGGAGGTGCCAACCCGTCGTGGCGTGAGCATGGTTGATGGTGAGGGGGATCGGGCGATCACTGTGATCGGCGAGCGGCTGACCCCATCACTGGATGACGACCTTCCCTGGAACGCCCTTGGCGAATGCGACGGCCTGTTCGTTACGGCCGCTGATGCTCATTTGTTGAAAGCCTGCCGTTCTGCTGCAGTTTTGGCGGCGACCCCGCGCGTTCGTTTGCCCGTGCTTCAGCAGGCCGGTGTGCCCCTCGATGCCTTGATTGGCAGTGGCCTTGATCCGGGTGAACGGGTGGAGTCGGGGCAGTTGAACCCAGCTCCCCACACAATCATTCGCACGGAAGGTGCCGCAGGCGGTGTTAGTTATCCAGGCGGCCGCTATGACCCATCACCCCTTTCGGGGCCCTTGGTCGAGAGTTATGGCTGCGGCGACAGCTTTGCGGCAGGCGTGGTCACGGGTCTTGCGGCGCGATGGCCCCTGGCGGAGGCCATTGCTTTGGGTGCCGAGTGTGGTGCCGCCTGTGCGACGCGATTTGGGCCCTATGGGTAGGTGCCCGCCACGCGCGATGGCTTTCGAAGTCGACAACAATGCACAGAAACACCTGTTGTTATGGCGCCCACCAAAAGAGAGATCCTTGCCGCATCGGCAGGCTGGGTTGCCGTCACGTTGAACGTGGTTCCGGGCTTGGGTGCCGGCTACCTCTACCAGCGCCGCTGGAAGGCGTACTGGATCACATCTGCTTTGGCGACGACCTGGTTCGTATTGGGTGGAGTGCTGGGACAGGGGGCTGAGGCTGCCGAAGAAATCCAAAACCAATGGATTGGCTTGTTTGGGCTCGCTGCTCTCGCGGCTGGAACAGCAGTTGAAGCCGGGCTCGCAGCCAAGCAATCTCGTCAACAGAACTGATCCGTGTTGCGGCCGGAACACTCAGCGCCCGGTTTTTGTAAGGCCTCAGCGACATCTGCTTTTTGCGGGACTTGGAGTGATCGCTACCCCTCGCGCCTGATCGCCTCGTCCTTCATCCGCTGAACCCGCTCCAAAACGGATTCATTGCTCATCCTGTTGTTCAGTCGTTCCACCAACAGTGGAAAGGCCAAGGGGCTCGGCCGCGGTGTTTCAACGTGAAGCCATTCCTGGCTTGCAGCGCGCTCCAAGGCAGCCTCTAGGCGTGAGATCTCCAACTGGTCATCGAGCACCTCATGCTGCGCCTGCAAGAGCAAGCGGTTGTTCGGCTCATGGCGGCTAAACACATCGAACAGCAGCGAGGCACTGATCTGAAGCTGACCGGTGCTTTTGCTCGATCCCGGGAATCCCCGGTTCATCAGGCCTGCGATCTGGGCGATGGCGCGGAAGCGTCGCCGTTGCAGCTCGGAAAGATTCAGTGCGTTCTTCAGATCCCGCTCCAGCTTTTGGCGATCGAGCAGCAGATCGATGTGGTCTTCCAGCAACTCCGCCATGGGGTAGCTCTTCGGCGCCAACAGCTCAAAGCCGTAGTCGTTCACCGACACCGTGATCGTGCCCCGCTCCAGACGGGTGAGCCGCGACGCCCAGAGGAAGCCGATGCCCTCATGCACGAACCGCCCTTCAAAGGGGAAGGCATACAGATGTGTGCCTTCCCGGGTGCGACAGGTCTCAATCAGCAGCTGTCCCACCGTCGGCAACACCGAGATGTCCTGTTGCCGATCAAACAGGGGCTTCAGAGCCTGAAGTTCAGCGTTGTCGAGATCACCACGGCTGGCGCGGTCCACCTCAAGACGCAGGTGATGAGTCAGCAGATCGGATAGGGCCATCTGCCCCCCAGCCCAGGCAGGCACCGTGCGCGTTTTCTTGGTGCTCACCTTCACGTAGGCGGTCATGTCGCGCAGCCGCACGAATTCCAGCTGGCGGCCGGAGAAGAAGAACACATCCTTCGGCTTCAGCTGGCTGATGAAGCTCTCCTCTACATGTCCGAGCACGGCACCACGAATAAAGCGCACGGTGATCGCCGGTGCGGCCGTGATCGTTCCAACGTTGAGACGGTGCAGCCGGGCGATGGCCTTCTCGCGAACCCGGTAGCGCTGGCTTGTCTCCTCCCACTCGAGCTTGCGGTAGCGGGGGTAGGCACCGAGGCACTCTCCGCCCTGCTCCAGAAACAGCATGCACCAGTCCCAATCCTCCTGGCTCAGCTCGGCGTAGGCCGCACAGCTGCGCACGGCTTGCAAGGTCTGCTCCGGATGGAAGCCAGGGCCGCAGGCCAACCCCGTGAGGTGCTGCAGCAGCACATCCAGAGGGGCTTTCGGCGGCTTGCGTTGTTCCACCAGCCCCTCCGCCAGTCCCCGACGCACAGCACTGAGTTCGAGCAGCTCGAGCGCATTGGTGGGCATGAACAGCACCTGGGATGTTCCGCCGGGCAAGTGCGCTGACCGCCCCGCCCGCTGCAGCAGTCGCGCCAGATTCTTCGGGCTTCCGATCTGCACCACCTGTTCCACTGGTTGGAAGTCCACCCCGAGGTCCAGGGAGCTGGTGCAGACCACCCAACGAATGCCGCCGGCCTTCACGGAGGCTTCGATCGCTTCCCGCTCGCTGCGATCAATGGCGCTGTGGTGCAGGGCCAATCCCTCTTCCATTTCCGGGCAGGCGAAGCGCAGACACTGGTGCCAACGCTCCGATTGATTGCGGGTGTTGGTGAACAGCAAGGTGCTGATGCCGGGATTGAGACGGGCCACCAGCTCCTCGTACATCCGCAACCCGAGGTGTCCGGCCCAGGGGAAGCCATCGATCGTGTCCGGAAGGATGCTCTGAATCTCCGTGCTGCGGGCAGGAGCACCCCCGATCAGCTGTGGCTCACTTGCCGTTCCCAGGGCATGGCGCGCTGCCTGCTCGAGGTTGCCGATGGTGGCACTGATGGCCCAGGTCTGGAGCTGGGGGCGCAGCTGGCGCAACCAGCTCAGGCACAGCTCCGTCTGGCTGCCCCGTTTGCTGCCCATCAACTCGTGCCATTCATCGAGTATCACCGTTTCGAGTTGGCCAAACAGCTCTTCGGCCTTGGCGTTGCTCAGCAGCAGGGCGAGGGACTCCGGAGTCGTCACCAGAATCTGTGGTGGTGCCTTGAGCTGTTTGGTGCGTTCGCTGCTGCTGCTGTCGCCATTGCGGATGGCTACCCGAATCCGCCAGCCCATCGCCTCGATCGGTTCGCGGATCGCCAGCGACAAGTCGCGGCTGAGGGCCCGCAAGGGCGTGATGTAGAGCAGTCGCATTCCCTTCAACGGCTGCTCCTCCGTCAACATCCGCGCGATCGGTCCCATCACGGCGGCGAAGGTTTTGCCAGACCCTGTGGGCACTTGGATCAAGCCATTCCGCCCCGCCAGATAGGCGCTCCAGGTCTGCTGCTGGAACGGCAGCGGCGTCCAGTTCCTTTGCGCGAACCAGTCATGAATCGGCTCCAAGCGAGGGTCGTCGGTTGATGGTTTGGCCTTGGCCTTGGCCTTCGCTTTTGCCTTCTTTTCTGAAGCTGCCATCAGCGGTTCTCGATCAATGCCATCGCGGTCTGGAGTGAATCCGCTTCATCGGCAGGTTTGTCGCGTCGCCAGCGCAGGATGCGCGGAAAACGCACGGCGATGCCGGATTTATGGCGTTTTGAGGGGTGGATGCCCTCAAAGCCGATTTCAAACACCAGCTCGGTTTTCAGGGACCGTGCCGGCCCGAAGCGCTGCAGGGTGTTGCGTCGGATCCAGCGGTCCAGCTCGAGGATTTCGGCATCGTTGAGGCCGGAATAGGCCTTGGCGAAGGTCACCAACTGCGGCTCTTCAGCGTTGGTCCAGAGGCCGAAGGTGTAATCGGTGAACAGGTTGGCGCGACGCCCACTGCCGGCCTGGGCATAGAGGAGCACCGCATCGAGGGTCATCGGCTCCAGCTTGTGTTTCCACCAGTTGCCCCGTTTGCGGCCGCTCAGGTAAGGCGATTCCGCCTGTTTGAGCATCAGCCCTTCGGCGTTGTGCTGACGGGCCTGGTTGCGCTGAGTGTCCAGTTCCTCCCAGGTGTCGATCGACCAGGACGGGCTCTGCTTCAGCCGCCATGCCTCGGGATGCTCGATGCTGCCGAGCAGTGCCGCCAGCTGCTGCTGGCGCTGTCGTAATCCCTGCTGGCGGATGTCGACGCCCTGATGTTCCAGCAAGTCGTAGGCGATGAACCGCATCGGGCAATCCCGTTTCAACGTTGCTCCAACGCTTTTGCGGCCCAGCCGTCGTTGCAGCTGATCAAAGCCAAGCGGTTCGGCGGCGTCCTGTTGCCAGCAGATCAGCTCGCCGTCCAGAACGCTGCCGGATGGCAAGGCCTTGGCCACCTCCACAAGCTCAGGGAAGCTCTCGTTGACCAGCTCTTCTCCACGGCTCCAGAGGTAGACGCCGGAGCCGCGATGAATCAGCTGACCGCGAATTCCATCCCATTTCCACTCCAGTTGCCAATCCCTCGCCGATGTCTCCAGCAGTCGGTCGGGTTCCAGGGGACTGGCGAGATAGAAGGGGTAGGGGGTGCCGCTGGAACGGTGTTCATCCGCCGTCGCGCAGGCGGTGAGTTGCCTGAAGCGCTCGGCGGAGGGCTCAAAGCCGCCCATCAGCCGTTGCACCACAAGGCTTTCCTCGAGATCAAATGCTTCGGCGATGGCCCGGCTGATCAGCCCTGTCGACACGCCGACACGGAATCCCCCCGTGAGCAACTTGTTGATGATGAAGTGCTGTTCGAGCGGGGTTCGGTGCCAGAGCCAGATCACGGCATTGGCCTGATGGTCGTCGCTTCTGGTGCTGATGGCCGGCAGCAGGGTGTCCATCCACCAGCTCAGGGGCATGTCTCCATCACCGCTGGGCAGATCCGGATCGCTTGCTTCGACGCGCTCTTGCACGGCGGGCCAGAGCAGGCTGATGGTTTCAGCTGAGTCGCCCACCTGGCCGTAGCAGTCGTCGATCAGCCAATCCGGAAGACCACCGCGGTCCCGCAGGATGTCGCGGAGTCGGCGACCGGTGATCAGGCGCCTGCGGCGCTTGCCCAGCAGCAGCGTCAACGCCCAGGCCGCCTCCCCTGGTTCGACCCCCTGAAAGTGATCCACCAGCGCTTGCACCTTGGCCTTGGTGCCCGTGACCTGATCCAACTGATTGAACAGGTTCTGAAAGGCACGCATGCGCGCTTGAACGGGATGGATGGAAAGCCCCGCCATCCTGACAAGACATTTTGTGAGCAGTGCTGGAAATCCGGCGGAGACCTGTGTTGATCTGAGCCACAGATTCCTGAATCAGCCGGATGGCACTCCTCTGGGACAACCTCGCGCAACAACTCAGCAGCGTGCGCGCTACCGCCTCAGCCACGGCCGTCGTCACCCCCGTGGCTGGCTCCGGCACATCGGATGATCCATCCGACCGTCGTAGTCGTCTTCAGAAGGCGCTCGAGGCCGTGAAAGACAGCGGCAACGCCATGATGATCGAATCGCTCACAGCCGCGATCGAAGGTCGCGAAGCAAACCTCAACCTCCCCGAGTTGCCGGACGGGATCGCCAAGTTCTAGTCCGACTCCCCTTCGAACAGGGTGTCCAGCGGCTCCGCATCCACACCCTCCACCTCCCGCAGGTAACGGGCCAGAACGTCGCTCTGTCCATGGGTGACGTACACCTTGCGGGCGCCGCTGTCGCGAACGGTCTGGATCAGTCCAGGCCAGTCGGCGTGATCACTGAGCACGAATCCCCGCTCGTAGCCCCGCCGTCGACGGGCTCCGCGCACGGCCATCCAGCCGGAGGCAAAGGCTGTTTGGGGTGACTTGAAGCGGCGCATCCAGCTGGAGCGATGGGCAGACGGTGGCGCCAGGATCAACCGCCCTTCGAGCGGATCCTTGCGGGGCAGTTCACTGACGGGACGACTGGGGGTCATCGGAACCCCTGCCTCGCGGTAGTGGCGGGTCACGGTTTCAACGGCGCCGTGCAGCAGCACTTCCTCCTCCACGCCGATGGCCTTCAGTTCAGCCAGCAAGCGTTGGGCTTTGCCGAAGGCGTAGCAGAACAGCAGGGATGGCCTGCTGCGATCACGGCTCCACCAGGCATGGATCTCCTTGGCCACCTGCTCACCGCTTTGCCAGCGATAGATCGGCATTCCGAAGGTGGCTTCGGTAATCAACACATCGCAGCGCACTGGTTCGAAGGGGTCACAGCTGGGGTCGTCATCCCTTTTGTAATCCCCACTGACCACCCACACCTCACCCTCTGATTCCAGACGGATCTGCGCCGAACCGAGCACGTGTCCGGCGCTGTGAAACGACACCTTGCATTGCCCCAGCCAGTGTTCTTCGCCGTAGGCCACTGGGTGAAAGGTGATGTCCTTTCCTAGCCTCTGGCGCAGCACCCCTTCACTGGAGGCCACGGCCCAGTACTCCCCACATCCGGGGCGGGCGTGGTCGGCATGGGCGTGGGTGATCAGGGCCCGGGGAACCGGACGCCATGGGTCGACCCAGGCCTTCGCGGCACGGCAATACAACCCCTCCGGTGTGCGTTCGATCAAGCTCCGCCACCGATCGCAGCAGACAGTCTGAAAGGCCCATACCTTGAGCGCGTTCGACCCGCTTGCCATGAAGCTGCTCGCTGCCGCTCTGTTTGTTTCAGCCTTGGCTGTGCCCAGTTCTGCTTTGGCTCAGAAAAAGATTCCCAAGGCCCAAGGCCACAACCAATGCCCCCTTGGTTAGGTCAACACCCTGGGCACTACCTGTGTGTCTCCGATCTATTACGAGAAGAAGCCCACCAACGGTGAAGCCTGCCCCTCCGGCTGGATGAATGTTGGCGCTGGCTATTGCCGTAAGAAGTAATCAATTCAGTGGCTGAGGCCTCAGGCCACTCCAGCGCTCCAGGGTGTTGATCGATTGAATACCCTGGAGCCGCTTTGACCCGGGCCGTGTCCAGGTGGGGATGGACCGAATGTTTTCATCCCTGCACTGCCTGAGCTGGTCGGGGTACTTGTCGGGCAGACCGCATTCCACGTAGTTCAGGTTGGCTCCGGCCTGTTTGCCGAAGAGCTTCATCTGTTCTTTGCAGGCGGGGCACCAATGGGCTCCAAAAAACCTGGCGCCCATCGTGTTGAGTTGCTCGGCCAACTTGATCGTTTGTGCTGTGGACTCTGTTGCGGGTTCAGGAATCGGTTGATTCCAGGCTTGTGCTGCCGCTTTCACGCTTGAACCCAATGTGATGACAGCCAAAACGGCCAAGACGTCGATGCCCTTCATTTGCTCAACATGCTCACCGACACGGTGTTCTGGGTGTTGAAAATCTATTCCGATCCGATGGATCGAACCTCGCAAGCAGCATCGACCTCCCGGGCAAGTTGCTTGGGATCGCCTTCGATGAAGCTCACGCCAGTCCTTGGACCTCCAGATCGGATGATCAATCGCTTGCCCGTAAGGATGGAATAGGTGGCCCTGAGCTGATCCACATTTTTCGTGCCTCGTTCCCATTCCTCACAGAGGAACACTTTTCTCTCCAAGTCGCTCATGGTTGAACAGGCCGCGAGCACCAACGTGATGCCCACGGCACAACTCTGAAGGCTTCTGATGGTGGCTCGATCAGGCCTCACCGGCTCATCTCGAGCATGCGCTGCATGGGTTTCATGGCCTTCAGACGCATCGATTCATCCATCTCGATCGCAGGCGTGAGGGTCTCCAGGCATGCCTTCAGTTTTTCCAGGGTGTTGAGCCGCATGTAGGGGCAGGCATTGCAGCTGCATCCATCGATCCCTGGCACGTCGAGCAGGGTTTTTTCAGGAACCCTTTGCTGCATCTGATGCAGGATCCCCGGTTCCGTTAGAACGATGAAGCTGTTGCAGGAGCTTTGTTCGGCGTAATTCAACAGCTTGCTGGTGGATCCAATGAAATCTGCCAGGTCCAGCAGATTCTGCTGGCACTCTGGGTGAGCGATCACTTCAGCCCCGGGGTGCTCGTGCTTGAGGGCCAGCACGGCTTCTTCGCTGAAGGTCTCATGAACGATGCAGCGTCCCGGCCAGAGGGTCAGCTCGCGACCGCTCTGTTGCTGAACCCAGCGCCCCAGGTTCTGATCGGGGGCGAACAGCACGGGCTGATCGGCAGGCAGCTGATTCACCAGATCAACGGCATTGCTGCTGGTGCAGATCAGATCGCTTTGCGCCTTCACTGCGGCTGTGCAGTTGATGTAGCTCACCACGAAGTGGTCGGGGTGTTCTGAACGAAAGCGGGCGAACTCATCCGCGGGGCAGTCGTCCGCCAGGGAGCATCCGGCCTCGAGATCCGGCAGCACCACCGTCTTTTCAGGGCTGAGAATCTTGGCGGTCTCCGCCATGAAGTGCACGCCGCAGAACACGATCACGTCTGCATCGGTGCTGGCGGCCTTGCGCGACAGCTCCAGGGAGTCACCAACGAAATCGGCGATGTCCTGAATCTCCGGCTCCTGGTAGTAGTGCGCCAGGATCACGGCATTGCGGTCCTGGCGAAGCCGGTTGATCGCCGCAACAAGGGCGGTGTCAGCGCTCATCAGGACCGGTTCGGGGCAGGATGGCCACAGCCTAGGCATTCGCTCTGAAGCACCTGCGACTTGCCATTGCCGGTGATCTGCACGGCGCCTGGGGCGACGCGGATGAGCAGCTGCTGCAGCGGCTCAAGCCCGACGCTGTTCTTTTCGTTGGTGATCTTGCTGATGGGGATCTGCGTCTGACGCGCCGGATCACGCAGCTTCCCTTCCCCGTGGCCGTGATCCTGGGGAACCACGACCGCGGGCGTGATCGCAGTGGCGGCATCCTCGAGCAACAACGCGCTGTGCTCGGCGATCTCCATTGCGCTTGGCGCTCAATTCAATGGCCGGAGCTTCCGTTGACGGTTGTGGGTGCGCGTCCCTGCAGTGCTGGTGGAGGTTTTCACCTATCGAAAGCGGTGGAGGCGGTTTACGGCCCGGTGTCGCTTGAGGCTTCAGCCGAGCGGATTGTGCAGGCCGCAGCTGATGTACCCGCTGATCAGCCCCTGATCGTCATGGCCCACTGCGGTCCCTCAGGCTTGGGATCTGAGGCTGCCAGTCCCTGTGGACGCGACTGGAAGACGCCGGCAGTGGACTGGGGGGATCAGGATCTGGCCCTTGCCCTGGACCGCATGGCCAAAGACCGACCTGCCGATTTGGTGATCTTTGGGCACATGCACCATGCCCTCAAGCGCGGCTCTGGTTTCCGCCAGACCCTGTTGCGTCATCGCGATGGAACGGCGCTGATCAATGCCGCCTGTGTTCCCCGTTCAGGTGTGGATGGGCAAGGTCGAACGCTGCTGCATCTCTCCTGGGCTGAATTCCAGGGGGCCCGCCTCACGCAGCTCGCCCATCGCTGGTACACCCCAGAAGCTGAGTTGATCCATCAGGAGCAGTTGCCGATCGATGCTCCATTGCCGTGCTGATCTATTTCTGCAGCAGCAGCCATGGCTTCGGCCATGCGGCTCGCGATGCTGCGGTGCTCCAGCAACTGCGCCGCCTGCGTCCTGAATGGACCTTGGTGATGAGCTCGGGTCTGCCCTCCCCCGTACTTAACCTGCTGTTGGGGGATGCAGCGATTGAGCAGCGGTCTTGTCAATGGGATGTGGGCATGGTGCAGGCCGACGCGCTCGGTGTGGATTGCGCCACCACCCTCAGGGCCCTGGATGAGCTGGAGCAACGGCTGCCGGCCCTGATCGAGGCTGAGGCTCTCTGGATTGCGTCGCAGGGGCAGCCGGTGTTGATCATCGGGGACATTCCCCCGGCCGCAGCCGCCCTGGCCCAGCGCCTCGATGCACCTCTGGTGTGGATGAGCAATTTCGGGTGGGATGACATCTATCGCCCCTTGGGCTCTGCCTTCCAACGCTGGGCCGATGCTGCTGCTGAGGCCTACCGCTGCGGTGATCTGTTGCTGCGCTGCCCGTTTGACCTCGCCATGCACTGGGGGTTGCCTGAACAGAGGCTCGGTTTGGTTTGCGCCAGTCCGCGGCCCATTCCGGCGGATCTTGAGGCTTGCCTTGATGCCCAGGATGCTCCCCTGGTGTTGGTGGGGTTTGGAGGCCTGGGCTTGTCCCTTTTGCGGGATCTGTTTCAGCTCTGGCCCAACCACCATTTCCTGCTTCCGGCGTCAGCAGATGCCTCGCAAGCGCCTGAGTTGGCGGCGCTCCCCAACCTCACGTTTCTGCCGGATGGGCTGCGCCCCGTCGATGTGCTCGGCCGTTGCTCCCGTTTTCTGGGCAAGCCGGGTTTCAGCAGCTTCTGCGAGGCGATGGCCCAAGGGGTTGGGATGCACGTCGTGGAGCGCAGCGGATTTGCCGAAGCTTCGGCGCTGATGGATGGTTTGCGTCGCCACGGCCAGCACCGTTGCCTCAGCCGTCAGGAGCTGGACACGGGCGCATGGCAGCTGGACCAGCCGTTGCTGGCGCCAAGCGAAGCCCCTCTTTCTGCATCAGGGGCTGAAGAAGCCGCTCTGGCACTGGTTGGTTGGGTTGCAAGTCGTTTTTAATTTTCGGTATTTTTAAACACTTTTTGAGCTGATTTTCCTGCCTGTTAGTGGTCTGGCCGATTATTTGACTGGCATATATACCTATTGATTCGAGTCTTCAATTCGAGAGAGTCACTTCGTGTGGAAATTTTTTCCGCTCGAGCATTTCATCCGCTTCTGATCTGCTCATCGTCCTCTTTCGAGGGCATGCTCCTTGAACGCTCTTTATGGCTATCTCTGCATTCATCGGTCGTCAGACGCTTCATGCGGCCGTGATCGTCGGAGTTCTGCCTGCCCTCAGTTCCCTTCTTCCTGCCCAGGCGAGCCTGCTCCCCCCCGCCTCTCGGGCGCAGCTGATCCATGCCTCTGACTTCCAGCCCAGCCGGGCCATTCCCTACGTGATTACGCCCGAACGTCGGGCGATGCTCAACACGATCCGTTTTGCGGAAGGGACCTGGAAAGGTGGTCTGGATGTGGGCTATCGGGTGATGTTCGGTGGTGGCTTGATGCCTTCCCTCGACCGGCATCCCAACCGGGTGATCTACAGCTCCCGCTACGCCAGTGCAGCTGCGGGGGCTTACCAGTTCATGCCCTTCACCTGGAATCTGGTTCAGCGCAGCATCGGCGTGCGCGGTTTCGGCCCTGAGGCTCAGGACCAGGGCGCGTTGTTTCTGATTCAGCGGCGCAAAGCCCTGGGTCTGACCGACACCGGCGTTCTCAGCCCGCTGCTCGCCGCCATGCTGGCTCCGGAATGGGCGTCGTTTCCCACCCTCGCCGGTCGCAGCTACTACGGCCAACCCGTCAAGAAATATGCACGACTGCGTTCTTTCTATGACGTGAACCTCGCGGAGTTGCGGCGTCTGCGTGACGTCAAGCGCCAGGCGCTCGTCACTCCCCCTCCGGCCCTTTGCACCGGGTCGCGCATTGAATGCGCCACCCGGCTCTGACGGCATTCACGTTTCTCGACGTTCCTCAGCCGTCGGCGTCGTTTTGAAGTTTCCTGCCAACGGTGGCCTGGGCGATCAGATACGCGGCGATGCCTCCCGCCAGGAAACCGACCCCATTGCGCAGCAGGGGCATCACTTCAGATGTTCGTGTGATCACAGGGGCAACGCCGAAGACGCCGAACAGCATCACCCACAGCGGTGAGAGCAGCAGCAACCAGGCCCAGGCGATGGTTTCGCCCTCCTTGCGGGGATAAGCCGCAAAGCCAGCAATCAAACCGCCAAAGATTGAGGTGGTCAGCGTCCAAAGCCACTGTTCCTGAGGAAGGCCAGGAACCACCTGACAGCCACCACGGTCCAGACAGATTTCCACCGCATTGAGGGCATCCAGCACGGCGCCGTCTTCGCCGTGATCCTTCACGTAGTACTGGTTGCCGTAGCGGGTCTGCAGCTCCACCCAGTAGGTGCGCGGCATCATCGCGAAGTAGGCATCGCCAACGTTGAAGTTCAGCAGGTTCCCGCCGCGGGGGTCGGCCACCAGCAGCAGGCTGCTTTCATCCAGCCCCCAGAACTCGCGAATGGCCAGACCCGGTGTGCGTTCGTACTGGGTCAACACCCGCATCTTCCAGCCGGTGCGTTCCTCCACATCTGCCAGAGATGCCTCCAGCTGGGCCCGCTGGGTGTCACTGAACACCTTGGCGAGGTCGATCACCGGGGTGGGGTGATCCGGCAGCAGCTCCGGGTTGTCGTAGGCCTCAGCCGGGGTCACCAGAACACCCAGGCTGAGCAGAGCCACCACGACGAGGCTCCACAGATGTCGGATGTGATGTGTTCCCATGGAACTGCTGCAGCGACCGGCATTCTCTCCAATGGAACCGATGGCTGCGTCCTGTCCCGACTGGTTGGCAACGCATCTGCATCAGGCGGGGGGTGCCGTTCCGTTTTCCCGGTTCATGGATCTGGCTCTGAACGAGCCGGAGCACGGCTACTACGGCTCAGGCCGTGCACGCATCGGAGCCCAGGGTGATTTCGTCACCTCCCCCTCGCTGGGCAGTGATTTCGCAGCCCTTCTGGTCCCTCAGATCCTGGCCTGGCTGACGTCGATGTCCCGAAGTGATCCTGATCAACGCCTGTCGATCGTGGAAATCGGCCCTGGTGAGGGCCATCTGGCCCGGGATCTCGTTGCTGCGTTGCGTGGTGCTGATCCAGAGCTGTTGGCTCGGATCGAATTGGTGTTGGTGGAGGCCAATCCCGGCATGCGGCGGCGGCAACAGGCTCTGCTGCAGGAGGCGGATGATCTTCCGCTGCGCTGGAGTTCCCTGGAGGAGTTGGGCAGCGCTCCGGTTCATGGGGTGGTGATCGCCCATGAGTTGCTGGATGCCCTCCCGGTGGAGCGCTTGATCTGGCGGGAGGGATCCCTTCAGCAGCAGTGGGTGGAGCTCAACCCAAACGGTGAGCTGCAAACGACGCATCGTCCTCTCCCCGATGGTTTGCACCAGGAGATCAGGCGTGTGTGCAGCCAAGGCGGCATTCAGTTGCCGCCCCCCGATGCCGAAGAGGGGTGGACCACGGAGTGGAACAGTGCATTGCCCGACTGGTTTGCTGCTGCTGCGGCCGCCGTGGATGCGGGCGTGCTGCTGGTGATTGATTACGCCCTGGAGGCCCAGCGTTATTTCACAGCCCGGCGCTCCGACGGCACCTTGATGGCTGTCTGTGCTCAGCAGGCGGGCCTGTCGCCCTTGGATCAGCCCGGCGAGCAGGACCTCACGGCCCACCTCTGTATCGAAGTCGTGGATGACGCGGCTCAGCGCAACGGTTGGATGGTGGGTGATCAGGCGAAGCAGGGCGAGGCCCTGCTGGCCTTGGGGCTTGCAGAGCGTCTGCATGGACTGCAGCAGCTAACGGGCCAACAGTTGGCGGAAGTCCTGCAACGGCGTGAAGCCCTGCTTCGCCTGGTGGACCCCGCGGGGCTCGGTGCGTTCCGCTGGCTCACCTACCGGCGCGGGTTGCCGGAAGACGGCTTCAGCCTTTCAGGCGCTCAAGGCAGCTGAGGATCTCGTCCCGACTGACGTCATCGCGAATCTCAACGGTTCCGATGCTGGTGGGCATCACGAAGCGCAGGCGACCGTCGCGCACCTTTTTGTCCCCCTGCAAGCTGTCCAGAACCGCATCGGCGGCGAGATCGGGCCAGGCGGTGGGCAGTCCAGCGCTGTCGATCAGTCGGCGTTGGCGCTCAGCATCCTCGCGACTCCAGCTGCCCCGCAGCACGCCAAGTTCACCCACGGCCACCATGCCAATGGCAACCGCCTCGCCATGCAGCCAGGTGCCATAGCCGCAGAGGGTCTCCACCACATGGCCGAAGGTATGGCCGTAGTTGAGGATCGCTCGCAAGCCACCCTCCTTTTCATCGGCGGCCACCACCCGGGCCTTGGCCGCGGCTGATCGCTGCAGGATCGAGCTGAGGCGCTCGGCTCTAAGCCCTGCGGGCGTGCTCGGGTCGGGGCAGGCCTCCAGTTCCTCGAACAGTGCCGTGTCGCCAAGGATTCCGTACTTGATCACCTCAGCCATGCCGGCCCGGAACTCGCGTTCGGGCAGGGTGTTCAGGGTGGAGGGATCGATCAACACCAGCCGCGGCTGGTGAAAGGCGCCGATCAGGTTTTTGCCGCGGGGATGGTTGACCCCGGTCTTGCCACCGATCGACGCGTCCACCATGGCCAGCAGGGTTGTGGGCACCTGCACCACCTGGATGCCCCGCAGCCAGGTGGCTGCCGCAAAGCCGGTCATGTCTCCCACAACGCCGCCGCCGAGGGCCACCATCAAGGAGCTGCGTTCGAGCTTGGCGTTGTAAGCCGCATCGTGGATCTCCGCCACCGTGGCGGGTGTCTTCTGGGTTTCGCCGGCGTCAATCACCAACAACTCCACGCTGAAACCTGCCGCTCTGAGGCTGTTCAGGCAGGCGTCGCCATATGGGCTGGCCACATCCGGATTGCTGACCACCAGCACACGCCGACCCGCCTGCACTCCAGCGTCCAGTATCTGCTGACCAAGCCTGGCCAGGCCGCCGTCTCCAATCACCACGTCGTAAGGGTTGCGCTCCAGCGCAACGCGGATGTGATGCAACGGGGTGATTGTGGTCATGAAACCGTTGGAACCCACCTACTCTCGCAACAGTGTCGCTGGTCCTGTGCGCGAAAGATCAGTGCGCAACTCCCTTTCGGCCTGGGCGTTCCTGTTGCCGGCGGTGGTGCTGATCAGTTTGTCGGTGCTGGTGCCGGCCCTGATGGCTCTGGTGATGAGTTTCACCGCCACGGGGCTGGATGTCAGTGAACCCCTGCGTTTTGTTGGTTTGGCCAACCTGGAGCGCCTGCTGTCGGATCCGATGGCGCGGCAGGTGCTGGTCACCACATTCCTTTATCTGGTTGGTGTGGTGCCTCCCATCGTTCTGGGGGCGCTGGCGCTGGCGGTGCTGGTCAACCAGGGGCTGCCCGGTCGGTCTTTTCTGCGGGGCGCTTTTTACACGCCGGTGCTGGTGTCGATCGTTGTTGCAGCCATCGCCTTTCGCTGGCTCTATGCCGAGAACGGACTGATCAATGGATGGTTGAGTGTCCTGCTCGGTGATGCCTTCAGCCCGATTGGTTTTCTCACCACGCCGCAGTTGGCCCTGCCCGCCGTGATGTTGGTGACCCTCTGGAAGGGGCTTGGCTACTACATGGTGATTTTTCTGGCGGGTTTGCAGGGCATTCCCCAGGAGCTCTATGAGGCAGCGGAGCTTGATGGAAGTGAGGGCTGGAGAAAGCATCTCGACATCACCCTGCCCTTGATGCGTCCCTACGTGACCCTGGTCGCTGTGGTGTCGTCGATCGCGGCCACGAAGGTGTTCGAGGAAGTGTTCCTGATGACCCAGGGAGGTCCTGCGGATGCCACGCGAACAATCGTTTATTACGTGTACGACCAGGCCTTTGCCGAATTGGAGATCAGCTACGCCTGCACCCTGGGCCTGGCGCTGTTCCTGTTGGTGTTGCTGTTCACCATGATCCGGTTGGCCTTTGCCGGCGATCGCCCCCTGATCTGACGCTGTCAGCGACCCTGCAAACTGGCAAGCTGCGGACATCAGCTCGGACACGATGATCGGCGTTGTTGGAGGTGGTCAGCTGGCACGGATGCTTGTGCAGGCCGCCGGGCAACGCGATGTTCCCATCGCTGTTCAAACGTCCGATGCAGCTGATCCTGCGGCTGGTTTGGCCTCGCGCCTCGTGGCAGCGGATCCTCGGGATGTGGCAGGAACCCGGGAGCTGGTGGTGGGTTGTGACGGCATCACCTTCGAGAACGAGTGGGTCAATATCGATGCCCTTCTGCCGCTGGAGCAGCAGGGGGTTCGTTTCCAGCCCTCGCTGGCGGCACTTTCGCCCCTGGTCGACAAGTTGTCCCAGCGCCAGCTGCTCGACGATCTGGCGATCCCGAGCCCGCCCTGGTGTCCGCTCAGTTTGATTTCACCGGCCCAGCCCGCGCTTCCTCAAGGCTGGACCTTTCCGGTGATGGCCAAGGCCTCCCGTGGTGGTTACGACGGCAAGGGCACGGTGGTGTTGCGCGACATCGATGGCCTGGCGCAGTTGTTGCGGGCGGTCCCTGCCGACGACTGGCTGTTGGAATCCTGGGTGGACTACGAGCTGGAGTTGGCTCTCGTGGTCAGCCGCGATCAGCGCGGCCGCATCCGCCATTTTCCGCTGGTGCAAACCCACCAACATCAACAAGTCTGTGACTGGGTTCTGGCCCCTGCTCCCGTGGATCCTTCGGTGGCTGCGCTGGCTTACAACGTGGCGGCTTCTCTGATGACGAAGCTCGGCTATGTGGGGGTGCTGGCTCTGGAGTTTTTCTATGGGCCCGCTGGCCTGCAGGTGAATGAAATTGCTCCACGCACCCACAATTCCGGGCATTTCTCGATCGAGGCCTGCACCAGTAGTCAGTTCGATCAGCAGCTCTGCATCGCGGCTGGTCTTCCCGTGCCTGATCCCGAGCTCAAAAGCCGTGGTGCCTTGATGGTCAACCTGCTCGGCGTCGACCCCGAGCGTCATCCTCCTTTGGATCAGCGGCTTGAGTCCCTGGAGGCCGTGCCGGGGCTTCACCTGCACTGGTACGGCAAGTCACCGGAAACACCGGGCCGCAAGTTGGGGCACGTGACGCTGCTGCTTGAGGGTGACACACTCCTCAAGCGGCGCGATGAGGCTGAGTCAGCACTTGCCGCCATTCGCCGGATCTGGCCCCTCGAGAGCGAGAGTCAGGACTAGGGTTGGGAGCGAACTGCTGTGTTGGTGACGGCCTTTTTCTAGTGCTCTGATCTGACTCTCTTTCGACTTGGGGAGACTGTCGTGACGGTGACGTAGACCGGCCATGCAGCCGGAAACGAAACCCCACTTTGTCGCCCCTTCTGGTTCTTCCAGGTCGACCACTGGGGCTCGCACGGCATGGCGGTTCACCCCCTTCGCTTGATCAATGTGGTGGGTGCCTTGGACTTCGCCAAGCCATCACAAAACCAATATCTCCAAGTTTCTGCGTCAATATTCTGAAAGTTTGTTCTTTGGACTTGGTTTACCGGATGACTTTTTTGTCTTCTCTCTAGGTTCTGCTTTAAAACGTCTCAGCTTTGTTAGTGGGGCAGGCCCCTCATCAGCCAAGACTCGACCACAAAAAACAGAAGGAAGAATGAGCTGATGCTGATCACCAGTAGTTTGCCATTCATGCTGAAATTTTTCGCTCTTATTGCACTCTAGATACGTTCGTCTGGGTTGGAGTGGAGATTTTTGGTGGAGCTAGTTTTCGGAGTGGTTGAACTCCTGGAGCGCGTACTGGGCGAGGCATTTGTCTTTATCGGTATCGGTCAGCGAGATGGTGGTTACGCTCTGATGCCAGTTTCGACGGTTGATCAATTCGTTGAATTCGGTCAAAGCGTCTTCGAGGTCGTCGAAACCGCCAATGCTCTCCATCGTTTGTTGCCCCTGTTTAACGGCAATTTCGAGGGGCATGGATCGATCGCTGCAGCCATCAAGGCTACCCCTGTGCAGTTGTGTAGTCGATGATGCTTACGGCTGTGTGAACAAAGCTTGTCAGCGCTTTTCTTGTCCTTAGCGTTTGTTTGGTTGCAGTGCTGAGATGCGTGATCCACGCCTGGACGAACTGATCCAAATGGAAACCTGGGATTGGTGGAAAGCTCAGGTCTTTTATCTGCGTGAAAAAAAAGATTATGCTGATTCGGAAGCGCTGTTCATGGAATTCAAGATTCCTGCATCTGACTCCAAGGATTGATGCCGCTGGTTGATGCCACTTCTTGATGCCACTGTGCATGGATTGAGGGAACCCATTTCGTTCTCCCATTGAGTTGTTTGGCTGTCGCTGTTGTTGAGAATCACTTTTCCGCATCGCTTCACTGTTCATCCTTCCGTGCTGGTTTCGTTCTTCTCATCTGTTTTCGGCCTGGTGGCAAGCGCACTGCTTGTGGGTTGTTTCGGCAGCACCGCGGCTGAAGCTGTCACCTTTTTACCGGATGACGCTGAAGTTGCTTGCCGGGCCATCCTTTCCCAATGTTTCCGTCGATCCGATTGGGCTGAACTCTGTGCCCGAGATCCCAGCGTTGCCGATGGTCATCCTCAGGCCTGTCGTGCTGCCGGATTCGAGTCAGGCCAACCCCTTCAGGGGCGGTGATGCAGGACGGCCTGTTCCAGGTCTGGCCGACTCATCGACGTCACCACAAAGACCTCCTGGGCGGATGTCCCCTTGCGGGCCACCAGCTTGTATCCCCCTGTGATCGGGGTGGACACCCGCAGCTGCAGTTCAGGACTGCGGCCACGCACCCGGCTGATCACGGCAGGGGTGATCGTCTGGATCTCCGTCTCGTGGGACAGGGCCTTCAGCCATGGGATCAAGCCGTCCACATAGGTGCTGTGGGTGATGACGACCCGGCCCAAAGCTGAACGAAAACCCGAGAACTGGTGAAAGTTAGCCACTTTGGCTATGCCAGAGAGAGCGCTCCGGGGCTGTGATGCTGAAATCAGTAGACGCTCTCCGCCATGTGATCAGCGGACCGCTGCAGGATGCCTGCGGCCCCCAGGCCCGCATGCTCACCGCTGAGGTGCACGGAACGGAGGTTCGGGGCCTGGCCTTGTGCCCTGGCCGGGTGGTGCGTTTCGTGATGGACGAGCAGCTGCAGCGTTTGCAGGTGGCTGATCTGCTGCGCCTCACCAAAGCCAGCCGTAAGCCGGCGGCCTGACTCAGCAGCGTTCCAGAGGGGCCATCGTTAAGCCCTCGGCCTGAAGCTGCTGGTGGTACAGCTCGGCCTGCTCCAGGGGGCCGCACCAAACTTCAGCTGCACCCTGCCCATCAATCTTGTTGGCGAGGTTCCAGGCCTTGTCCTCACTCATGCCGGGAATGATCTTGCGCAGGCAATCCACCACGTGCTGGAAGGTGTTCACATCGTCGTCCAGAACGATCACGCGAGCCTGGGGGTAGCGCTGTGTTGTTCCCTGACGCTCCAGCACTGCTGATGAACCTGGGCTGGAGCTGGTCATGACAGATGCCTTCGGGCGGACGAAAAGGTGCTGAACCCTAGGTAGGATCCCGGCAGTCAAGTGGTCAAGAGCATGTTGTTCACTCTGGGTTGGGCGTCCTTGGCCGCCATGTTCAGTTTCTCCATCGCCATGGTCGTCTGGGGACGCAATGGTGACGGCACCCTGAACTTCTGATCGAATCTGTGCTTCAAGACGCACCCCTTCTCAGCCAGACCCTGGCGGTCACGGCAGCTGTGCTTCTTGTCTTCGTCAGCGTTGCCGTGATCTATCTCTCAACGATCGAATGGAGAGACCGTCGACGCCGTCAAGGTTCAACCAAGTCATCCTCCTGATTCCGTCCGTCCGAAGTCAACTTGGATTTCATCCCTGCACAGCCCTTCTCCTGGGGTTGTGCTTTTTTTTGCCCGCCCTGCTGCTGGGCACCTCCAGCCTGAAGACACCTTCCCTGAATCGCCGTGGAACAGCAGAGCTGTTTGAGATCAGTCGGCGGGCACGGTTGGTTCAGAGTTTTGAGGCTGACCCCGCTGCACCGGTGCCGAAGCTCTGGCAGCAGCGGCTTGGTTCTTCGGAAGCTCCTGATCGCTGGGCCCGTCATGGTCGCGGCACCTGGTGGCTGATCTGGCTGGACGACGGTGAACCCCTTCTGGCTCTTTCGTCCGCACCGCATTCGTCTGCTCTGGATCTGCTGTTCGCTGATGAACTGCACCGCAGCAGTTTTGATCAACTTCCGTCGCTGAAAGGACGGGAGCCCTCGGTTCTGGAACAGCGCTGCTTGCGGCTGTTGACCAGCGGATCGGCCGTTCAGTGGCAACCCTCAGGCTTGGCTTCGATCAGCGGTTCCCTTTTTCCCGCCTTGGCGAGCGTGTCGCATGGCTGTCTGGGTGTTGCGCTGCGGGGCGATCGTCTGATGGCTGAAGGGCCTGTGGCCTCCAGACCCTTTGCGTCCCTGCAGGCTCACCACCAGGAACACCACGCCAATTTCGTTCGCTTCGATCCGCCGTCGGCCTTCCTGGAGCTCAACAGCGTTTCCCTGCAGCCGCTGCTGGGATCCTTGTTCAACAAGTCCCTTTTCGCCCAACAACTCGACAGCCTCTATGGATTGCCGAAGCAGTTGCGCGACGTTCTGCTCAACGCACCTGTTCTTGTGCGGCTGGATGCGCTGGAGGGTGGTCGTTTCCAGGCTGCGATTCAAGCCAGGTTGATGCTGGCTGCTGGTGAAATCGCCATGACCAAGCGAAGTCTTGATGCAGTTGCCACCGCCTTGTTGAAGCGCGGGTTTCAACGGGTTGAACGTCCCCTGTTGTCTCCCGATGGTCGGCCCTCAAACCATGTGGCCGTTGTTTGGTTGGATCCCCAGGGTCATCCGCAAGGTGGTTGGTCACTGGGTCCTGAACTCCGAGGTCAGGTGGAGTTGCTGCTGGCCCTGGGGGATGCCCCGAACCTCCGAAGCAATCCGCTGAAACGGATGGGCCAACAGCAGCTTCGCCTTCGCGCACGACCGGATCAATTGGCTCGGTTGGGTTGGCTCGGACCGGGCTGGCCGCGGGTGGTTGGCAAGGCACCTCAACTGGAGCTTGAGATGACGGCACTGCCGAAGCAGCAACAGCCCGGATGGCTTCGGCTTCAGCTGGACGTGCGTTGAGCCTGCTCTTCCAAGCGACGTTCCTTCTTGCGCTTCTCGGCAGCGATGGTCTCTTCCACCAGCTCAACGGCCTGATCCATCCGTTCACTGTTGGAGCCAAACAGCGTCAGATCCTTTTCGACGCGATCGGTGGGCAAACCGAGTCCTTCAGCAAGTTCCTTGCTCTGTTTGACGATGGCCTCGGTGTCTGAACCGGTGGCATCCGCTGTAGCCGCCTTGAGCAGGCTCATCAGTCCAACGGCCATCAAACGGGAGTAGTGGCTGCCCTCGTTGAGGCTGTGGGATGACAGCAAGCTTTTGAGGCTTTCGAGATCCTTCCCTTTGGCCTGGTCCACCAGCGAGGCGTTGGTTTTGCGCAGCTTCGCTGCGTCGAAGCCATTGCTGCTGCACAGGGCACTGAACAGTGCCTCGGTCTGCGCTTCAGGCCGATAGCCCTTGGTGAAGGTGTCAAACACCGTGCAGAGCCCAACGCTGAATAGCCCGTTGGCTTCAAACCGACTTTGATGGCTCAGCAGATGCAGCTCTACCAGAAGCTCATCAGCAAGGCGGCGGTACAGCGGCGCAATGACGTGGGGAAAGGCCTGATGAAACGCTCGTTTGCTGTCGGCGATGGTCTGACTTGCGGCCAACGTGCAGTCCATGAATGAATGGCCGGAACCCTAGCGCCGCAGACATCGCCGTTAGGATTGCGCGACCCTGCTGATGCTCAGATGATCCCCATTGTGATTGAGGAGTCCGGCCGGGGAGAAAGGGCCTTTGACATTTATTCCCGGCTTCTGCGCGAGCGAATCATCTTCCTTGGTGAGGCTGTCACGAGTGACTCTGCCAACCGGATCGTGGCCCAGATGCTGTTCCTCGAAGCTGAGGATCCCGAGAAAGATATCTACCTCTACATCAACTCTCCCGGCGGGTCGGTTTACGACGGCCTCGGCATCTTCGACACGATGCAGCACATCAAACCGGATGTGCACACGGTCTGTGTTGGCTTGGCCGCAAGCATGGGCGCTTTCCTGCTCTGTGCCGGCACCAAGGGCAAGCGCAGCAGCCTGCAGCACTCCCGGATCATGATTCACCAGCCCTTGGGTGGTGCCCAGGGCCAAGCCAGCGACATCCGCATTCAGGCGGACGAAATTCTCTTCCTGAAGGAACGCCTCAATAAGGAACTTTCCGATCGCACCGGCCAACCCCTTGATCGGATCCAGCAGGACACCGACCGTGACTTCTTCATGTCACCCACCGAAGCGGTGAACTACGGCTTGATTGATTCCGTGATCGACAAGCGTCCCGTTCAGGCTGTTGCTTGAAGAAGGGAAGCTCTAAAAACAACCGTCCCAGCAAGATCTGTCCGGTTTGCGAACGTCCCTTTGAGTGGCGCAAAGCCTGGAGAAATTGCTGGGATGAGGTTGTTTACTGCTCCGAGCGTTGTCGACGACGCAAGAACAAATCCAATCCATAAAAGAAGCCCCCGTCTGAACAAGGCGGGGGCTTTTTATTGCTGAACCCAGAATCAGTCGAGGGTGACGACAGTGCGGTCTTTCTCAGGGACAGCGGTGAATTCAGCCAGAACAGCCTTGAACTCATCACCATCCATGGTTTCCTTTTCGATCAGCAGTTCCACCAGGCGATCCATGGCTTCGCGGTTGGAAGACACGATCTCCACGGTCTCGTCATAACAGCGCTTCACCATGTTGCGCACTTGAACATCGATCTGTTGGGAGATCGATTCCGACACGTCACTGCGTGACATCAGGTCGCGCCCCAGGAACACTTCCTGGCTGCCGCCCTCGAGGGCAACAGGGCCGAGATCACTCATGCCGAGTCGGGTCACCATGTTGCGGGCCATCGACGCCACCTGTTGGATGTCGCCACCGGCTCCGGTGGTGACTTCCTGATGTCCGAACACCACGTCCTCTGCGGCGCGACCACCAAGGGCTCCCATGATGCGTGCCTTGAGCTGGGCACGGGTGACCAGGGTTTGCTCCTCATCAGGGGAGAACCAGGTCAGGCCCTGGGCCTGGCCACGGGGAATCAAGGTGACCTTCTGAACAGGGTCGTGGTCTTTGACCAATGTGCCGATCAGGGCATGACCGACTTCGTGATAAGCGATCAGACGCTTGCTGCGACCGTCGGTGAGGGGACGACCCTCCATGCCGGCGATGATCCGATCCACAGCGTCGTCGATCTCGCTCAAGCCGATGGCTTCCTTGCGGCGGCGGGCGGTGAGGATGGCCGCCTCGTTCATCAGGTTGGCCAGGTCTGCACCAGTGAAGCCAGGGGTGCGGCGGGCGATGCTTTCGAGGGACAGCTCCTCTTCGAGCTTCTTGTTGCGGCAGTGCACATCGAGGATGGCCAGGCGACCCTTGATGTCGGGGGCGTCCACGGTGACCTGACGGTCAAAACGGCCGGGACGCATCAGAGCTGAGTCCAGAACGTCGGGGCGGTTGGTGGCGGCAATGATGATGATGCCGCTGTTGCCTTCAAAGCCATCCATCTCCGTCAGGAGTTGGTTGAGCGTCTGTTCGCGTTCGTCGTTGCCTCCACCGATGCCGGCACCGCGCTGGCGGCCGACGGCATCAATTTCGTCGATGAAGATCAAGCAGGGGCTGTTTTCCTTTGCCTTCTTGAACAGATCGCGGACGCGGCTGGCACCCACGCCAACGAACATCTCAACGAACTCAGAACCAGAAAGGGAGAAGAAGGGAACGCCCGCTTCACCGGCAATGGCCTTGGCCAGAAGGGTTTTGCCGGTGCCGGGAGGGCCGACAAGCAGAAGGCCGCGGGGAATCTGAGCACCCACTGAGGTGAATCGCTCGGGCTGTTTCAGGAAGGTGACCACTTCCTGGAGTTCCTGCTTGGCCTCGGTGACGCCGGCCACGTCATCAAACATGACGCCGGTCTCCGCTTCCATCATGAAGCGGGCTTTGCTCTTGCCGAACTGCATGGCCTGGCCAGGGCCGCCAGGCATGTTGCTGTTGCGACGGGCCAGGAAGATCAGGGCACCGATCAGCAGCAGCGGGAAGGCCAGATTGCCCAGCACGCCGAGGGCCGGAGGTGCTGTGCGGGGCGGATGAATATCAAAGCTGATGCCTTCGGTTTTCAGCGTGTTGATCAGCTCAGGGGCCAGACCAGGAAGGTCAACGCGCAGGCGTTGAACGCGGTTGTCGAGGTCGGGATCGACGGCTTCGATCACAGCGTTGCGGCCACCGTCGTAGATATCAACAGCTGTCACGCGACCGGCCTCGACGTAATCGAGGAAGCGGCCGTAGCTCATCCGTGCCACCGCAGCATTGCGGGGAGCGACGGTGGTGCCATTGTTGTCCTGGCTGAGGCCGTTGATGCCTCCGTTGCTCACCACCTGCCAGCCAATCAGCAACACGACGCCGATTGGCAACAGCCAGAGGGCAAGAAGGCGCCAGCGCTGATTCATGAGCTGAAGAAATTCGTTAACGAGTGTAAAGGAGTTGGACTGATTTCTGAGGCCTGATCAAAGGCTTCTCAGGGCAACAATCGGGTCGAGCTTTGCGGCGCGTCGGGCTGGAACAACTCCGAAGAACAGCCCGATGGATCCTGACAGTCCAACGGTGACCACCACCATCGTTGCGCCGATCGTCGCTGGCAGGGGCGTGACCGCCGCTACGAGGCTCACTGTTCCAAGACCCGCCAGCGTGCCGATGGCGCCGCCAAGGCTGGCAAGCACCAGGGATTCCACCAGAAACTGCTGCAGAACATCACCGCTGCGGGCCCCCAGGGCTTTGCGCAGACCGATCTCCTCGGTGCGTTCGCTGACGGACACCAACATGATGTTCATGATCCCGATGCCTCCCACCAGCAGGGAGATCCCACCAATGGCCCCGAGCATCAGGGTGAGTCCTCCGGTGATGGTGCCCACGATCGTGAGAGCGTCCTTCTGGGATCGCACCACGAAATCGTCGTCCCGGAGAATCCTGTGCCGCTGCCTCAGCAGGTTGTTGATCTGAAAGCTGGCTGCGTTGATGCTGTTTTCATCCCTGGCTTCAACACTGATGGAGTTGAGGCTGACGCCATAAATCGGATCCCGACCGGTGATCCGGTTCACCATCGTGGTGATTGGGATGTAGGTGTTTTCGTCCTGGTTGCTGCCGAACACGGCCCCTTTGGGGGCCATCACACCGACCACCTCAAAGCTTTGATTGCCGATGCGCACCTGCTGGCCAATCGCTGAGCCAGTGGGAAACAACTTGGTGCGTAGATCCGAGCCGAGCACGGCGATGGCTTTCGCACCGGCCACGTCCTTGGCGTTGATGAAACGGCCCTTGGCCACTTCGAATCCGCGCACAGGGGGGAACTCCGATGTCGCGCCGAAGACCGCACCCGTGGAGCTGCGGGCTCCGGCCTGCACCACCTGATTGGTGTTGATCACGGGCGCCACGCGCTTGACGCTGGGAACCTGGGTGGCGATGGCTTCGGCATCTTCCAGCACGAGCGTTTTCGGTCGCGTAACCCCTTGGCGTCTGGCGTTCGTGTTGCCCGGAACCACAAACAACACATTGGCGCCGAGGTTGTTCAACTGGCCTTCAGCCAGCAATTGCGCTCCCCGTCCAACCCCAACAAGGGTGATGACCGAGGCGTTGCCGATCACGATGCCCACCATCGTGAGCAGGCTGCGCAGGCGGTTGCTGCGCAGGGTGGACAGGGCCATCCGCACCGTTTCCGTTGCGGGCATGCGCCGGTTCATGGTGTGGCGTCGCTCAGATCAGTGTCGCCTCAGCTTCGTTGCCGACGATGCTCACCTTGACCAGATCTGTGGATCCGGAAACGCCGGTATGCGTGCCTGCGGATTGCACCACGAGATCACCCTCCTTCAGCAGATCGAGCTCCTTGGCTTTGACCATCGCCGCCTGGAAGGTCTGCGTGGTGCGTTCGCCCTGGGGAATCACCAGCGGTGTCACGCCCCAAACCAGTTGCAGACGACAGGCAACCGTGCGATCAGGAGTGATGGCAAGGATCGGTGCCGCAGGCCGGAACTTGCTCACGTTGCGAGCTGTGGCCCCACTTCGGGTGAGGGGAAGAATCGCGGAAGCATTGAGCTGGCTGGCGATTGTGCTGACCGCACCGCTCAAGGCATTGGGGATGGTGCTGGGCAGGTGGCTGTCGATCGAGCGTTGGGGGTAGTCCTTCTCGATCCTGCGAGCAATGGTGGCCATGGTTTGAACGGCCTCCACAGGGAAATCCCCCACCGCGGTCTCGTTGGAGAGCATCACAGCGTCGGTTCCATCCAGGATGGCGTTGGCCACGTCGCTGACTTCGGCTCGGGTGGGCCGGGGGCTGGAGGCCATGGAATCCAGCATCTGGGTGGCCGTGATGATCGGGATGCCCAGGCTGTTGGCCTTGCGGATCAGTTCCTTCTGCAGCAACGGCACTTCCTCGGCCGGCATCTCCACGCCAAGGTCACCGCGGGCCACCATCACGCCGTCACAGAGCGGCAGGATCGAATCGATCTGATCGATGGCCTCAAACTTTTCGATCTTCGCCACTACAGGGGTCTCATGGCCCTGTTCGCGGATCAGTCCGCGGATCTCCTCCATGTCGGAGGGATTGCGCACGAAGCTGAGGGCCACCCAGTCCACGCCCTGGCTGAGTCCGAAGGCCAAGTCGGTCTTGTCCTTGTTCGTGAGGGCGCGAACGGACAACTGAACGTCCGGGAAGTTGACGCCCTTGTTGTTGGAAAGAACACCGCCCACGGTGACGGTGCAATGCAAGGTCTGCTGAGCTTTATCGACCGTGTCGACCTTCATCTCAACGCGGCCGTCGTCGAGCAGGATCCGGCTTCCTGCGGTGACTTCGTCCGCCAGCTTGTCGTAGGTGACCGTTGCGATCGTCTTGTCGCAGCTCACCGGCCGTGAGGTGAGTGTGAACGGATCACCGTTGGCCAGGGTGATCGGACCCTCAGCGAACCGCCCGAGCCGGATCTTCGGGCCCTGAAGGTCCTGGAGGATGCCGATGGTCTGCCCCAATTCCTCAGACACCTGACGAATCGTGGCGATGCGAGCGGCGTGTTCGCTGTGGTCCCCGTGGGAAAAGTTCAGCCTGAAGGTGGTGGCACCAGCCTTCACCAGCTCCTTGATCCGCTCCGGGCTCTCGGTGGCAGGGCCGATGGTGGCCACGATCTTGGTCCGTCGGTTCAGGTCGAACTGGCCCATATCGCGGCTGAAAATCCTTGCGGAAACTACCATCCGGGCGTTTCCCAACCGGCCCCATGGAGATGAATTCCTATCAGGACGCCGCCCGAAAGACGGCTGCCTACCCGGATGTGGGCCGTAATCCCATCTATCCGACCCTCGGTTTGACCGGTGAAGCCGGCGAGGTGGCCGACAAGGTGAAAAAGGTGATTCGCGACTGTGGCGGTGTGTTTGACACCGACACCTGCGAAGCGATCAAGTTGGAGCTGGGAGATGTGCTCTGGTACGTGGCTCAGCTGGCCAGCGAACTGGGTTATGACCTGAATGAGGTGGCTGACGCCAACCTGCAGAAACTGTCGAGCCGGGCTGCCCGTGGGCGCATCGGAGGCAGTGGTGACCAACGTTGATCTCCTGATGCTCCGTCGATTTGCTTCCGTGTTCTTCTGCCTGCCCCTGCTGCTGGGGCTGGCGCTCCCCTGTGACGCCGCTGAACTGCAGCTCAGTGAGGTTCGCCTGGATCCCTGCGGAGAGCTGGATGCCGGCAATCAACCTGAATTAAGCCGCCCGGTTGGTGCCAGCTGTTATGTGCTGACGGGAGACGTTGAGAACCGCAGCAAGAACAGCGTCATCGACACCGATGTGTATGCACGGATCCTGGATGCCAGTGGTGAACCGGTTCTTCCCAACAGAACCCGGGTGGGATCCATCGGGGATGTGAACCCTGGTCACTCCCCGTTCGCCCTGCGAATCTCAGTTCCGGCCGGTACCCCAGGGCCGTTTGTGATCAAAAATCCCCGTGCCCGTGGATTCAATGCTCCGGTCCGCAGCCGCGTTGATGTTGACGAGGATGACCTGTTGCCGTTGGAACGGGGCATTAACCAGCAGTGATCACCCAGAAGTGATCACCAGCTGGAGCCCGACATGTAGAAGGCGCTGATCGACTGCCCCACCAGGCTCTGCAACAGGTTCAGGGCCAGGAAGGCCAGGATGGCGGAGAGGTCAATGCCCCCCAGCGGTGGGATCAAACCCCTGAAGGCGTTCAGGTAAGGGTCGGTGATCGCACTCACGCTGCTGAGCACCGGATTGCCCCAGTCCAGATTCGGGAACCAGCTCAGCAGAACCCGCACGATCAGCACCAAGGAATAGATCTGCAGGGTCTGGGACAGCACCTGCAGCAAGGTGACGGGTAGAGATTCCATGACGGGAGCTGATCTGCTCTGACTTTATGCAGCTTCCGTCAGATCGGTTGCCCCAAGATCAGGAAGCACGGAGAAGGTGCGGTGAAATTTTTCGGTGAGGGTGAGCCAATAGGACCGCCCCTCGCTCTGACGACGCCGTTCGATGAAGTCCTGCGCCAGTAGTTCCTTGATGTGGTCGTAGGCCCCCGAGCCCCGCAGATCCACAAGATCCGATTGAAGAATGCGTTTCTTCAGCGCAATGGTGGCGAGGGTTCGCAGGGTTGCTGTGGAGAGGTTCACCGGCAGCAGGTCTTTGACCAGATCGCCCATGCCCGGGCGCAGCTGCAGCCCGTAGCGACCGCTCTGTTCAACGACCTCCAGGGCACTGTCCCGCTGGGCGTAGGAGGCCGTCAGGGCGACGAGGGCTTCTTCAACGCTTCGGCGGTCGGCGTCGGCCAGCTCCGCCAGTTCACCGATGCTGACGGGCCGACCCTTCAGATAAAGAATCGCCTCGAGCCGGGTGGGCAGGGATGGAGACGTCATCACAACCCCTCGAGAGCACTCAAGTTACCGCCCTGAAACTCAGAGGAACAGGCCATAGGCCGGGTTGTTGGTTTCATCCCAGTGGCGATAGCCCAGGGCATTGAGGAATTCGGTCCAGCCCTGCATGTCCTGTTCCGGCACCAGCACGCCAACAACGATGCGGCCCACGTCAGCGCCATGGTTTCTGTAGTGGAAGATGCTGATGCTCCAGCCGGGGTGGAGAGCATCCACGAAGCTCATCAAGGCACCCGGGCGTTCGGGAAATTCGAAGCGATACAGCAGCTCTTTGCATTCGCCGGCACAGGCCGTGCGGGCTGAAGCCGGCAGACGGCCGCCCACCATGTGGCGCAGGTGAACCTTGGCAAATTCGTTGTCGCTGAGATCGAGGCAGGGGAAGCCGCCACGCTCCAGCTGGCCCAGCAGTGAGGCACGGTCGTTGTCATCGCTGACCTGCACACCGATGAAGATCTGCGCCGAGGCCCCATCAGTCATGCGGTAGCTGAATTCCGTGAGGCTGCGCTCCCGCAGCAGTTCGCAAAGCTGCCTCAGGCTGCCGGGTGATTCGGGAATCTCCACGGCCAGCATTGCTTCGCGCTCTTCCCCGAGCTCAGCCCGTTCGGCGATGAAGCGCAGCCGGTCGAAATTCATGTTGGCCCCGCAGGCCACCGCCACCAGATTGCGCCCCGCCAGCTGACGCTCGGCCACGTCCTGTTTGAGTCCTGCCACCGCCAGGGCACCGGCGGGCTCCAGGATTGAACGGGTGTCTTCAAAGACGTCCTTGATCGCGGCACAGATGGCATCGGTGTCGACCCGCACCATGCGATCGACGAACTGCTGGGCCAGCGCAAAGGTGTGCTCCCCCACCTTTCTCACGGCGACACCATCGGCAAACAGCCCCACCTGTTCCAGTTCCACCCGCTGCCCCTGCTCGAGGGAGCGGCTCAGGGCATCGGCATCCACCGGCTCCACACCGATCACCTCCGTTTCCGGCCACAGCCGTTTGACGTAGGCGGCGATGCCCGCGATCAGGCCACCGCCACCCACGGCCACATAGATCGCGTTGGGTGGCTGCTCGGCCTGGCGCATGATCTCCATGCCGATCGTTCCCTGGCCTGCGATCACTTCCGGATCGTCGAAGGGGTGAATGAAGGTGAGCCCCTCGGCCTTGCAGCGTCGATGCGCCTCCGCGGAGCACTCGTCGTAGGTCTCGCCATGGAGGACCACGTCACCACCCAGGGCCCGCACGGCGCGCACTTTCACCTCGGGTGTGGTGCTTGGCATCACGATCACGGCCCGACAGCCAAGCCGCTGGGCACTCAGGGCGACGCCCTGGGCATGGTTCCCGGCACTGGAGGCAATCACACCGCGCTTGAGCTCGTCTGTGCTGAGCTGCGCCATGCGGTTGTAGGCGCCGCGCAGCTTGAACGAGAACACCGGCTGGAGATCCTCACGCTTCAGCCAGACCGTGTTGTTCAGCCGGCGGCTCAGATTGGGTGCGGGATCCAAAGGGGTTTCCCGCGCCACGTCGTAGACGCGGGCACGCAGGATCCGCTGCAGGTAGTCGGTCATCTCACCATTCTTCCAAGGGTTCGATCCAGACAGGATCCGGGTTGGTTCCCGTAGATTGCACGTATTGGAGTTGGCAGTGCATGCATCTCGGAGATCTGAAGCATCCGAATGAGCTGCACGGACTCAGCCCGGCCCAGCTTGAGGACGTGGCTCGGCAGATTCGTGCGCGGCATCTGCAGGTGGTGTCCACCAGCGGTGGCCACCTGGGGCCTGGCCTGGGGGTTGTGGAGCTGACCCTGGCGCTGTACCAGACGCTGGATCTCGACCATGACCGTGTGATCTGGGATGTGGGCCATCAGGCCTACCCCCACAAATTGATCACCGGCCGGTTCAACGATTTCGACTCTCTGCGCCAGCAGCATGGGGTGGCGGGTTACCTCAAGCGCACAGAGAGCGATTTCGACCACTTCGGAGCGGGCCATGCCAGCACCTCCATCTCAGCGGCGCTGGGCATGGCCATGGCGCGGGACAACCGGGGGGAGTCGTTCAAATGCGTTGCCGTCATCGGTGATGGAGCCCTGACAGGTGGCATGGCTTTGGAGGCCATCAACCACGCCGGACACCTTCCCAACACACCGCTCCTGGTGGTGCTGAACGACAACGACATGTCGATCTCCCCGCCGGTTGGTGCGCTTTCGAACGTACTGAACCGTGCGCGGCTCAGCCCGCCGATGCAGTTCCTCTCAGGGAGTGTTGAGGAAAGCGTTCGGCATCTGCCTTTCATGGGTGGTGAGATTCCAGCGGAACTCAACCGCCTCAAGGGCAGCATGCGTCGCCTCGCGGTTCCCAAGGTGGGTGCCGTGTTCGAGGAACTTGGCTTCACCTACATGGGACCGATCGACGGCCACGACATCGGTGAAATGGTGCGCACCTTCCAGGCAGCTCACCGTGAGGGTGGCCCTGTGCTGGTGCATGTGGTCACCAAAAAGGGCAAAGGCTATCCCTACGCCGAGGCCGATCAGGTGGGTTACCACGCCCAATCAGCTTTTGATCTCGGCACCGGCAAGGCGATTCCGTCGTCCAAACCCAAGCCCCCCAGCTACAGCAAGGTGTTTGGGCAGACCCTGGTCAAGCTCTGTGAGCAGAACAGTCGGGTGATCGGCATCACTGCGGCCATGGCCACCGGTACCGGTCTCGATCTGCTTCAGAAGGCCGTTCCGGACCAGTACGTGGACGTGGGCATCGCTGAGCAACATGCCGTCACCCTGGCGGCAGGTATGGCCTGCGAGGGTTTGCGTCCTGTCGTTGCCATCTACAGCACCTTCCTTCAGCGCGCCTACGACCAGTTGATCCACGACGTGGGCATCCAGAAGCTGCCGGTTACCTTCGTGCTCGATCGTGCCGGCATCGTTGGCGCCGACGGGCCGACCCACCAGGGTCAGTACGACATCAGCTACATGCGGGCCATTCCCAACTTCACGGTGATGGCACCGAAGGATGAGGCTGAGCTGCAGCGCATGCTCGTGACCTGCCTGCAGCACGACGGGCCCACGGCTCTGCGGATTCCGCGGGGCTCCGGAGAAGGCGTGCCCTTGATGGAAGAGGGTTGGGAGTCGCTGCCGATCGGCCGCGGTGAACTGCTGCGGGAAGGCGACGATCTGATGATCGTGGCCTACGGCTCGATGGTGGCTCCGGCCCTCGCCACAGCAACGCTTCTGGAGGAAGCCGGTCTCTCCACCACCGTGATCAACGCCCGCTTCCTGAGGCCCCTGGATCAGGCGCTGATCCATCCCTTGGCACGTCGCATCCCCCGCGTGGTCACCATGGAAGAGGGAGCCCTGCCCGGTGGTTTTGGCGCAGCGGTTCTGGAGTCGTTGATCGATCAGGACATCAACGTGTCGATGTTGCGCATCGGCATCCCCGACCAGCTGGTTGATCACGCCACGCCGCAGCAGAGCAAGGAAGCTCTTGGCCTGACTCCTGCCCAGATGGCTGAACGCATCCTTGAGCGCTTCAGCAACACCTCTGGTGATCTGCCAGCCACCGCTTCGGTCAAGGCCCTCCAGGCCTGAAGCTGAGGGCTCGGTGTCCGTTGTGATCGTTGGCGCGGGACCGTCCGGTGCCCGTCTGGCGATTCAACTGGCGCGGGCGGGTGTTGAGGTGACCCTTGTGGATCGCCTGGCTGATCCCCATCGCCATGTCTATTCCAGTGGCGCCCTGCCTCTGGAGGCTGTTCGTCGCTTGGGTCTGCCGGATGACGCCATTGCCGCCACCTGGCAGGGCTGGCAGCTGCACGATCCCTCGGGTCTGGTTCATCAGTGGTGGTCGTCCGGCGATCTGGGGGTGGTGCTCGACTTCGGCCGGCTTCGGTCCTGGCTCTGGGAGGAAGCACGCCGCCATGGGGTTGAGTTGATCCAGGGCTGCCAGGCTGCGCTGAGCACGCTCACGGCCGATCAAGCCAGCGTGCGGCTGCAAACACGAGATGGGCGCTCGTCATTGCGCTCAGCGCGCTGGCTGATTGATGCCACCGGTGCACGCCGAGATCTGCTGCAGCAGGCCGGCCTCAGCCCCAATCCCGAGGATCCTCTGCTGCAGGGCATCGGCGTTGAGTGGTTGCTGCAGGCCGATGACCGTCAGGCGGCTGCCTGGCGGGATCGGATCAGTTTCTTTCTGGGCACCGCCTGGATCCCCCATGGATACGGCTGGATCTTTCCCATGCAGGGGCAACGGCTGAAGGTGGGGGTCTGTCACCTCCCACCGGCGGATCGTCCGAGTCCCGGCAGCCTGGCTGGACCCCTTCAGCGTTTGATTCAACGCTGCGGCTTGAGCGCCTGCCCGGTGCTGGATCGCCATGGCGGGCCGGTGTCCAGCAGCATCGCCCGCTCCGAACCTTTGGTGGCCGGTGCTCTGCTGGCGGTGGGGGATGCGGCCAGTTCCGCCAATCTGCTTGGGGGAGAAGGGATCCGCCATGCGATGGACAGCGCCGATCAACTGGCCGAACTGCTGATCGCTGAAGGGATGTCTGGGGACTCCACGGCCATTGCCCTTCGCTACCAAGAGCAACTCAGGGCCCAACGGAGTTGGCGTTGGTTGGTGTCGGGCCGGCTGGCGCGGCGCACCTGGTGGGGCCTCGACAATCCAAGGGCGGACCGACGTCTGGAACGTTTGATCGATGGGCTGTCTGCGACCGCAGAAGCCACCGCTCTCTCAGAGCTGTTGTTCAACTACAACTTCGAGCGTTACGGCCTGCGTCTGCTGCCGTATCTGCTCTGAGCCAAGGGGCGTTTTAGGGAGGAGACTGGCTCCTCCCTCAAGAGATGTGCTTCAGAGCACGCCGCGGGCGGCCAGACCCTGGATGGCGCCGATGCCAATGATGTGGCCGAGGCTGGTGGTGCCGAGCAGGGCTGCATGACCCATGCCGCCGAAGAAGGAAGCGTTGGGGAGTGCGGCGCCAACGTTGGGGTGCTTGATCGTGGCCTTGCCGACCATGATGGCAACCACATTGCAGAGGATCATCACCAGGGCGACCTTGGGAGACCAGGACACGGAGGCGGGAGCGATCGCGAAAAGGTGGGTCAGCATTCGAGCCAATGAGCGACACCTCATCTTCCGGCGCTAGCGACGCCTTGCCTGCCTCTCTTAAGAGTTGTTCACCCTTTTTTGGGGGTTGGGTACAACAAACCGATCACCAAAACCGTGTTGCTGAGGGTGAGAAAGGCTTCTGCCCCACCGTGCAACCAGTCAATCTCCACCAGTTCCGCTGAGCAGCAGCGCAGGGCGGCAATGGCAGCACCGATCGTGACGGCCACAAACAGCAGGGTGAGCTGAAAGCCCCGCTCCGCCATCAGCGGAAGCGCCTCACTTTTCCGCAGCCAGTGCAGAAACAGCAGATAGGGGATCAGCGAGGCGGCGAACAGCGGTGCGGGATCGAAGTTCATGGAGCACTGACTCCGTCCACCTGCCGGCGTCGTTGGAGCTGCCAGGCCGCCAAGGCCAGGGTGCAGTTGCCGATCACGGTGAACAGGGCCTGAAGGGTGACCAGCCCCCGCAGTGCTTCGCTGTTGTCAAACAGATGCCAGGTGCAGGCAGCCATGGCACTGACGAGGGCCGGAAGCATGGCCCAGGCCAGGCCCTGCAGCCCACGCCGATGCATCAACACGATCGCCACGCACCACTCCACCACGGAGGCGACATGGATCCACCAGGTTCCGAGCGACAACGCGTGCATGCCTTGAATCCTAGGAATCGGTTGATAATGCCCGGAGTGAACAGGCTGCTGCCCGTGGTCCGCCCCACTGCGCCTGTATTGCTGCTTTGCGGCTACTACGGAGAGCACAACCTCGGCGACGATGCCCTGCTTCAGGTGCTGGTGTCGTCTCTTCCCCAGCTGCAGCAGCTGTTGATCACAGCCCGTGATCCAGCCCCCGTTCTGGCCTTGGCTCCGTCGGCGCAGACGGTGAACCGCCGTTCCCTGCGGCTCTGTCTTCGTGCGGCCCTGAGAGCTGATGTTCTGGTGCTTGGTGGCGGGAGCCTGCTGCAGGACAGCACCAGCTTCAGCAGCCTCGTTTATTACCTGCTGCTGATGACGGTTGCCCGCCTCGGTGGCGCCGAGGTGGTTCTCTGGGGGCAGGGCCTTGGACCCTTGCGGCGTCGGATCAGTCGCCTGTTGGTTCGCACAGTTCTGCCCCTCTGCAAGGCAGCGAGTTGGAGGGATCAGCGCTCCTTTGACTGGGCCCAGCGTTGGGCCCCCAAGCTGCCGATGGTGCTGGCCGCCGATCCGGTCTGGCAGATGCCGGCGCGCCCTTGGCTTGGTGGCGACGCCATCGTGCTCAGTTGGCGTCCCACACCTTTGCTGGATTCCGTGGGCTGGCGTTGCTTGACGGAGGCTTTGGATCGGCTCAGTGCCGACTTGGATGCGCCGGTGATCTGGCTGGCCTTCCATCACCATCAGGACGCTCCCCTGTTGCAGCACCTGAGTGATCAAGGTCTGCTGCCGGCGCGATTGAAGGCGCGCAGCTCAACCCTGGTGCCCCAGACCCTGGAGGCTGTGTCCGATCTGGTGCAGCGGGCGCGCTTGGTGCTGCCGATGCGGTTGCATGCCCTGATCCTGGCTCGACTGGCCAACAGCCCCATGGCTGCCCTCAGCTACGACCCGAAGGTGGAGGCTGCAGCGGCCATGGCCACGGTGCCCTGCATCCCCTTGCGCTCGCTTCCCTCTGTGGATGATCTGCTGAGCCTTTGGCGGGGCGAAGTGGACCGTCCAGCCGATCCTGATCAGACCGAAGCCCTGCGCCGCCAGGCGTCAGCGCACAGCGAGCTTCTCAATCAGATGGCAGCCGATTTGACGGAAGACGACGGCCGCTGACGGCATCGAAGCGATGCTCACAAGTGCTGGGCCAACTGATGCGTGGCTCAGCCTCGATCGCTGTTTCTCCGGGGCAGACCAGCCGCAGGTCGCCGCGATCGCAGCGCACCAGCAGCATCTGGTTGGCTCCGAACCATTCACGGCTGAGGATCGTGCAGGGTGAGCCCGCGGGATCGAGCCTTAGATCGTCCGGTCGGATGCCGGTGATCACTCCATCTCTGGCTGGCAAGAGATTCATCTGCGGGCGGCCGATGAACTGAGCGACGTAGGTGCTGGCCGGTTGCAGGTACAGCTCGCGGGGTGTTCCGATCTGTTCAATCCTTCCCTCGCGCATCACAGCGATGCGATCCGCCAGCGCCATCGCCTCCTGCTGGTCATGGGTGACGTAAACCACAGGCTGCTCTCCGCCGATCATCAGGCGGCGCAATTGAGGCCGCAGGTCCTCACGCAACTGGGCATCCAGATTGCTCATCGGCTCATCGAGCAGATAAACGAGGGGGTCCCGCAACAGCGCTCGGGCCAGGGCGACGCGCTGGCGCTGGCCGCCGGACAGTTGTGACGGCCGTTGCCGTGCTTGGCCGCTGAGCTGCAACACCTCCAGCACGCCGCGGATCCGTTCATCGCGGGTGGCGGCGCTACCGCCCCGCATGCGCAGCCCCAGTTCGAGGTTGTCCCACACATTCAGATGCGGGAACAGGGCATAGCTTTGAAACACCATCCCCACCCGGCGACGCTCAGCGGGCACGTCGACCATCTCCGCACCATTGATGCGAATCGAGCCTTGATCGGGGTGATCGAGCCCTGCGATCAGACGCAGGGCCGTGCTTTTCCCACAGCCGCTGGCCCCCAGCAGAGCGACGCATTCGCCGTTGGCCACATCGAGGTCGAGCTGGTAGAGAACCTGTCGTTCGCCGAAGCGCTTGTTGATGGCCCGAAGTTGCAGTGTCATCCCTTGATGGCTCCGTTGGTGAGTCCACTGACGATCTGGCGCTGAAACACCAGCACCAGCACCAGAAGAGGAATGGCACCGAGCACGGTGGCTGCCGCGTAGGTGCCGTACGGGACGGAATAGGTGGATGATCCCGCAATTCGGGCCATCGCCACCGGCAATGTGAGCAGATCGCTGCGGCTCAGCCAGGTGAGCGCCACGGGATATTCGTTCCAGGCGAACAGGAACACCAGGATTGCCGTGCTGGCGGAGGCCGGGGCAATCAAGGGGAGCAGCACCCAGCGCAGTCGCTGCCACAACAACAGCCCCTCAAGCTTTGCTGCGTCTTCGAGGTCGTTGGGCAGGGCTTCAAAGGCCGCGGTGAGCAGCAGCAGGGCCAGAGGCATCGACAAAGCGCTGTAGGGAATGGCGATGGCGATCAGGTTGTTGCCAAGGGAAAAGGTGCGGGCCAGTTCGAGCAGCGCCAGAAACAGCAGCACATAAGGGAACAGAGCGGCTCCCGCCACGGCAGTGCGGAGGATTCCTTTCAACCGCTGAGGCAGCTTTGCGAGTCCGTAGGCGGCGGGGATGGCCAGCATCAAGGTGAGCAGTGTGGTGAGGGAAGCCACCAGGCTGCTGTTGAGCAGATAACGCCAGAAGGGTGGATCGGTGCTGAGCAGATCCCGGTAGTTGTTGAGCGTCCAACGGCTCCAGAAGCTCAATTGGTCATTGACCAGAGCATCTGCGGTGGTGAAGGAACTCAGCAGCTGCCACAGCATCGGAGCGAGGGACCAGACCAGCAGTAGAGCAATCCAGAGGGAACGTCGTGTCATCGATCCACGTGTCATCGGTCCAGGGAGCTCAACAGACCGAAGCTCCTCAGCAGCAACGTGCCCGCAAGAATCAGCGCGGTGAGCAACAGGAAGCCCGCGAGCATCACCGTGGCGCTGTAGCCGAAATCGAGGAAGCGCATTCCGTTGAGGTAGGCATAGAGGGCGATGCTTTCGGTGCTGCCGGCGGGACCGCCACCGGTGAGCACCTGCACCAGATCGAACACCCCGAAAGCCTGGGCCAGGCGGAACAGGAGGCTCAGGAGGATGTAGGGGAGCAGCAGCGGCAGGGTGACCCTGCGAAGCGCCTGAAGCGGCGTTCCCCCTTCCAGGCGAAAGGCGCTGTAGAGGTCGTCGGGAATGCTCTGGAGTCCCGCCAGAAGAATCAGCGTGATGAAGGGCGTTGTTTTCCAGACATCCGCAAACACGGTCACCAGCCAGGTGATCGATGGGGTGGATAGCAGATCCAGGGAGTTGAGGCCAAGGCTTCGTGCCAGCACCTCGATCGGGCCGTAGGGGGTGTTGAAGATCCAGCGCCAGCCCAGGGCCATCATCGTTGTGGGCAGGGCCCAGGGCAGCAGGGTCAGGGCGCGAACGGCCCCCCTGCCGCGCCAGCGTTGATGCAGCAGCAGCGCAATGGCCAGGGCCAACAGCAACTCCAAACCCACTGAGATCAGGGCGAATCGCGCGGTTTGTCCGGCATCCAGCCAGAAGCGCTGATCGGCCGCCAGTCGCCACCAGTTGGCTCCGCCGTTGGCCACCGGTTCGAGGCCAGTGAGAACGGAATCAGCGTGGAAGCTCAGCCAGGCGTAGCGCAGCATCGGCCAGCCGAACACCACCACGATCAACAGCAGAGCAGGTGCAGCCAGGAGCATCGTCATGGCGTGGCTCCCGCAGCCCGCAGCAGAGTCTGGCTCCGCTGCTGACTGGTGGCCATGGCCTCATCGGCGGACCCGGCCGCGGTGAACAAGCCGTTGAGTTCCCGCTGCACCACATCGCTCAGCTGGGCATACAGCGGGGTAGGCGGACGAACCACCGCATGGTTCAAGGCCACCAGCAGATCCGGCAGCACGGGAGAGGCCTTCAGCATCTCGGGGTCGTTGAACAGATCCGCCTGGATTGGGGTGTAGCCGTTGTTGAGAAAGCGCTGCCGCTGGGCGTCTTCGCTGGTGAGGTAGCGAATCGCTTGCACCGCTGCTTCCTTGTGCTGCGATTGGCGCATCAGGCTCAGCCCCCAGCTGCCGAGGGTGGCTCCGGGGCGTTCACCCGGTTGGGCCACCATCAGGCTGATGCCGACGTTGCCCTTCACCGCGCTGTCGTCCTTCTGGAGTTCAGCCCAGGCGTAGGGCCAGTTGCGCATCAGAGCGGCATCTCCGGCCTTGAAGGCCTGAAGCGACTCCGCCTCGGCGTAATTGGTCACGGCGTAGGGGCTGACGCCTTCGCTGATCAGACCGTTCAACCAGTCTGCTGCCGCCGTTGCCTCAGGCGTATCGAGCTCCATGGCGTTGGTGGTGGTGTCCATCCAGTCACCGCCGAAGCCCTGCAGCACTTCAAGGAAGTCGCAGCTCAATCCTTCGTACTGACGCCCCTGCCAGACAAAACCGTTGGCAACGGCCTGGCTTTCAACGAGGCGTCCGGCAACCTCCACCAGCGCATCGGGCGTTGCTGGTGGCTGTTCCATCAGATCCGTGCGCCAGTAGAGCAGTCCCACATCGGCCACCAGCGGCCAGCGATAGAGATGGCCGTCGTAGTCATTGCCCAGCCGTGCACCTTGCACCAGCTGCTCCTGGTCGCCCTGACCAAACCAGGGATCCAGGGCTTCAAGCCAGCCGGCGGCGGCATATTTCGGCAACCAGGTGACATCCATCAACAGCGCATCGAACGGCGCATCACCGAGCAGAAGACTGCTGATTGCCAGGTCTGAAATCGATTCCGTGTTCAACGGACCTCGAATCAACTTGAGATGAATCCGGCCGCGATGCTCGCGGTTGAAGGCTTTCACCAGATCGGCACTGGCATCGGTGAAGGAGGAGGGCATGAGGATGCTCACCTCCTCCGCGCGCGAGGAGGCTGATCCAACCAGAACACCCAGGGCCATCACCAGCGCCAAGGCACCGCCCACGAGCCAGCGGCGCAGTTTCATTGCGGGGTGGAGGGCGACAGGCCAGACATCTGTTCCTCGGCCCAGTCGCTCACCGTGTAGTTCTCCACGGCATCGGTCATGCGGCTCATGCGGTCGCGCTGCTCGTCTTCATCCATTTCCAGTGCCGATTCGATGGCCTCATCCATGCGGCGATTGGAATAGGGATTGGTGAGCACGGCGCCATCCAGCACAACCGAGGCTCCGGTGAATTCTGAGAGCACAAGAACGCCGCCACGGTTGCGTCGAGCAGCGGCGTACTCCTTGGCCACCAGATTCAGGCCATCCCGCAGCGGAGTGATCCAGCACACGTCCGCATGGCAGAACCAGGCGATCATTTCGTCGTAGGGGATCCGGCGGGTGGAAAAGCGGATGGGCACCCAATCGATCTGGCTGAAGCGGCCGTTGATGCGTCCGGCCATCTCCTCGATTGAGCGTTGGGTGTCTTCGTAGATCTTCATTCCACTGGCAGCGGCCACACAGGCCAGCATCAGCACCACCTGGCCGTGCAGATCCTTGCGTCGTTCCAACAGCCGTTCAAACGCCAGCAGCAACTCTTCGTTGCCCTTGGTGTAATCCACCCGACTGGCAGAGAGGATCAGTTTTCGGCCTTTTTTGGTGTCTTGAACGATCAATTCGCCATGACTTTCAACCGACGGGCTCCAGCACAATTCCTGAATCAGATCAGGTGAGGTGCCCACCGGAGAGCTGAGCAGCTGAATGGTGCGACCGTTGTGCTCGAGGTGACTGGTGACCGTGCCTTCCGAAAGGGCGGTTCCGACCTCAATGAATTTCTTGTCCACCGGCACTTTGGGGCCTCGTTTGGCGCCCACTAGGGTTGTGGCGGCGCGGGCAAAGTTTTCGGTGTAGCGGGGAATGTGGAAGCCGACGACATCACAACAGAGCAAACTTTCCAGGATCTGCTCACGCCAGGGAAGGATGGCGAAAACATCATTCCCCGGGAAAGGAGTGTGATGGAAAAAGGCAATCTTCAGGTCTGGACGTTCGGCTCGGATGTAACCGGGAGCCAGCCAAAGGTTGTAGTCATGCACCCACACCGTTGCACCCTCGGCGGCTTCAGCGCATGCCGCCCTGGCGAAACGTTTGTTGACCTCTTCAAAGATCTTCCAGTTCGCGTTGTTGACATTGAAATAGGTTGGAAACGTATGAAGAATTGGCCAGAAGCATTCTTTGGATGTGATGTGATAAAAACTGGAGATCTGTTCATCTTCCAGGGGGATTCGGCACAGAGTAAACGGCGAAGGATTATCCATCTCAAACCGTTCTGTGCCTTCATTCGACTGATCGTTGACCCGTCTCCAGGCAATCCAAGTGCCTTTTTCGCAGCTACGGAAGAGGTTGCGAAGGGTTGGAATAATTCCGTTAGGGCTTTTCTGATCGACCCATATTCTTTTCCCGTTCTTGTCTTTTGATTCGTCGAACGGCGTGCGGTGATAGAGGATTACAAATGAACTCTGACCCGCACCCATTTATTCGAACAACGCTTCGTTCGCTCTACCATTCAGCAAAAGCCCTCTTTTGTCAAACGGCGGCTTTGGTCTGAAAAGACACCAACGAATCCAGCACCTCGCGGGCGTGACCGTTGGGTCGAACCGCCACCCAGCGTTCACGCAAGACCCCGTCCGGATCGATCAGAAAGGTGTGGCGCAGCGAGTACGGCGCCATCCACGACCCGTAGGCCTTGCTCACGGTCCCGTCGGGATCGGACAGCAGGGGGAAGCTCAATCCTTCGCTCTCACAGAAGGATTCATGGTCGTCAACGCTGTCGGCGCTGATGCCGATCACTTCCGCACCGGCCTGAATGAAGTCGTTGTGAAGGCTTTCGAAGCCCCGGGCTTCGATCGTGCATCCGCCGGTGAAATCCCTTGGATAGAAGTAAACCGCGAGCCAGCGGCCGCGCAGATCACGGCTGCTCCATTGTTTCCGATCGGGTTCGGACTGACTGGATCCGGGCAGATCGAAATCAGGCACGGTTGTACCCGTTTCCAAAACAACACCCCCGAGGGCCGAAGCCCGCGAGGGTGTGAGCGTCAGAGCAGCAAGGAAAAGGCCGGACTTGACTAGTAATTCCCGCCGATTCACCCGTTCAAGATCTCAAACCTTGGCCAGGTTAATGCCCAGAGACTTGGCGTAGGCGCCCAGGCCTTTCTTCTGGATGGTTTTGAGGGCGCGGGTGGTGACACGCAGCTTCACCCAGCGGTTGCCTTCCGCCCACCAGAGGCGACGCTGCTGCAGGTTGGCCTGCTGCAGCTTCTTGGTGCGGATGTGGGAATGGCTCACGGCCATGCCGTTGTTGGCGCGAGTACCGGTGAGCTGACACACCCGTGACATGACGATGTCCTTCTACTGAGAGGTTGTTTGGAGCTGAAAAGCCAGTTCCAAATAACTAATTTAGCAAAAGGTCTTCAGGTCAAAGTCCTCTCTGCATCAAGGCACCCATCAATTCAGCGCTGCGGGTCTGGAAACCGGCCAGCTCATTGGGCTCCAGACCCCCGACGCCCAGGCGCGCCATGTCATACAGATGGCGGGCCACATCCTCGGCCAGGCTTGCGGTCGGCGATGTGTCCGCCGCTCCCACCAGCACGCCACCGGCACGCAACTTCAGCATCCCCTCCACAAGGGGGTGGCGCCGGTTCACCAGCAGCACGTGATGCTCGGGAAGGCCCGGCAGGCGTTGTTCCATCAAGGCGCCCATGTCGTTCAGCCGGCGCATCTGTTCCGGCAGAAGAATCATGGCCGGCGGTGCCCCCTCGGCTTTCAAGGCCTGCACCTGAACGGTCACCTTGTCGTTGGCGAGGGCCGCTTTGATCAGATCACGCAGTCGGTCTGACTCGGTGGTGCCGTCCTGATCGGTGAGTTCGGCATCGTTGTCCTTCAGGCTTTCGTCCAGTTCCGAGTCGACGCGCTGGAAGGTGAGTTCCTCATGGCGATGTTCCAGCCAGGGGATGAACTGGGTGTCGATCACCGTCTCCAGCTTCAGCACTTCCGCGCCCTGGGAGGTCCAGAGGTTGAGCGCACCGGCCTGGGCAACGTCATCGGTGCTGTAGAGCACACGCTGGTTCTGATCCGCGGCCAGTCGGCTGCGGTACCCCTCCAGGGTGGTGAAGGCACGGCCATCGCAGGCGATCGGGTCAGCGTCGTCTCCTTCCCCTGCTGCAGCGGTGGTGGCGAACAGGATCAGTTCAGACACCTGTTCGGCGAACTTCTCGTCCTCCATGGCGCCGATCTTCACGAAGGGTGCCAGGGCATCCCAGGCTTCGGCGTAACCGTTGGGATCCTCCTTTTTCAGGTTCCGCAGCCGGTCGGACACTTTCTTGGCGACGAAGTTGCCGATGGAGCGAACGCGCCGGTCGGTTTGCAGAGCACTGCGGCTCACGTTCAGGGGGATATCGGGTGAATCGATCACCCCCCGCAGGGGCAACAGGTAGCGCGGAACGACCTCCTTGATCGAATCGCTGACGAACACCTGGTTGCAGTACAGCTTGATTTCCCCCTTCTCCCAGTCGGCACGTCCGGTCTGCTTGGGGAAGAAAAGAATGCCCTGGAGGTTGTAGGGATAGTCGGTGTTGAGGTGAACCCAGAGCAGGGGATCGCCCTGGAAGGGATAGAGGTAGTGGTACAGGTCGATGTAGTCCTGATCACTCAGGTCTCTGGCGCTTTTGCGCCAGGGGGCATCCATCTTGTTGATGGTTTCCCCTTCCAGCTGCACCGGTACTGCCATGAAGTCGCAGTAGGTGTTGATCAGGGTGCGGATCCGAGCCGGTTCGAGATATTCGAGCTCGTCCTCCATCAGATGAAGGATCACGTCCGTGCCGGGCTGCTCTTTCTCGGCGGCAGTGAGGCTGAAGTTCGGGGAGCCATCACAGCTCCAGCGCACGGCCTCAGCCTCGGGCCGCGCTGAACGGGTCAGCAGCTCAACCCGCTCGGCCACCATGAAGCTGGAATAGAAGCCCAGGCCGAAGTGGCCAATGATGGCGTCGTTTTCCTGCTTGTACTTCTCCAGGAAATCCTCGGCGCTGGAGAAGGCCACCTGGTTGATGTAGCGCTTCACCTCATCGGCGGTCATGCCGATGCCGTTGTCGCTGATGGTGAGTGTTTTGGCTTCGCGATCCACACTGATCCGAATGGCCCCGTCATCCCCTTCACTGCAGTCGCCGGCCATCGCCGCCATGCGGCGCTTGCTGATGGCGTCGACGCCATTGCTCACCAGCTCCCGCAGAAACACCTCATGGCCGGAATAAACGGCCTTCTTGATGATCGGGAAAATGTTTTCGGTGTGGATCTGAATCTGACCCTGTTCCTCCAGCACCGCCATTCCTTTGCTGTGAAAAACCAGACACTAGAGACAGGTTTTACCCGAGCTCAACTGCTGTTTCAGGGGGTTCCCCGTACCTTCGTGCCTACGTCCCTTGGCCCAGATCAGGGCGTCTTCTGCAGGTCAGGACGCTCTTCAGCAACGATGGCTCCCTCAACGGGACACACCTGCAGGCAGATACCGCAATCGATGCAGGTATCGAAATTGATCCAGTAGAAGTCAGTGCCCTTCTTGTTCTTTCCTTTGCCTTGGTCGATACAGGCCACAGGGCAGGCATCAACACAATCAGCGATCCCCTCGCAAACGTCAGTGACGATGGAATGAGCCATGGAGGTCCTGCTGCACAGCGGGATCCTAAGGATCGACCCAATCCAGCTGCAGACCACCCTGGGCCTTCGCCTGCTGCTCAGCCTCCTGCTTGGACGCCAGGGGTTCCAGGGCCATCACAGCGGTGCGTCCCTGCTCGTGCCAGCCGCGCTGACGCTCCATGGCGGATTCCAGATTCGAGGCCGTTGAAAAAGCAACGAGAACATCGGACTGCTCCTGTTCGGCAGCATCCAGGTCTGAAATCAGTTCGCGGATCGGATCGATTGCGAGGCTGAACCCTGCGCCAAAAGCCCGGTCATCCGTTGCGCCGCAACGGCGCACCAGATCATCGTAGCGGCCGCCGCGGGCAATCACCACCGGTGAACTGCGGCCATCACAGACCAGCTGGAACACCAGGCCGGTGTAGAGCTCGAAATGGGGTTGAAAGGTTGGATCCAGCTGGATCGTCACCGCCTGAGCCTGAGCTGCCGAGGCGAGATGGGCACAGAGGCGCCGCAGCTCATCGAAGACCGGCTGTTCCCCGCAGAGACTCTCGAGCTGGGTCAGCACCTGGTCGGGGGTGCCACGGCAGTCCAGCAAGGAGAGCAGCCTGGTCTTCTCAGCGTCGGCCAGATCGAAGCCCTCGATGGCCAACCGGTCGAAATCGATCAATGCCGTGCGGATCTGATCACGCAACGCACCGCTGAACGGACGGAGCACCAGATCCATCAGAGCGGTGTGACCCAGCAACAGCCTTGGTTTCTGGTTGGCCTGCAGCCCCAGGGTCTGAACGGAGGCCATCAGCAGGCTGAGCAGCTCCATCTCCGCTTCGCCGCCACTGACGCCGAACAGTTCAACGCCGCTCTGAAGGTTTTCCTCGATGCACTGACCACCCTCATCGGCGGAACGGGTGCGGAACACCGTGCCAGAGGCCCAGAGCCGCAGCGGTCTCTGGCGATCCGCAAATCGGGTGCAGGCGGCTCTGGCGATGGATGCCGTCATCTCCGGGCGCAGCCCGAGGGGGTCATCAGCCACCAGACGAACAATGTCTGAGCTGTCGATGGCACCGCCGGCCATCAGGGTGGCCAGGCGTTCTACCCGGGGTGGCGAGACCTCGTCGTAGCCCCAGAGGCGGTAAACCGACGCCAGACGTTCCGTCAGCTGTCGGTTGGTCTCCACCTGACGTGGATTCAGATCCTTTGCGCCAGCTGCAGGTTGCAGCGCCATCTCACGTCCTCTCGGCCACGCCTCAGGATCCCATGGCCGTGACCTCGGGCGCTCCGAAGGCGGCTCCAGGCAGTGGTTGCACCTGAGACAGCCCCTCGGTGATCGCCGCATGCAGGCTGGCGCCAGCGGCAATGACCCGGCCACTGGAGAGGTCGAAGGGTCGATTGCCATAGCCGGTGACGGTTCCACCGGCCAGATCCACCAACGCCACGCCAGCGGCCAGATCCCAGGGAGACAGGCCCCGTTCCCAATAGCCGTCCTGGCGGCCAGCGGCCACGAAGGCCAGGTCCACCGCTGCAGCACCTCCCCGGCGCACGCCGTGGGTGCGATGGGTGAACCAGCAGAACTCGGCGTAGTTGTTGTCGAGTCGGGTGTGCCGGTCGTAGGCGAACCCGGTGACCAGTAGGGAGTCTTCGAGCCGATCACAACTGCTCACCTGCAGTGGTCTGTCGTTGCAGAACGCTCCGACCCCCGGTGCCCCCCAGTACATCTCCTTGAGAAAGGGCACAGCGATGGCCCCGAGGATGGGCTGCTGGCCCAGGGTGAGTCCGATCGAGGTGGCAAAAAAGGGGTAGCCGTGGGCGAAGTTTGTGGTCCCATCGAGGGGGTCAACACACCACCTCAGGCCGTCCTGCTGACCGGCTGCCCCGCTTTCCTCCGCCAGCACAGCAATCTCAGGGGTTTGCTCCGCCAGCAGCTCCAAGACGATGCGTTCGGCAGCAAGGTCGGCATTGGTGACCAGGTCGCCGATGCGGCCTTTGCTTTCGATGGACGACAGGCGCCCGTAGTGGCGCATCAGTTCCTGACCACCGGCATCGGCCGCTGAGCGGGCCACGCCGACAAGACGCTCCAGATCGCTTGGGCTGAGACCGGCTTCGTGGGCGGCACGGGTGCAGATCGATTCCGGCATGTTCACTCCTCCTCGAGGGGAATGCGAGCAGTAACGCGCCCTTTGCCGAAGTGGCGACCGAACTGGAGCTCGTACACCTCATCCTCATCCTGGGTTTCAGCCTCCAGGGGCCCGATGGCGCGGGCCACGCAGAGCAGGCCGTAGCCCTTGTCCCTCAGCTCCCGCGACAGACCCATGGCTTCGCGCTGGTCGAGGTTGCCGCTCTGCACGCGAACGGCGCACTCCGTGCAGCATCCGTTTCTGCAGGAGAAAGGAAGTGGGTCACCCTGCTCTTCGAAGCTGTGAAGGATGTAGTCCCCCTCAGGCACGTCGTGGGTGATGGTGCGACCCTCTTGGCGCCAGTGAATCGTGATCCTGTGGCTGGGACGCATGAAGGTCTGCTGGCAGTGCCCTGCTACATTCTCACCTGCCCCATTTAGCCGGTGGAGAGCTGGCCGAGTGGTCGAAGGCGCAGCACTGGAAATGCTGTATAGGGGCAACTCTATCGAGGGTTCGAATCCCTCGCTCTCCGCTTCTCCGGTCCGTCAGGACCGGATTTTTTTTGCCCTTTTCTAGGCTTGAAGGCCCAATCACGGCCTTGCCTGGGGCCGGCTCGGCGATCAGCCGAAACGACCGGAGACGTAGTCCTGGGTGGCCTGCTGTTGGGGGGCGTTGAAGATCTTGTCGGTCTCGTTGAATTCCACGAGGTAACCCACCTTTCCGGTTCCGCCTTCAACGGCCTCTGCGTTGTAGAAGGCGGTCATGTCGCTGACGCGAACGGCCTGCTGCATGTTGTGGGTGACGATCACGATGGTGAAGCTCTTCTTGAGCTCATGCATCGTTTCCTCGATCTTCAACGTTGAGATGGGATCAAGGGCTGAGCAGGGCTCATCCATGAGGATGACCTCTGGCTGAATCGCGATCGTGCGCGCGATGCAGAGGCGCTGCTGCTGTCCGCCGGAGAGCGAATACCCGCTTTCATTCAGCTTGTCTTTGCACTCATCCCAAACCGCCGCCTGGCGGAGGGAACGCTCAACAAGCTCATCCATGTCTCCGGTGTAGCCATTGATGCGAGCGCCGAAGGCGATGTTTTCGTAGATGCTTTTCGGGAATGGGTTGGGTTGTTGGAACACCATTCCGATCCGGCGGCGCACCTCCACGGGATCAATCCTGGGCCCGTAGAGGTCTACACCTCCAAACAGGATGCTTCCCTTCAGTGAGCAGCCTTCGATCAGATCGTTCATCCGATTCAATGAACGAAGCACCGTGGACTTTCCACATCCGGATGGGCCAATGAAGGCTGTCACCTTGCCGCGGGGAATCTGGCAGTAGACGTTTTTAACGGCTTCGAAATTGCCGTAGCTGATCGTGACGTTCTGCAGGGAAAGGGCGACGTCTGCGTTGTGGGACTCGGTGGCTTGGGGCTGTTGAAGAGTCGTCATTGTTTTATGCAGAAAAAGGTTTATTTGGCAGCAAATCGCGCCAGCCAGCGAGAGAACAGGTTCAGGGCCAGGATCATCACGACGAGCACAAACGATGCGGCCCACGCCAGCTCGTTGTGAAATTCGTAGGGCATGATCGCGAAGTTGTAGATCATCACCGAGAGGGTCGCGATTGGAGCGAAGATCCCTTCGGGCGTAAGCAGATCCGACCAGAACGGTGAGAACAGAGCGGTGAAGATCAAGGGAGCTGTTTCCCCTGCTGCTCGGGCGATGCCCAGCACAACCCCTGTGGCTATCGGGGTTAATGCGGCAGGCAGGGTGATGCGAACAACGGTGACGAACCGGGATGCCCCCACGCCGAGGGCGCCACGCCGGAGATCATCGGGCACCAGCTTCAGGCCTTCATCGGTGGTTTTGATCACTGTGGGAAGCATCAGCACCGCCAGTGCCATGCCGCCGGCCACGGCGCTGTAGGCGTTTCCGAACAGGATTCGACTGGTGACGATCGTGCCGTAAATGAAAACGCCGGCAATGATCGATGGCACCCCGGCCAGCACATTGGTGCCGAAGCGAATGAACTGAGCGAACCATCCCGACCGGGAGTATTCAGCTAGAAAAATGCCGCCGCCGACGCCCACCGGAACGGCGATCAGTGCAGCGATGGCCGTCACCACCAGCGTTCCAACGATCGCATTGGCGATGCCGCCGTCTTCGAGGCCTGGCGGTGGTGGAAGTTGCGTCAGCAGGGCCAGGCTGATCTTGCTGCCCCCCTGCACGAGCACGTAGCCGAGCACCATGATCAGGGGCAGAACAGCAATCGCGGCAAACAGGGCTGCCAGAAACGAGAGCGCCCTGCTGCTGATGTTTCTGCGTTGAAAGGGTTTGTAGCTGAGGTCAGAGGCTGACTCGGCTGTGTTGTGGGTGAGCGTCTGTGTCATGTCAGTACTTCAGGCTCAAACGCTTCACGATCCACTGGGCAAAAATATTCACGCACAGGGTGAGAACAATCAGCACGAACGCTGCGTACATCAGTGACGACACCTGGGAGCCATCCGCCTCACCAAATTGATTGGCCAGCATCGCTGCGATGGTGTTGCCAGGGGCCAGCAGCGAAACGCTGAAGTTGTTGGAATTTCCGATGATCATGGTCACGGCCATGGTTTCGCCCATGGCGCGGCCCAAGGCCAACATCACACCACCAATGATTCCGGAAATCGCTGCCGGGAGAATCACATTGATGATGGCTCCCCAGCGGGTTGTGCCTACCCCATAGGCCGCCTGGCGCAGTTGCGGTGGAACCTGATTCAGGCAATCACGGGAGATCGCCGTGATGATCGGCAGGATCATCACCACCAGGATCAACACCGCCGGAATGGTGCCAGGACCCATCGGTGGAGTGCTGAACAGGGGGAACCAATTGAACAGTTGATAAAGAAGTTCAAGCCCAGGCCTGATGAACGGTTCCAACACGAAAATGGCCCAGAGGCCAAGCACCACCGATGGAATCGCCGCGAGCAGTTCCACCATCAGGCCGATCACATCCCGGATCCGCTTGGGAATGATGTTTTCGGTGATGAAAATGGCTGTGCCAACACCGAGGGGCACCGCGATCATCAACGCGAGCAGTGATGTGATCAAGGTGCCGTAGATCGCGGCTCCGGCCCCGTACTGATCGTCCACGGGATTCCAGTCTGAGGTGACCAGAAATTGCCATCCGTAGCGGGCCATGGAATCCAGGCTCCCCTGGAAAACCACCACAAGGATTGAGAACAGAACGATCGCCACAACGGAAGCCATGGCGATGGCGAGGTTTCTGAAACTGATGTCCACCAGCTTTTCCGCTGGTGGACGGCTTCGGAGCAAGTAACGACTGTCCGGGTCGGACATGCATCCAATGGCGCGCCCTTACAACGTATGACCCGAACCGTTTGGGGGCATTAACAACCGCTTAAGGGAGGGACTGGAGCCGGTTTGAACCTGCCGTTAGCGTGGGGATCAAGTTTTCAGGGATATGGGGCGGATCGTCGGAATCGATCTGGGGACCACCAATTCGGTTGTCGCTGTGCTGGAGGCAGGTCGTCCCCACGTGATCGCCAATGCCGAGGGCGGCCGAACCACCCCATCCGTTGTCGGATACACCAAGGATCAGGAACTGTTGGTGGGTCAGCTGGCCCGGCGCCAGCTGGTGCTCAGCCCCCGCAACACCTTCTCGAACCTGAAGCGGTTCGTCGGCCGGGACTGGGACGAACTGGAGGACAGCAGCCTGTCGGTTCCCTACACGGTGCGTGCCAACGACCAGGGGCAGGTTCGGGTGCCCTGTCCGGTGACCGAGCGGGAATACGCGCCCGAAGAACTGGTGGCCAGCATCATTCGCAAGCTTGTCGATGACGCGTCCACCTATTTGGGTGAACCGGTGGAAGCGGCGGTGGTGACCGTGCCCGCTTACTTCAACGACGCACAGCGCCAGGCCACCCGTGACGCCGGACGCCTGGCGGGCATCTCGGTGGAGCGCATCCTCAATGAGCCCACCGCAGCTGCTCTGGCCTATGGCTTTGACCGCAGCGCCGTCAAACGGGTCCTGGTCTTCGACCTTGGTGGAGGCACCTTTGACGTGTCGCTGCTGCGCATCGCCAATGGTGTTTTTGACGTCAAGGCGACGAACGGCGACACGCAACTCGGCGGCAACGATTTCGATCAACGCATCGTCAACTGGCTGGCTGATGCCTTTGAGGAGGAGCACAAGGTTGATCTGCGCCGCGATCGCCAGGCCCTGCAGCGGTTGACGGAAGCGGCTGAGAAGGCGAAGCAGGAACTCTCCGGTGTGCTGAGCACCCCGATTTCGCTTCCCTTCATTGCTACCGGCAGCGATGGTCCGCTGCACATCGAAACCCGCCTGGACCGCGCCACCTTTGAAGGGCTCTGCCCCGATCTGCTGGATCGTCTGCTGAGTCCTGTCCAGGCGGCGCTGCGCGACTCCGGCTGGTCGGCAGACGACATCGATGACGTCGTGCTGGTGGGTGGTGCCACGCGGATGCCGATGGTTCAGCAATTGGTGCGCACCCTCGTGCCGATCGATCCCTGCCAATCGGTGAATCCCGATGAGGTGGTGGCCATCGGCGCTGCGGTACAGGCCGGAATTCTCACCGGTGAACTCAGGGATCTGCTGCTCAACGACGTCACCCCCCTCTCGCTGGGACTGGAGACCATCGGCGGATTGATGAAGGTACTGATTCCCCGCAACACGCCGATCCCCGTGCGTCAGTCCGATGTCTTCAGCACCTCGGAAGCCAATCAGTCGTCCGTGGAAATCCATGTTTGGCAAGGGGAGCGCCAGATGGCGACGGACAACAAATCCCTCGGTCGTTTCCGGCTCTCCGGGATTCCACCCGCCCCGCGGGGGGTGCCCCAAGTGCAGGTGGCCTTCGACATCGATGCCAATGGCCTGCTGCAGGTCAGTGCCACCGACCGCACCACCGGCCGCAAGCAGTCGGTGTCGATTCAGGGCGGCTCGAACCTCAATGAGGAGGATGTGACCGCTCTGCTGGCGGAAGCGGAGGCGAGGGCTGATGAGGACAGGCGCAAACGCAACCAGATCGAGCGCCGCAACAGGGCTCAGACCCTGCTTGCCCAGGCGGAACGGCGGCTGCGGGATGCCTCACTCGAGCTGGGGCCCTATGGCGCTGAACGGCAGCAACGGGCCGTTGAAATGGCCATGCGTGACGTGCAGGACTGCCTCGCCAATGATGACCTCCAGGAGCTTGATCTCTGCGTGAGTGGTCTCGAGGAGGCGTTGTTCGGGCTGAACCGCCGGCTGTCGGCGGAACGTCAGGCCGATGGCAGCCCGCTTCAGGGGATCCGCAACACCCTGGGCTCCCTCAAGGATGAGCTGTTTGCCGATGACTGGGACGACGACCCCTGGGGTCCCCCCAGCCGTCCGGGTGACCGTGGCCGTGGTCTGAGCCGGCGTGACCCTGCACCTTGGGACGATGACATCTACCGCTGAGCCTGATTACTGGTCTCTGCTGGGGGTTGATTCCGACTGCACCGATCAGCAACTGAAACGGGCCTTTCGCCGGGAGGCGCGCCGCTGGCACCCCGATCTCAACAGCAACGATCCCGTTGCTGAAGAGCGCTTCAAGCTGGTCAATGAGGCCTATGCGGTGCTCAGCGATCCCCGCCGGCGTGAGGCCTGGCAGAGAGGGGGTGGCTCCCGTGCGGATGTTGCCGATCCCTTTGCCCAGGGCTTCCCTGATTTTGAGGATTACCTCGATGTGATCTTCGGCGGTGGAACAGGACGTTCCTCCGTTGAGGTTGAGGACGAGCCCGATCCCCCCTTCCGCGGTGATGACGCCAGTGGTGATGACGCCACGCGTGAAGCCAGAGTCCATGAACCTCCGGTGTCGGCACCGCCGCCGCCGCCGCCGGTGCGTGCCGTGGAAGATCTCGAGTCGGTGGTGCATCTCACTCCAGATCAGGCTCTCCAGGGAACCGTGGTGGAACTGACCCTCGATGACGGCACAGTGATCGAGCTGAACACGCCCCCCTTTGCTGGGGATGGCTGGCGTCTGCGGCTTGAAGGCGTTGCCCCCGGCGGCCGTGATCATTTCCTGCAGCTCCGGGTCGTGACCGACGACGGCCTGCGGATAGATGGTCTGCGGGTGCTCTACAAGCTGATGCTGTTCCCACCGGATGCAGCCCTCGGCTGCGCTGTGGATGTGCCGACCCTGGATGGCCCTGTGACGCTGCAGGTTCCTCCAGGCTCATCCAGTGGACGTTTGCTGCGACTGCGGGGGCGCGGGCTGCAGCTGGATGACGAGCGGGGTGACCAGTTGGTGGAGATCGTTGTGGTGATTCCGTCTGATCTGGGTGATGCGGAACGGGCCCTCTACCGACGTCTTCAGGAACTGGCGAGCGAATCCGAGCAGGGTGGTTGACGATGGGTGAGACTCCGGTCCGGTTGATCTGACGGTTTTCCCGATGCGCGTCCACGTCCTGCTCTTTGATGCCGGTACGGATAGCGAAGGCATCCACTCGCTTGAAATCGCCGGACGAACCGTGGTTCTGCTGTTTGAGAACCCCGACGATGCCGAGCGATATGCCGGTCTTCTGGAGGCCCAGGACTTTCCGGTTCCGACGGTGGAGGCCCTCGATCGGGAAGATGTGGATCTGTTTTGCCGTGAGGCCGGTTATGAGGCCCGGCTGATCGAGTCGGGCTTTGTGCCCAGCAATGACGAGGAGCGTCTGTTCATGGCGCCGCCCCAGAGCAACCGCGATGTGAGCAACTGGAAGGACGACGCGGTTGCGAACGACGGGGTTTCGGACGAGGCTGTTTCTGACGGCGGTGTGGCAGAGCAGCAGAGCGTTGAGCCCGCGCGCCAGGGACTGGAGACCGAACCGGAATCGAATCCTGAGCTGGATGAGCTGCGTCGGCGCCTGGAGGGTCTGCTCTGAGCCATGGCCCTGTTCGACCCTGATCTGCAGCCCTCCAGCGACCGCGGCCACCTGCTCACCGAGCAGAGCAACCGGCGCAGTTCACGCCTGGATCAGCTCGACACCCTGGCGCTGGTGGAGTTGTTTGCAGACGAGGATCGTCGCCCCCAGGAGGCTGTTGCCGCTGTGGCTACGGGGCTAGCCCAGGCGGTTGATTCCGTTGCCGAGCGCCTCCGTGCCGGCGGCCGGCTCTTCTACCTGGGTGCTGGCACCTCCGGACGGCTGGGGGTGTTGGATGCCGCGGAATGTCCGCCCACCTTCTGCAGTGATCCCCAGCAGGTGCAAGGTGTTCTCGCCGGTGGTTCCGCTGCGTTGCTGCGCAGCTCGGAAGGGCTTGAGGACATTGAGGCCGCCGGACGTGCCGATCTCGAGGAGCGGGGCTTCTGCGCCAAGGATTGCCTGGTGGGCATCGCCGCCGGCGGCACCACCCCCTACGTGCGCGGTGGGCTGGCGTTTGCCAAAAGCATCGGAGCCCTCGCGATCGCCATGGCCTGCGTTCCAACGGAGCAGGCGCCCCTTCCCTGCGACATCGACATCCGCCTGCTCACGGGCCCTGAATTGCTGACGGGATCCACCCGGATGAAGGCTGGAACCGCCACAAAACTGGCCTTGAACACCCTCTCCACCGCCGTGATGGTGAAGCTGGGCAAGGTCTACGGCAACCGCATGGTGGATGTGGCCGCCAGCAACAGCAAACTGGTGGACCGGTCCCTGCGGATCCTGCGGGATCTTGCCGGTGTGGAGCGGGAGCGGGGGCTGATGCTGCTGGAGGAGGCCGGCGGATCGGTGAAACTCGCCCTGTTGATGGCTGCTGCAGCCTTGTCGGTGGACCAGGCCAAGGCTGTTCTGCAGCAGCACAACCAACAGCTGCGGCCTGCCTTGGCCGCCTGCGGCGCTCAGCTGGCGGAAGCCTGATCGAACGGTCCCCAGTAGGGGGCGGTGAACAGATCAAGGTTGGACCGGGTCTGTTCCGGGACTTGATCTTTGGAGGTGATCAGGGCGTTGGCGAGGGCTGTGTGGGCCGGCGAGGCGGGAGGGTCCTGTTTGAGCCGCTGCATCAATCCACTCAGGATCGGTTCGGTTGCTGAGGCATTGGCCTGAAGGTTGCCGATCACCATCTCCACTGAGACAGCGTCGTGATCCTCATGCCAGCAGTCGAAGTCGGTGACCATGCTCAGGGAGGCATAGGCCAGTTCGGCTTCCCGGGCCAGACGGGCTTCGGTGTGATTGGTCATCCCGATCACCGAACAATCCCAGGAGCGGTAGAGCTTGCTTTCGGCACGGGTGGAGAAGGCGGGGCCCTCCATGCAGAGATAGGTGCCACCGCGATGCAGCCGTCGACCCTCCGGCAACCCCTGTTCAGCGGCATCGGCCAACAGGGCACTCAAATTGGGGCAGAAGGGGTCCGCAAGGCTGACGTGGGCCACGCAGCCGTTGCCGAAGAAACTGGCGGGCCGGTCCCTGGTGCGGTCGATGAACTGATCGGGCACGACCATGTCGCGCGGCTGCAGATGCTCCTGCAGGGACCCCACTGCCGAGAGCGAGATCAGCCAGCGCACCCCCAGGGAACGCATCGCCCAGATGTTGGCTCGGTAGGGCACTTCACTGGGAAGCAGATGGTGATGGCGGCCGTGGCGGGCCAGGAAGACGGTTTCGACGCCCTCTAGCTCTCCCAGGCGCAGTTGATCGGATGGTGCCCCGAAGGGTGTGTCGACCGTGCGTTCCTCCACCTGCCGCAAGCCGGGGATCGAATAGAGGCCGCTGCCGCCGATCACACCGACGCGGGCTTGGGAGAGGTCGGGCATGGTCGGCGTCTCTTTACACTCCAATTTTGCTCGCGCCACCATGACCAAGGCCTTGATGGACACTGAAGCAGGCCTGATCGAGCTCGAGCTGTTCGAAGCCGATGCCCCGAACACCGTCGCCAACTTCGTGAAGCTGGCCAAGGATGGCTTCTACGACGGTCTGGCCTTTCACCGCGTCATCCCCGGCTTCATGGCCCAGGGGGGATGCCCCAACAGCCGTGAAGGCGCCCGCGGCATGGCCGGTACCGGCGGCCCCGGCTACCAGATCGATTGCGAGATCAACCAGCAGAAGCACCAGGCCGGCACCCTGGCTATGGCCCATGCCGGTCGCAACACCGGCGGCTCGCAGTTCTACATCTGCCATGAGGCCCAGCCTCACCTCGATGGCGTGCATACCGTCTTCGGCCACACCGGCAACATGGATGTGGTGCTGAAGCTGGCCAACGGCTCCAAGATCAACAAAGTGACGATCCAGGAAGGCTGATCAGCTCCGGGTCCAATGCAGCAGTGACGGGCCGTTTTCCAGCAGTTCGTCACTGCCCAGGTTGATCAACTCATTGAGTTGATGTTCCACCCGTTCCAGGGTCTGGGGCGGGTGCAATGCCATCCGCTCTGTGGGAACGCGCATTAGACCCACCCGCTCGGTGGCCGCCAGGGCCGCCAGGCTCTTGAGCAGGGGGGTTGAATCGGCGCCGTCGGGAATCAGTTTCCAGACGAATTGCGGTCGATCCCACAGCGCTAACAAGCGGGGTTCATGCAGGGCCTCAAGGCTGAAGCCATGGCGCTGGGCGATGGTCTCCACTTCTTGGCGAATGGTGGGCCAGCTTTCGGGGCCCACGTTCACCGCCAGGGCCAGCACCACACAGGGACTCTCGGATTCGAACAGATGCCCGAGCTTCTCCCGCTTGGCCGCCAGGTAGTCGGCGTTGTGGGCACCGGGGTCCATCACCAGCGGCACCCGCTCCTCCACCTGGAGGCCATAGCCGCCGAGGCCGGCGATCTTGCGGGGGTTGTTGGTGAGCAACCGCAGCCGATGGATGCCGAGGTCGGAGAGGATCTGCGCGCCCACGCCGTAGTTGCGCAGATCCGCCGGGAAGCCAAGCCGCTCGTTGGCTTCAACGGTGTCGAGCCCGGCTTCCTGGAGGCTGTAGGCCTTCAATTTGTTGATCAGGCCGATGCCCCGCCCTTCCTGGCGCAGATAAACAACCACTCCCTCGCCTTCCGCTTCGATCTGGTGCAGGGCCGCCTCCAGCTGGGGACGGCAGTCGCAGCGCAGTGAGCCGAAGGCATCGCCGGTGAGGCATTCGGAATGCATGCGCACCAGCACCGGTTCGCTCAGGGCATTGGGCTCACCCTTGATCAGGGCCACGTGTTCTGAGCCATCCAGTTCGTTGCGGTAGCCCACCGCCTGAAAGCTGCCGAAGCGGCTGGGCATCTGGGCCTGGGCCATGCGGCGAACGAAGCGCTCGTTTTCCAGCCGGTAGCGGATCAGGTCAGCAATGCTGATCAGCTTCAGCCCCCAGCGATCGGCGTAGCTGCGCAGCTCCGGCAAGCGGGCCATGGAGCCATCGCTGTTCTGGATTTCACAGATCACTCCGGAGGGGCTGAGGCCCGCCAGCTGAGCCAGATCCACGGCGGCTTCGGTGTGACCGGCCCGTTTGAGCACGCCGCCGGGACGGGCGCGCAGCGGAAAGATGTGCCCAGGGCGGCGCAGTTCTGCTGGCCGTGTGGCTGGGTTGAGGGCCACCTGAATCGTGGCGGCCCGGTCTTCGGCGGAGATGCCGGTGGTCACCCCATGCTCTATGCCGGCATCGATGCTCACGGTGAAGGCCGTCTCGTTGGCATCGGTGTTGCGGTCCACCATCAGCGGCAGATCCAGTTCGTCCAGCCGCTGTCCCTCCATGGCCAGACAGATCAGGCCCCGTGCCTCGGTGGCCATGAAGTTGATCGCTTCCGGGGTGGCGAACTGGGCCGCGCAGATCAGATCGCCTTCGTTCTCCCGTTGTTCGTCGTCCACCACGACAACGCATTCCCCATTGCGGATCGCAGCCAGGGCGTCGCTGATGGCATCAAACGCGATCGGTTCATTCGCGGGGTCAAGGGAACTGGGGTTCAGGAGCCTGGTCGCCGGGAGATGACTTCATTATTGATCTCTGTACGATCGACCGTTGGCTGGTTGGTTCAATGGCAGGCAGGACAACGTCGGCGGTTGAAGCGATGGCAACGGTGAAGGGCGGACGGGTTGCTGTGATCGGCGCCTCCGGCTACGGCGGCCTGCAGACCATTCGTCTGCTCCAGGGCCACCCCGGCCTGTCTGTGAGTTTTCTTGGCGGTGAACGCAGTGCTGGCCAACGCTGGAGCTCCGTCTGCTCCTTCCTGCCACTGCCGGATGACCCAAAGGTGGAATCAGCGGATCCGGATCGGATTGCGGCCTGTTCCGATTTCGCTGTTCTGAGCCTCCCCAACGGCCTGGCCTGTCAGTTGGCACCGCAACTGCTGGAGCGGGGTGTGCGGGTGGTGGACCTCTCCGCCGACTTTCGCTACCGCTCCTTGGAGCAGTGGCTGCAGGTGTATGCCAAGGAGGCCGGCTCCCTCAACCGTCAGGACGCGGAGCTCTGCAGCAGTGCCGTTTACGGCCTGCCGGAATGGAACGGCCCTGCCATCGCTGACGCGAAGCTTGTTGCCGCACCGGGTTGCTTCCCCACCGCCAGCCTGCTGCCCCTGCTGCCGTTCCTCAAGCAGGGCCTGATCGAGACCAGCGGCATCATCATTGATGCCAAGACGGGCACCTCCGGCGGAGGGCGCGTGCCGAAGGAGGCCATGCTGCTGGCGGAGGCCTCGGAATCCATCGCGCCCTACGGCGTGATCGGCCATCGCCACACCTCTGAGATCGAGCAGATGGCGATGGAGGTGGCTGGCCAGGAGGTGCGGCTTCAGTTCACGCCGCATCTGGTGCCGATGGTGCGTGGTCTTCTGTCCACGGTGTATGCCCGCCTGCGCGACCCCGGTCTCACCGCCGAGGATTGCACCACGGTTCTGGAGGCGATCTATCGCCACCACCCATGTGTTCAGGTTCTGCCGGTGGGCACCTATCCCGCCACCAAGTGGGCGCGCCACACCAACCGTGCTCTGCTGTCGGTTCAGGTGGACACCCGCACCGGCCAGCTGGTGTTGATGAGTGCCATCGACAACCTGATCAAGGGTCAGGCCGGGCAGGGCGTGCAGTGCCTCAACCTGATGGCGGGCCTCTCTCCGGAGACGGGGCTGCCCCTGCAGTCGTTCTATCCCTGACGCCAGGTGGGCTTCAGCTCAGCCAGTGCCCTGGGCAGGAGCAGGTGTTCCTGCTCCTGAATCCGTTTGGCGAGCCTGGCGTGGTCATCCCCATTGAGAACGGGAACGGCAGCCTGGGCCAGGATTGGACCGGCATCCAGTTCCTCGGTGACGATGTGCACCGTGCAGCCGGTGACCTTCACCCCGGCCTGCAGGGCCTGCCCGATGGCATCCAGGCCACGGAAGCTGGGCAGCAGTGAGGGGTGGATGTTGATCAGGCGATCGGAATAGCCGCTGACCAGCACTTCGGTAACGATCCGCATCCACCCCGCCATCACCACCAGTTCCACCTGGTCGGCGCGGAACAGGCGCACCAGTTCGCCGTCCAGCTCGCGCCGGTTCTTGATCAGGCGATGGTCAAGCACCGACACCGGAATGCCGAGACGCTCCGCCCGCTGCTGGGCACCACAGCCCGGATTGTTCACCACCAGCCGCTGGATCCGCGCGTTGAGAGTCCCCGCCTGAATGGCCTGGGCCAGGGCCTCGAAGTTGCTGCCGCTTCCGGATGCCATCACCCCCAGCTGCAGCGGGGCCTGGTCAGCTCGATTGTTGTGGCTAGGGTCTGTCAAAGCGGGGTTCGGTCCATGTCCCATCTCTCCATCCTGCCGACTGTCTTCACTGACCTCGAGCGTCTGGTTCAGGCCCTTTGTGATGAGGGCTTCACGGTGGAGCGATCGACAAAATTGCAGGGATTCGCGGACGACTCCCATGCCGTGGATGTGCTCGCGTTTCAGGGCTCAGCCATGCCCCTGGGCTGGACCCAGCGGGAGGACGGAACAATCGTGATGCATGGCGACATCCAACGCATCAGCCGCCACCCCGGGCTTGAACAGCGCTTGCAACGGGTGACGCGCCGCTACGCCCTGCTCCATGCCATGGATGAAGTGCGCCTTGGTGGCATGGGTTCCGCTGAGCTGATCGTGCAGACCAACTGACGTGTTCGAACCGGTTCAGATCCGGCTCGATCTGAGCCATCCCGAAACACAGACCATCGCGGTCTCCATCGAGTGGACACCGCAGAACCAACGCCAGACCTTCCAACTGCCGGTGTGGACACCGGGGTCGTACACGGTTCGTGATCACGCCCAGCACCTCCACAGCCTGCAGCTTCTGGCCAATGGTGAGGAGCTTCCGGTGCGTCGAATGGCGCCGCACCAGTGGCTCTGTGATCTGCCGGATCTGAGCCCGCTCACGCTCAACTATCAGCTGGAAGCCCGGGATCTCACTGTCCGCACCGGGTTGCTGGATCCTGATTTCGCGTCGCTCTGCCTCGCTGCTGTGGCGATGGACATCGACGGGTGCCGCTGGTCACCCCACCACGTTGCCGTCACGGCTCCGGAGCACTGGAGTGTGCATCTGCCGCTGGAGGCCAGCGCTGAGGGCTGGGTCGCTGCCGATTTCGATGCCCTCGTGGACAGCCCGCTGCATGCGGGGCCTTTTCAGGCAGAACCCTTCATGGTGGAGGGCAAGACCCATGAGCTGTTGCTGATCGGAACGCCACCGATGGGTTGGCCGCCGAACTTCATCAGCGACATCGAAAAGGTCTGCAGTGCCACCTGTCGCTTGCTGGGAACCCCTCCCCCGGCGGGGGACCGTTACCAGCTTGTGCTGCAACTGCTTGATCAGGGTTACGGCGGCCTCGAACACGACCACAGTGCTGTGCTGCAGTTCAGCTGGTCGGCTCTGGCCAAGCCCAAGGGGTACCGGCAGCTCTTGCAGCTGATCGGCCATGAATATCTGCACCAGTGGAATGTGCGGCGGCTGCGGCCCGTTGAGCTTCGCCCCTATGACTACGGGCAGGCGGTGATCACCGAAGGCCTCTGGTTTGCCGAGGGAATCACCAGCTACTTCGACCTCAGCCTGCCCCTGTTGGCGGGCTGTTCGGATCGACCGACTCTGCTCAAGGATCTGGGTGAGGAGCTGTCCAGCGTGCTGATGTCACCCGGTTGCTCGATCCAGTCGTTGGCGGCCAGTGCCCGTGAGGCGTGGATCAAGCTCTACAAAGCCACGCCAGCCTCGCGGGACAGCCAGATCAGCTACTACCGCCTCGGTGCAGCGGTGGCCTTCTGCCTCGACGTGCGCCTGCGGCAGCGCGGCCAATCCATGGCCGCGATCCTGCGGGAGATGTGGCAAGGCCCCGGCCGTCAGGCCCGTGGCTACAGCCGTGATCACATCAAGGCGGCAGTGGCTCGATGGGATCGCGATCTTGCCTCGGATCTGGATCAATGGCTGGACCAGCCCGAGGCCGTTCCCCTGCTTGATTGCGTGAAGGCTCTGGGGCTGCGCATGGACCCTGTGCCGCTCAAGCATCCCGATCATGGACTCACCCTCAAGGATGCTGAGGGCGCCGCTTTGATTCAGCGGGTGCGGCGCGACAGTCCCGGACAACAGGCAGGGCTTGTGGTGGGTGATGAGCTGTTGGCGATCAATGGCTACCGGGTGCGTCGCAGCAGTGACCTCGCAGTTCTGCTTGAGAAGCAGGAGTGTGTGCACGTCACCTATTCACGACGCAGCCTGCTCAAGGAGACCCAGCTCTTCCCTGATGCGGGTGTGGACCATTGGACGTTGGATTGGGATCCTGGGTGCACAACGGAACAACGGCAGTTGCGGGATCGATGGTTCGAGATCGTCTAAGCCGTTTCTGCACCGGTGTATGGAACCGCGTTGAACAGCACCGTCAGCTCTGCATCGGCGTTGCTGCAGCGGGGACGTTGGCTCTGGGGCTGACCAGCTGGTCGTTGATCGAGCAAGGGAAGCTCTCTCCTGTGGGGATGGAGCGTGGTCGCCAACGGGAGGACAACCCCTCCGCTTCAGTGCCGTTACCGCCGAAGTCGCGCTCCTGGCGATCGCCCCTGGCCCGGCAGTGTTCGGGTGTGGACAGGGCGTTGCGGTCGCGTTTGAACCAGCTCGATGCCCGTTCGGCTTCCTGGCGGACCTTCGTGAAGATCGATCCCACCAATTTTGGCGAGCGTTATGACAAGGACGCCTACGGCCGTGTAATCGACGCCACGCCGAGGGTGGTGGTGCTGCACGAAACCGTCTACTCCTTGAGCTCCGCTCTGAACACCTTCATGACGCCCCATCCCCGCGATGAGGATCAGGTGAGTTATCACACCCTGGTGGGCCAGGACGGACGCGTTCTGGACCTGGTGGATCCCTTGAGCCGGGCCTATGGCGCAGGTTTTTCAGCCTTTCTGGGAGAGTGGGCGATCACCAACAGGAAGCTCAAGGGTTCCATCAACAACTTTGCTCTGCATCTGAGCTTGGAGACACCACCATCAGGCGCGAATGCCAACCGTTCCCACGTTGGCTACACCTCCAAGCAATACGACGCGCTGGCCCTGGTGTTATCGGGTTGGATCCGCTCCTTCAATCTGCCGCCAGCGGCGATCACCACCCATCGCCATGTGGATCTGGGCGGAGAACGGGATGATCCCCGCAGTTTTGACTGGTCGAAACTTCAGACGCGGCTGGCGGCCCTCGGTGACCTCTGCGTGAGTTGATGCGTCGTTAGCGTTCGCATTCCTGTGTACTGCGTCGGTGAAAACGCTTCCCAGCGAGGATCTTGATCGCATTATCGAAATGGCCTGGGAAGACCGAACGCCCTTTGAGGCGATCGAGTTTCAATTCGGACTCTCCGAGCCGCAGGTGATCGCAGTGATGCGGCAAGAGATGAAAGCGTCATCGTTCAAGCTCTGGCGCAAGCGGGTGAGCGGCCGCAAAACCAAACACGCCGCCACCAGCCGCTCCGATCGATTCCGGGCGAGCTGCCACAAGTGAATGGAGCCCGATTCGGTTCAGCGCAGGACGCCCCGCAGGATCCCTTCAACAAGTCCCCGCCGGATTCATGCCCCGGGGGAAATTTTGGGGTGCGTTGCGGTATCTCGTGCCTGAGATCAGGCCTGCAGCCATCTGCCCCATCACGCCGTCAAAAGGGGCAGTGTCATCGGAACGCCGGACCGGAGTGGTGAAGGCCCTGACGCAGCCATAGAAATCCCTGGCGTCTCTGCACTGTGCTGCCACTTCGGCGTCCACCCGAGCGAGTGCGGTTGATGGGACAAGCAGGCCAAATGCCAGCAGGTGAAGGAGTTGTTTCATCGATCTGCCGTGCTGGATCGATGTTTCAACAGATGGGGGGGCTCCCACATCCCCCATATGGGGGAGAGGCTTGGCGTCTTATCTCCCTCAACTGAGGGATTTGACGATGCTGGATTGGGTTGGGCCGCTCACGCAGCCAAGTGCTCGTCATGGACCTTTAAACCGTGATTTCGGGATTCGGTTGGCGACCGCCGTAAATCAACCCGTGCAGTTCAGGGTCCTGCATGTAGCCCAACACCCGTGCTGGGTAATCCAATTTTCCGTTGTGGAGATAGGTGAGGGTGGCGATCGCCTTGGTATCCAGGTAGGAGCGACTCGCCTGCAGCATCAAGCTCTCCGGCAGACCAAGGGCCAGCTTCAGCCGTTGAAACTTGGCCGCCAGCAGGGTGATGTTCATTTCGGGGTCCAGCAATTGATTGCGGGCCCAGGTGATCTCCTCCTGCGTTGGGTTCGCCGGCAGCCGCTTCTGATGGATCAGTTCCGAAACGCTGATCTGGGCCGGTCCGTGGGTCTTCACGAGACCGGAATGGGCGATGAAGGGGAGGCTCTCCCCCGGCTTGGAGTGCTGAATTTCGTCGAAAAGAACGGCGGTGATCAGCATTGGATTCACCTGATGCGCCGCTGCTTGGCGCAGAATCACCGGCTTCAGCTCGCGAAGACGATCCAGGGTGGATGCGCGCAATGGTTGGAGCTGATCCACCCCGCTGGTGAACAGCTGGGCCAGCTGCGTCTGGGGGCCGTGCACCCCGAAGCGCCGTTGCAGCAGCTTCAGTTCTTCGGGTGAGAAATCTGTGGGCTCGAGCCTGTCCTCCACCACAAGTGGGGTTTGATCCCCAACCTCAGCAACCGGGTGTGACCATTGACCAACCAGGCACAGGCTCGCTGCCGTCGCCAAGAGGGTTGTTGTCCATCGCAATGGCTCAGCCATGGGGGATGGAAATGGGGTCAGCGGAAGATGACATGAAACTAGCTGTGGTGTCCTTTTCCGTGGGCATCCCGTCAGATTCTGGATACGTTCGGCAGGACTGCACCGTCCGCCCGGCATGAGCTTTCCGGATTTCAACGCTTCCGACGCTCATATTCAGTGGCAGAGGTTCTGCGATCTCAGCTGGTATCACGATGATCTGGGCGTCTGGCTCGACATCAGCCGGATGCATGTGAACGCCACTGATCTGCAGCAGCTGCAGCCGCGAATGGACAAGGCGTTCGCGGCGATGCAGGAGTTGGAAGCCGGCGCCATCGCCAATCCCGATGAGCAGCGCCAGGTGGGGCATTACTGGCTTCGCACCCCTGAACTCGCTCCCTCGTCAGAGCTTCAACAGCACATCTCCAGGGAAATCGATCTGATCGCAGCCTTTGGGCGCGATGTAATCAACGGAACGATCAAGGCCCCCAACGGCGAAGCCTTCACCGATGTGCTCTGGATCGGCATCGGCGGCAGTGGCCTGGGACCGGCCTTGATGATCAAGGCGCTCCAAAACCCGGGCGAGGGGCTTCCGTTTCATTTCTTTGACAACGTCGATCCCAATGGGATGAGCAACGTTTTGGCGGGGTTGGAGGGTCGTCTCGACCGCACCCTGGTGGTGACGGTGAGCAAGTCGGGGGGAACGCCCGAACCCCACCTCGGCATGGAGCAGGCTCGCCATCGCCTCGAGGCAGCTGGGGGCCAGTGGGCCGGCCAGGCCGTTGCCGTGACGATGCTCGACAGCAAGCTGGATCAGCAGGCCCAGAAGGAAGGTTGGCTCAAGCGCTTCGACATGTTCGATTGGGTGGGGGGGCGCACCAGCATCACCAGTGCCGTTGGTCTGCTGCCCGGTGCCTTGATTGGCTGTGACATCCGCGATTTCCTCACCGGCGCCTCTCAGATGGATGCTGCCACCCGCGCCGCGGATCTGCGCCGCAATCCAGCCGCCCTGATGGCCGCTTCCTGGTTCGTGGCCGGTGGTGGTCGCGGTCAGCGCGACATGGTTGTTCTGCCCTACCGCGATCGTCTGGAGGTGTTCAGCCGTTACCTCCAGCAGCTGGTGATGGAATCCCTGGGCAAGCGCCTGGATCGCAACGGTGACGTGGTGCATCAAGGCATCGCTGTTTACGGCAACAAAGGCTCCACCGACCAGCACGCCTATGTGCAGCAGCTGCGCGACGGTGTCGACAATTTCTTCGCCACCTTCATCGAGGTGCTCGAAGACGTGAGCGACATCCCCACGCTTGGCGGGGAATGCCCCGGCGACTTCCTTGATGGTTTCCTGCAGGGCACCCGCTCAGCCCTTACAGAGGGTGGCCGCCAGAGCATGACGATCAGCATGCGCCGCTTTGATGCACGCCGTCTCGGTGCCTTGATCGCATTGTTCGAGCGTGCCGTCGGTCTCTACGGCGAACTGGTGAACATCAACGCCTACCACCAGCCCGGCGTGGAAGCCGGCAAGAAGGCAGCGGCAGCGATTCTCGACCTTCAAGGTCGTGTGGAAGCGATCCTGGCCGACGGTGTGGCCCGCTCCGCCGATGAGATTCGCCTGGCCCTCGGGGATGGCACCGATGAATCCATCTTTTGGATTCTGCGTCACCTCACCGGCAACCAGAGCGGCTTCAGTGCCCAGGGCGACTGGAGCCAGCCCGCCTCGATGCGTTTCAGCAAAGGCTGATCCCGCCTGGGATCAGGGCACCAGGTTCACCAGTTTTCCGGGGACCACGATCACCCGACGGGGGGCTGCGCCCTCCAACCATTTTTCGGCCACATCACTGGCCAGGGCGAGCCGTTCCAGCTCTTCCTTGTCTGCGGAAGCCGGAACCTGCAGCTTGCCTCGCACCTTGCCCTTCACCTGGATGACCACTTCAACGCTGTCCTGCACCAGTGCCGTTGGATCCAGAACCGGCCAGCTTTGACGGTGCACGCTGCCGCTTCCCCCCAGACGGCTCCAGAACTCCTCCGCCAGATGAGGCGCGAACGGAGCCAGCAGGCGAACCAGTCCGGAAAGAGCTTCCTGCAACACAGGTGCACTGAGGGCCTCGATGCCGGTGGAGCTGATGGCATTGGAGAGCTTCATCAGCTCGGAGATGGCCGTGTTCAGTTGGATCTCGTCGCTGAGGTCCTCGCTGACGGCTTCGATGGCCAGGTGCAGCGCCCGACGTACGTCGCTGTCGGAATCGCTCAGATCGGCCGGCCGTTGCATCGGCTCGAGTGAGTCGATGCGGGCAGTACCTGCCTCAACAAGGCGCCAAAGCCGTTGCAGGAAGCGGAACTGGCCCTCCACATCGGCGTCATCCCACTCCAGATCCTTCTCCGGCGGAGCCTTGAACAGGATGAACATGCGGGCTGTGTCTGCGCCGTAGCGGTCGATAACCGCCGCGGGGTCAACGCCGTTGTACTTCGACTTCGACATCTTCTCGAACAACACCTCAAGCTTGTCGCCGGTGTTGGGGTCTCGGGGGTCTTCGGGATCTGCCACGTCCGCTGGAGCGATGTACTTGCCGGTTGTCGCATTGCGGTAGGTGATTCCCTGCACCATGCCCTGGGTGAGGAGCCGTTCAAACGGTTCGTTGATGTCGATCAGGCCACGATCCTTCAGCGCCTTGGTGAAGAAACGGGCATAGAGCAGGTGCAGGATCGCGTGTTCGATGCCGCCCACGTATTGCTTCACCGGCAACCAGCGGTTCACCGCCTCCTTGCTGAAGGGTTTCTCGGTGTTGTGGGGATCGGCGAAGCGCAGGAAATACCAGGAGGAACACATGAAGGTGTCCATGGTGTCTGTTTCCCGCTTGGCCGGCTTGCCGCAGCAGGGGCAGGCCACATTCACCCAGTCGCTCTGCTGGCTCAGGGGCGAACCGCCCTTCCCAGAAAGATCAATGCCCCGGGGAAGCTCCACCGGAAGGTCCTCGCGGGGCACCGGAACAGCACCGCAGTCATCGCAGTGGATGACGGGAATGGGGCAGCCCCAGTAGCGCTGGCGTGAGATCAGCCAGTCGCGCAGGCGATAGGTGACCTTGCTGCGTGCCCAGCCCTTCTCGGCGCCGTGGCCGGTGATGGCGCCCTTGGCTTCGCTGGAGGCCGTGCCATCGAAGCTGCCGGAGTTGATCAGTGTTCCGGCATCCGTCCAGGCCTGACCGGCCGCGATGGCTTCAGCAGCTCCCTCGGCGTCGATCACCTGCTGGATCGGCAGACCGTTCGACTGGGCAAAGGCGATGTCGCGTTGGTCGTGGGCCGGTACGCCCATCACGGCGCCCGTGCCGTACTCGGCCAGCACGTAGTCGGCGATCCACACCGGCAGCACCGCCCCCGTCAGGGGGTTGATCACATGACTGCCGATGGGCACCCCCCGTTTGGGCCTGTCATCACTGGTGCGTTCGATCGTGCTCAGACGAGCCACCTCCTTGCGGAAGGTCTCCACCGTGTCCTTCTGATCAGCGCTGGTGAGACTGTCCACAAGCTCGTTTTCCGGTGCCAGCACCACGTAGCTCGCCCCCGCGAGGGTGTCGGGCCGAGTTGTGAACACCGTGATCGTCTGATCCTGTGCTCCCTCAACGCTGAAGCTGATCTCCGCCCCTTCCGAGCGACCGATCCAGTTGGCCTGCATGGTGCGCACCCGTTCCGGCCAGCCCTTGAGGGCGTCCAGGTCGTTGAGCAGCGGCTCGGCGTAGTCGGTGATCCGCAGGAACCACTGATTCAGCTGGCGTTGTTCCACCAGAGCTCCGGAGCGCCAGGAGCGGCCGTCACCATCCACCTGCTCATTGGCCAGCACGGTCTGGTCGACGGGATCCCAGTTGACGGTGGCGTTCTTGCGATAGGCCAGCCCCCCTTCGAGCAGTTCAAGGAACAGCCACTGGGTCCAGCGGTAGTAGTCGCCGTGGCAGGTCGCCTGCTCTCGGCTCCAATCGATCGAAAGGCCCAGGCGATCCAGCTGCGCCCGCATCTGATCGATGTTGCGGTCGGTCCACTCGCCGGGGTCCACATTGCGTTCGATTGCCGCGTTTTCAGCGGGAAGTCCGAAGGCATCCCAGCCCATCGGATGCAGCACGGCATGGCCCCGCATGCGTTGAACCCGGGCGATCACATCGGTGATCACGTAGTTGCGCACATGGCCCATGTGCAGGCTTCCCGAGGGGTACGGGAACATCGACAGGGCAAAGAATCCGGGCTTCTCACCACCTTCTTGTGTGGTGTCCACCCCATCCGCCTTCCAACTCTCCTGCCAGCGCTGCTCCAGCGCAGTGGGGTCATAACGACCGGTCTGGGCACTGGCGTCGACGGCAGGGTTGGCAGCGTTCACGGAACCAGCGCACGGCAAGGTTGCGATCGTGCCACATGCCTGGTGTTTAGCCGAGGGAGCGGATCACGCTGATCTGCCGACGGTTGATCAGCACGGGCCGGCTAGCACCCGCCCGTTCGATGGCCAGAAATTCTGGGTCCTGCCAGAGCAGACGCCCCTCGATGGGCTCCTGTCCCATCACAGCAATGCTGAGGGGGAGCTGTTCACGAATCCAGCTCTGCAGCAACCGAACCCCCGGAAGGCTTGGATCGAGTGGAGATGTCTCCATAGGATTCGGGGGCAATACCGGCCACGCATGCTGCAGTTCAGCAAATATCAGGGACTTGGCAACGACTTCCTGATCGTTGAAGGCCGGCAGGGACAACTGCCCGATGCCATCAGCAATCCCGATCCCGCCTGGGTGCGGCGCATCTGTGATCGGCGCTTCGGCGTTGGTGGCGATGGCCTGATTCTGGCGCTGCCTCCTCAGGCGGAGGGAGAACTGCGGATGCGGATTCTCAATGCCGATGGCAGTGAGGCCGAAATGTGTGGCAACGGCATTCGCTGCCTGGCCCGCTACCTGGGCGACACCGACGGTGATGCCCCAGGCCGCCGCTGGGACATCGAAACCCTGGCGGGAATGATTCGCCCCGAACTGATGGCCGATGGCCAGTTGCGGGTGGACATGGGTCCTCCTTTCCTCACCTCCGAGGGCATCCCCACAACCCTGATGCCCGAAGACGGCCTGCCGCAGGGGGTGCTGCTGCTGGAGGGAGAACAACTGAAGGTGGCGGCCGTTGGCATGGGCAATCCCCATGTGGTGGTGCCCGTCGACGACCTGGCCAGCATTCCCTTTGATGCCTGGGGTGCTGCCCTGGAGGTCCATCCGGCCTTCCCGGCCAAGACCAACGTTCATTTCCTCCAGGTGCACAGCCGTGAGCGGCTGGAGATCCGGGTCTGGGAACGGGGGGCTGGCCCGACCCTGGCCTGCGGCACCGGTGCCTGCGCCACTCTGGTGGCGGCGGTGCTGCTGGGCCTCGCCGATGACTGCGCCGAGGTGGTGCTGCCCGGCGGTCCGCTGATGATTGAGTGGCGTGATCGCTCCGGTTCCGTGCTGATGACGGGACCCGCCGAAGCGGTGTTTGACGGGGTGCTGACGCCCGATCTGGTGCCGGCAGGATCCTCGATGGCTTCGACCAGCGAAGCCCCTGCCGCTTCACCTGCGCCGATGGCCGCAACCGACTTCGATTGCTCCAAGGATTGCGCTGAGCAGTGTCAGCGCCCCGACCGCTGCCTCCGCGATGAGGCGCAGCAGAAGGTGCAGGCTTTCCTCAGCAGTACGTCCCTCGACTCGATGCTCAATCTCGCCAGTGAGTCCCTGGAGCAGCGCACCAAGGCGCGGTTCGAGCGTGGAACCCCCTGAGCTCTACCTGGATGCTGCTGCCACGACACCGCCCCTGCCGGCGGTGATCGCGGTGATGCAGCAGTTGCAGCAGACGGCCTGGGCCAACCCCAGCAGCCTCCATGGGGCTGGGTTGGTAGCAGCGGAAGCTCTGGAGCGAGCGCGCTGGAGCATCGCCGAGCGCTTTGCTGTCAATCCTGACCAGTTGATCGTCACCTCAGGGGCGACGGAATCCGTGCACCTTGCCTTGCTCGGCAGTGCCGCCGGTCTTGTCCCGGGCCGGTTGGTGATCTCTGCGGTGGAGCATCCGGCGGTGGTCGCTGCGGCGCACCAGCTGGAAGCCCTGGGCTGGAGCCTTGCCGAATGGCCCGTTGATGGGCAGGGCGTACTGAGGCTCGATCAGCTCGATCGGTTGTTGTCCGCTCCAACCCGATTGGTTTCCCTGATTGCAGCCCAGGGCGAGGTGGGTGCACTGCAACCGATCAGCACGATCGCTCGGGCCTGCCGCGAGCGCGGCATCGTCATCCATAGCGATGCCACCCAGCTTGTGCCCCAGGGTTGCTTCGCCTTCGAGCGGCTCGGGGTTGATCTGCTGACCCTCTCCGCCCACAAGTTCCGCGGCCCCCGGGGCGTGGGCCTGTTGATTCGGGCCCCCGGTGTGGACCTTTCACCGCTCCAGGGCGGCGGTGGCCAGGAGCACGGCCTGCGCTCCGGTACCGAACCTGTTGCGTTGGTGGGCGGCATGGCCGAAGCCCTGATGGCCCTCCCCAGCTTTGACCCCGTCAGCCAGCACGTTCCACCGGGCAGCTCAACCCAGATCCGTCGTCAACGGGATCAACTGCTCGAACGCCTGCTGGAGCTACCCCAGCTTCAGCTCTGCGGCCCTTCTCCCGATCAGCGTCTGCCCCATCACATCGCGCTGTTGGCCAAAACCGTTGGTGGACAGCCGCTGCCCGGACGCGATCTGGTGCGACGGCTGGCGGCGGCGGGGGTGGCCTGCAGCAGCGGCAGTGCCTGCAGCAGTGGCAGCAGTGCCGACAGTGCTGTGCTCATGGCCATGGGCATTCCCGGGCCTGAACGTCAGTCGGGCCTGCGGCTGACCCTTGGCCCCTGGTTGTCGGATCAGGATCTCGACGCCGTTCCCGGCCGTTTTGCATCCGTGCTCGAGACATTTTCCTGACATGCTTTGGCGATGACTCAATCCGACGCTTCCTGTCTCGCCCTCCCCGCGGATCTGCTCGCCGCCGAGGAGGCCATGCTGCAAGCCGCCCTGGCGGCCGTTGGATCCGGCGACGGTCAACGCTGGTCCGCAAGCCTCCGTTTTGAAGGGCTTCGCCTGCTTCCGGTGGCGGTGCGGCTGGCCCGAGCACTGATCGCTGCCGGTCAGGACCTGTTGATGGTTTGGCCCGATGCCGGTGCTGCCGCCCTGGCCCGGCGCGATGCGGAGGACCTCAAGGAGGTGATCCTTGATTTCAATCAGCTCAAACGGGCGGAGAGTGATGTTCCCAACACCCGCCTTCTGCTTGCGGTGAACCCCTCCCCTGCGGATTACGAGGAGTTCCAGGCCTTGTGTGAGAACCACGCAGGAGTGGTTCTGATGCTGAATGGACGTCTCGAAGACGCCGCCGTCGGCATCGGCAGCGTGGCCCGGGAGCGCCGAAAGGGTTTCGTGGCCAGCTGGCAGCAGGCCTACTGGCTCCAGCCCCTGGAGGGAGGCGCGTTGATGCGCTGCTTCCCCGATGACTGGCGTCTCTATCGCCAGGATCCCGATGGTTACCGGCAACTGGAGGTGCTCCCCGAACGCCCGGATCCCGACACCACAGCAGCGCTTCTGGCTGGTGAAGATCCCGTCAGCATCAAGCAACAGCTGTCCGGGGTCGACCGCTTTCTTGATGGTCTGCGCAATTGAGCCGCCTCTGGCTTGATCCAGGCTCAGACCCTCCTTAAGGTTCAAGCCCAGGCTCCCCTTCGATGGTGCTCAACAGGCTTCGATCCCTTTCACCCATCGATGCCGTGGCTGGAGTCGTCGCCTTGGCCGCTCTGGCCGGGGTTGTCTGGTCCCCCAAGCTCTCGAATGCGGTCGCCAAGGCCACCGGTGCTGTGAAACCTGTGCAGGTGAGCGTTGATGTGGTGCGGCTGTACAGCGCTGATCCCGAGCAGATGCTGAATTCAGTGCGGGAGGAAGCAGCCCTCAACATCGTGATTCGCAATCAACCGGCTGGACGGGTGAGCCTGGTGTCGGTGGATGACGTCACCAATTCCCTAACGGCGGTGCAGCCCGATGGTTCGGTGGTGCTCGCCGATGCCCCCGCCACGGCTCTACCCCGCCATGCCCGGTTTGTGATGGAGGCCCAGGCTGAGATCAAACCCTCCGGTGTTGTGATTGGTGGCACCAAGCTCAAGGTGGGTGTGCCCGTTGAGCTGGAGGGTCGCCTCTACCGCTTGAACGGTGTCGTGAGCGGAGTGATGCCTCTGTGATTCGCTCTGCCCTGGTCTCCCTGCTGGTGCTGGCGCCCCAGTTGCCCGTTAGGGCAGCGCCTCCACTGTTGGCACCACCTCCGGTGGTGCAGCGTCAGGGCCAGGCCATGCTCAGCGGCGGTGCACTGTGCCCGGCCCTGCAGAAGGCCCTGGAATCAGCGGTGGGCACGGAAGAGCGGCTTTGGAGCGTCAGCGTTCTCGATCAACGGGGGCAGCTGCTGGCTGATCTCAACGGGGGGATCCCCCGGATTCCTGCATCGAATCAGAAACTGGTCAGCACGGCCTTTGCCCTGGATCGCCTCGGCCCCGACTTCCGTCTGAAGACGCAGCTGTTGCGTCATCCCGATGGATCACTGGAGATCGTGGGGGAGGGCGATCCCGACCTCAGCATTGCCGAGATCCAAAAGTTCGCCATGGTGGCCCTCGGCCAGGGCGGCTCCAGCAGCACCTCCAGCTTCGCCTCTGCGCCGGTTCAGCTGATGGTGCGGGAGGAACCGCGTCAACTCTGGTGGCCTGCCGATTGGGATCCTGCGGATCGCTCCTACGCCTACGGCGCACCGATCACCCGCCTTGCTCTCACCAGCAACGCCCTGCACATGGCGGTGATGGATCCAGCGGCACGGCTGCAGCGGATCCTCAACTCCACCGTGCAGCAGCAAGGGGGACAGATCCGCCTGCAGATGGTTGATCAGCGGACCCGAGAGGCGGCCCTTGCTCGGAACTGGCGAGCGAGTGTTGTCCTGCACAGCGAGGATTCCGCGCCGATGCACGCCCTGCTCAGCCTGGCCAACACGGAGAGCCACAATTTCACCGCTGAGGTGCTGATGCGTGAGGCGGCGGACGTCTGGGATGTGAACCGTGCGTCCATCGCCACCACCCGCTGGTTGCAAGCCCAGGGCATCCCGATGACCGGACTTCGTTTGCGGGATGGCAGCGGACTCTCACGGGGCAACCGTCTCACCAGCCGTTCCCTGTCTGTGCTGCTGTGGCGCATGGCACAACACCCCCTGGCGGCTTACTACCAGGCTTCGATGGCGATTGCAGGCCAGAGGGGAACGCTGCGCAACTACTTCTGGGGCACACCACTTGTGGGTCGCTTCTGGGGAAAGACCGGCACCCTCAGCGGAGTTCGTTCGATCTCCGGCATTCTTGAAACCACCAATGGACCGCGTTACGTGAGCATGATTGCCAACGGGTCCTATGCACCCAACTCCGTGATGGGCCAGATCCTGCTGGCCAGCCAGCGGATCAGCCGTTGCCCCGCATGGACCGCAGCCGTGACGCTGCCCGCTGAGCCCGACTGAACGGAACGGTTTTGCTGTCGTCGCCAGCGTTGGCGCCAGGGGCCGCAGAGCGGATCGTTTGAATCTTGGATAGCTCCTGACGGCCGGCCATCACCACCTGGGCCATTTCCTTGAGGCGAACCTCCAGCTCCCCCAGTGTCTGCTCGGCGTAACGGTTGGCCCCGTCCTGAACGCCGGCTGCTTCCTGGCGGCTGCGTTGGATCAGCGACTCGCACTGCTGTTGGGTCTGCTGGCGGAACTGCAGCGCGTCGTTGTGAATCCGCTCGGCCTCATCCCGGCCTTCCTTCTGCAGACGCAGGGCTTCACGGCGAATCGTCTCCAGATCCTGCAGCGCCTGCTGTCGGTTGGCTTCGTGCTGCTCAGCGTGATGGCGCTTCAGTTCCGCTGCGTTGGCCTCGATCTGTTGGATTTGCTGCTGCGCCTGTTGGCGGCTGGCGTCGAGTCGTTCAGCGTGTTGACGCTTCAGCTCAATCGCTTCTTGATCCAGCTGCTGGCGACGCTCCAGTGCTTCCTGCTCCAGCTGCTGGCGGCGTGAGGCGAACTGCTGTTCCAACTGGGCCAGTTTGCTTTGCATCTCCTGCTCCAACTTCGCCCCCTGCTCACGCGTTTTCTGGAGCAACTGCTCACACTGCTGGCGTGCTTGCTCACGCATCTCATTCACCTGCCGTTCCGCTTCCTGGCGGATGGCAGCGTTGTTCACCAGCTGCTCGCGCTGACGCTGGGCCTGTTCAACGATCTCCTCGGCGTTCCTGCGGGCGGTGTTGATGAACTCGTCCCGGCGATCAAGCAGTTTGGCGGCCCGCTCCAGCTCCTTCGGCAATTCATCGCGGACGGCATCCAGCAGCTCGACGGCATCCGTTTCGTTGACCAGACGTCCGCCGGTGAAGGGCAGCCGACTGCCCTCCAGCACAACTTCCTCCAGCTGATCGAGTTGATCGAGAACGGAGAACCGGACGTCGTTCATCTCAGCTGGCATGGAAAGTTGAATTAAAGAGCCTGTTGAGGTCCTTCGCCACCTCTGGCGGAACCATGTGGTCGATCGATCCACCGAAGCGGGCCACTTCCTTCACTACCGAGCTGCTGAGGAAGCTGTGGCGGGCCGTCGTGGCCATGAACACCGTTTCCAGATCGTCTGCCAAGGAGCGGTTGGTGTGGGCGATCTGCAGTTCGTATTCGAAGTCACTCATCGCTCGCAGGCCCCTCAGGATTAGGTCGGCGCGGTGGGTGACGGCACAGTTCACGGTGAGGCCATCGAAACTGATCACCTCAACGCCGGAGAGGTGGCGTGTCGCCGTGCGGATCTGTTCGATCCGCTCTTCGACACTGAACGCGGGTCGTTTGCTCGGATTGCTGAGCACCGCGACAACCACCTCTCCAAACAGGCTCACCGCCCGCTCGATCAGGTCCATATGACCATTGGTGAGAGGGTCGAAACTGCCGGGGTAGAGCGCCCGCATCGGGAATCAGCGATGGGCGGATCCTATGCAGTGGATCGCTGTTTAGATTTCAACCAACGCATCCGTGCCATGAGCCTCGACGCCGACGCCAAGAAGGTCCTGCTTCGCAAGATCCCCCATGGGCTCTTTATCTGCGGCGTTCGCAACGGTGATGAGGTCAACGGATTCACGGCCAGCTGGGTGACCCAGGGATCGTTCGAACCGCCCTTGGTGGTGATGGGTGTTCGGGCTGACAGCAGCAGTCACGCCATCATCGAGGCCACCGGCAAGTTCTCGCTCAACGTGCTGCGGGCCGATCAGAAAGATCTGGCAGCCGTGTTCTTCAAGCCCCAGAAGGCGCTCGGTGGTCGCTTTGAAGCGGCACCCTTCGAGGAGGGCGAACTTGGTCTTCCCCTGCTCACCGATGCCGTCGGTGGTGTGGAGTGCGAACTCGTGGGCTCGATCAAGCATGGTGACCACACCGTTTTTGTGGGCGAAGTGAAAACGGCGCGCCTGATCGCCGATGGCGAGGCCCTGAACCTGGCCAGCACCGGCTGGAATTACGGCGGCTGAGCTGGCCTGGTGGATGCCGCCTCCGGTGCACCGCTGCTGACGCAGCCCGAGCGTCTTGAACGCCGGCTCAAAGAGATCCCCGCTGAGCCGGGTTGCTATCTGATGCGGGACGGCGACGACCGGATCCTCTACGTCGGTAAGTCGAAGGCGTTGCGCAGCCGCGTGCGCAGCTATTTCCGCAGTCGGCATGACCTGTCGCCACGGATCAGGCTGATGACACGCCAGGTCTGTGAGATTGAGTTCATCGTCACCGACAGCGAGGCTGAGGCCCTCGTTCTCGAGTCGAACCTGATCAAGAACCATCAGCCGCACTTCAATGTGCTGCTGAAGGACGACAAGAAATACCCCTACCTCTGCATCACCTGGAGTGAGGCCTACCCGCGGATTTTCATCACCCGTCGCCGTCGCTTCCGCAGCCCCCTGGATCGCTTTTACGGGCCCTATGTCGATGTGGGGCTGCTGCGCCGCACCCTGTTCCTGGTTAAGCGGGTGTTCCCGCTGCGGCAACGACCCCGGCCGATGTACCCCGATCGCACCTGCCTCAACTACAGCATCGGGCGCTGTCCGGGGGTCTGCCAGGAAAAAATCAGCTCGGAGGACTATCACCGCACCCTGCGCAAGGTGGCGATGGTGTTTCAGGGCCGCAGCGATGAACTGCAGCAGCTGCTCCAGGAGCAGATGGAGCGGTATGCCGAGCGAATGGACTACGAGTCGGCGGCCCGGGTGCGCGATCAACTTCAGGGGCTGGATCAGCTCACCGCTGATCAGAAGATGAGCCTGCCGGATTCCTCCGTGAGTCGCGATGTGCTGGCCCTTGCCTTCGATGAACGTTTGGCGGCCGTGCAGCTGTTTCAGATGCGTGCCGGGAAGCTGGTGGGACGTCTTGGCTACACCGCTGACGCCTCAGGTCTGGAACCTGGACTGATCCTGCAACGGGTGATTGAAGAGCACTACAGCCAGGTGGATTCCGTTGAGGTGCCCCCCGAGTTGTTGGTGCAGCACGCTCTGCCCCAGCAGAAACTGATGGAGGATTGGCTCTCGGAACAGCGCGAGCGTCGGGTGCAGATCCACTGCCCGCAGCGCCAGCAGAAAGCCGACCTGATTGAACTGGTGCAGCGCAACGCGGAGTTTGAGTTGCTCCGCGCTAAGCAAGGTCAGGAGAAGCAGTCGTTGGCCACGGAGGATCTGGCGCAACTGCTGGAGTTGCCCACCCCGCCGCGGCGGATCGAGGGCTACGACATCAGTCACATCCAGGGCAGCGATGCCGTGGCCTCCCAGGTGGTGTTCATTGACGGGCTGCCCGCCAAGCAGCACTACCGCAAGTACAAGATCCGCAGCAGCAGCATCCGCGCTGGCCACAGCGACGACTTCATGGCGATGGCGGAAATCATGCGCCGTCGTTTTCGGCGCTGGGCCCGGGCCAAGGCGGAAGGGGTGGATGTGGGTGCCCTGCGTCACAAAGGTGGCAGCGCTCTGCAGACCGACGGACTCAACGACTGGCCCGATGTGGTGATGATCGACGGCGGCAAGGGCCAGCTGTCTGCCGTGATGGAGGCCCTGCGCGAGCTTGATCTGCACGAGGATCTCAACGTCTGCTCCCTCGCCAAGCAGCGCGAGGAGGTGTTTCTCCCCGGCGAAAGCCAGCCGCTGGAGAGTGAACCGGATCAGCTCGGAGTTGTGCTCCTTCGCCGCCTTCGCGACGAAGCCCACCGTTTCGCTGTCAGCTTCCATCGCCAGCAGCGTGGTGAGCGGATGAAGCGTTCACGCCTCTCGGACATCCCCGGAGTTGGGCCCAAGCGGGTCAAGGATCTCTTGGCCCACTTCCATTCGATTGATGCCATCCAGCTGGCATCGGTTGAGACCCTGTCCAAGGCCCCTGGCGTCGGACCGGCTCTGGCCCGCGACATCCACGATTTCTTCCATCCTTCCGACGACGGAACCGACGCTGATGCCAGGGCTGCTTTAGAAGAGCAGCCTCAGGAACTCTCCGCATGATCCGTCATCTCTGCATGGCTCTGGCAGGAGTGCTTCTTCTCGCCACTCCGGTCTGGGCGTCTCCCGGGCTGTGCACGGGGCCTGTGTGTGCCGACGGCATCACCCGCAGCGCCAAGAACCACTGGCAGCTGGTGCTGCGGCTCAACGATCAGCAGGGCCATCGCGAAAAAGTGGTGATGAATTGCCGGGCTGGCCAGTTGAGCCCCATGGCCGGCCCCGTGGATCGCGCCTATGCCACCGCCCTGGGTCGACGCGCCTGCCGTCTTGCTGGGGAGGACAGCTGACGGTGGATCTCAGTCTCGTTTTTCCCCATCAGCTGTTTGAGCACCATCCCGCGCTTCGGGCGGGACGGGCCGTGGCCCTGATCGAAGATCCGCTGCTGTTCGGCACTGATCCCCGCTGGCCCATCCAGGTGCATCGGCAGCGCCTGCTCCTGCATCGGGCCTCGATGAATGCCTATACCGAAATGCTTCAGGCCAAGGGCTTCACCGTGTTGCGGGTGCAGCAGGGGCAGGCGGCCAGCACCGCTGAGATCCTCGGAGATCTGCTCGATCAGGGCTATCGGTCTTTTCATCTGGCGGATCCGGTGGACGATGTTCTGAGCCAACGGATCTCAGCCTTCGCCTCCCGTCACGGTTGCGGTCTGGAGATCGTCGCCACCCCGATGCTGCTCACTCCAGAGGCCGTCATCGAGGACCATTTCGCCTCCGGCAAGAAGCCCATGATGGGTCGCTTCTACGAGATGCAACGCAAGCGACTGGATCTGCTGATCGATCCTGATGGTGGTCCTGTCGGTGGCCGCTGGAGTTTTGATGCCGACAACCGCAAGAAGCTCCCCAAGGGAATCCTGGTTCCAGAGCCCCCGGCTGAACGCTCGAGTGGCTCGGTGGCTCTAGTTGAGGCTGCCCGGCAGCAGCTCATCGGGGAGGGGGTGACCGGCATCGGCAGCTGGGACGGGTTCCATTACCCCGTCACCCATGGCGATGCAGCCCGTTGGCTGGATCAATTTCTCGAACAACGCCTGCGCCAGTTCGGGGCTTACGAGGATGCGATCAGCACCCAGCACCAGGTGATGTGGCACAGCGTGCTCACGCCGATGCTCAACATCGGTCTGCTCACTCCGCAGCAGGTGCTGGATCGAACACTGGAGCGGGCTGAAGCCGGTGACATCCCCCTCAATTCATTGGAGGGATTTCTGCGTCAGATCGTCGGCTGGCGGGAGTTCATGGCGGCGATGTACCGGCGCCATGGGGTGGAGATGCGCAACGGCAATTTCTGGGGCTTCGACGATCGGCCGATTCCCTCCTCCTTTTACACCGCATCCACGGGTCTGCCCCCAATTGATGACGCCATCCGCCATGCCCTGGAGACCGGCTATTGCCATCACATCGAACGCCTGATGCTCCTGGGGAATGTGATGCTCCTCTGCGGGTTCCATCCAACCCGGATATACACCTGGTTCATGGAGCTGTTTGTGGATGCCTATGACTGGGTGATGGTTCCCAACGTCTATGGCATGAGTCAGTTCGCTGATGGTGGCATCTTCACCACCAAGCCCTATCTCTCCGGCTCGAACTACGTGCGCAAGATGTCGGATTACCGCAAAGGTGAGTGGTGTGACACCTGGGATGGCCTGTTCTGGACGTTCATCCATCGCCATCAGGATTTCTTCCGGCGCCAGTACCGGCTGGCGATGATGGCCCGCAACCTGGATCGAATGGCTCCCGACGTTCTGTTGGCCCATCAGCGTCGAGCTAGCGATTTTCTTGACGCGCTCACCTGAACCCTGCGTAAGGTCGCCCCAGATCAGTTGTGTTGATGACGTTTTCGCCCGAGGCCTACCTCTGGTTCAAGACCCTGCACATCGTTGGGGTCGTGGTTTGGTTTGCGGGCCTCTTCTATCTGGTGCGCTTGTTCATCTATCACGTTGAAACGGAGGAACTGGCGCCGGAACTGCAGCAGCCGTTCCGCGATCAGTACACCCTGATGGAGAAACGGCTCGCCAACATCATCACCACGCCGGGAATGGCTGTGGCGTTATCGATGGCCATCGGGTTGCTGCTGGCCCAGCCCTCCTGGCTTCAGCAGGGCTGGATGCACGCCAAGCTCGGTTTTGTGGTGGCCCTGCTGGCTTACCACGTGTTTTGTTACCGGCTGATGGGCCAACTCCATGCCGGCACCTGTGCATGGTCAGGCAAGCAGCTGCGCGCCCTGAATGAGCTGCCCACGCTGCTGCTGGTGATCGTGGTGATGCTGGTGGTGTTCAAAACACAGTTCCCCACCAGCGCAGCGACCTGGTTCATCGTCGCCCTGGTGGTGTTCATGGCAGCGTCGATTCAGTTCTATGCCCGTTGGCGCCGCCTGCGGGCCGAAGCCTCCGCTAAATCCTGAGATGAGGGTTGAGATGACCCACCCCCTCAAAGCCGTGCTCGAACAGTTGGGACCGTCGAGTTGTCCCACCACGCACAACTTCCACTGCCACACCATCTGCAGTGACGGCAGCCTCGAACCGCTCGAGCTCATCCAGCAGGCCACCGAGCGGGGGCTCAAGCATCTTGCGGTGACGGATCACCACAGCAGCCATGCCCACCGGGAGATTCAGGTCTGGCTGGATCAGCAGCGTGCCAGCGGTGTTGAGGTCCCCACGGTGTGGAGCGGCATGGAAATCAGTGCACTGCTGAAGGGGTGCCTCGTTCATGTGCTCGCCCTTGGCTTCGAGCTCAACCACCCTGCGCTCCAGCCCTACAACCGTGGTGATGCCGTTGTCGGTGAACCGCTAAGGGCTGAGGCGGTGGTGAAAGCCATCCATGAAGCCGGTGGATTGGCAGTGTTGGCCCATCCCGCCCGTTACCGCCTGGGCCATGACGTGCTGATCGATGAGGCGGCCCGGCTTGGTTTCGATGGTGGTGAGGCCTGGTACGACTACGAGATGCAACCAACCTGGTCCGCCAGCCCGTTGATCTGCGAGGCCATCGATCGTCAGCTGAGCAACCTTGGCCTTTTGCGTACGTGTGGCACCGATACCCATGGAATTGACCTTTGCGGCCGCTAAGTTCATTCCATCTCAGTTCCGGTCGACATGGGCTTCTTGGATCGTCTGCTGAAAAAGGATTCCGCAGAGTCCGACTCCACGATTCAGCCGCGCAAGCCAGCGAAGGAGAAGCCGGCCGAGTTTTTCCTTGATGCCGACGCTTCCTCCTCCCTCGGGGATGTGAATTACATGCGCGAGTCGAAGACGATTCGCCGCACCTTCCCAGGCACCGTCGACAACCCCGGCACCAAGGAGCAGATCATGGAGGTGGCTGCCGAAACCGAGAAGCTCGAGAAGCGCAGCGAAGGCCTCGGTGGCGTCGTCAAGAAGGAAGAATCAATCAGCCTCAACGCGGGCATTCCCACGCCAGTGAAGAAAACCTTCGCTGAGCAGGTGAGCACTGAGGAGATGAGCAAGCGCCTCAAGGGCACGGCCATCACGGGTGTGAACACCCCTGCTCCCGCCGGTGCTGCTCCTCTCGGCCGTAAGGAAGAGCTGAACCCCAAGGAGGAACCGGTGGCCAAGGCGGGTTCCGCTGCGCCGTCCTCCAAGCCTGGATCGATTGATCCGTTCCGTCAGATGGTTCGCGACCTCAACAAATAGGGCTACCCCGTTCAATCTGGGTTTCGCTGCTGATCACCAGCTGTTGCAGGTGAAGCAGCTGGTCTTTTGTTGCTGACGTCCAAAGGCCTCGATTCGAGGCCTCCAGCAGCCGTTCGGCCATGTCCCTCAGAACCCAGGGGTTGCTTCCCTTCAGGAAATCGAGGATTTTCGTCTGGCTGAGCCACTGCTCACACAGCGCGCCGTAACACCAATCGGGTACGCGATCGGTGGAGGCGTCGTAGGCAAACAGATAGTCAAGGCTGGCCCCCATCTCGAAGGCACCCTTATAGCCGTGCTGCATCATCCCCTCGATCCAGCGAGGGTTGAGCATCCTGCTGCGCATCACCTTGTCGAGTTCCTTTTCGAGCCGGTGCAGGCGAGGCCGTTCGGGGCGGGAATGGTCTCCGAACCACAGCTGCGGCCGTGCTCCTGACACCTCTTCCACCGCTGCACTAAGGCCACCCTGGAACTGGTAGTAGTCGTCGGAATCGAGCAGGTCGTGCTCGCGGTTGTCCTGGTTGTGGAGCACCACCTGCACCCTGCCCAGGGCCTGCTCGAGGCCGGAACGATCAAGGCTGGGGGCAGCGGCACTGTCGTACGACCATTGGCTCCAACTGAGAAAGGCCTGGCCCAGGTCTGCTCGGGAATCCCAGGCGCCACTGTCGATCAGGGCTTGCAGACCGGCTCCGTAGGCACCGGGGGCGGACCCATAAATGCGGCCCTGGGGCCCGCCTTGACGGGTGAGTTCAGCCAGGGGATTCATTTCATCCGGTTCATCAAGGGCCGCCACCATCGACTGGGCCTGATGCACCCAGCCCACCAACTGGGGGAAGGCGTCGCGAAACAGCCCGGAGATGCGCAGCACCACATCCACCCGCGGTCGACCCAGCAAACGGGCTGGGATCACCTCCAGGTCCACCATCCTTCGGGTGGGGCCGTCCCAAACCGGTCGAACACCGATCAGGGCCAGCAGCTGGGCAATATCTTCTCCGCCATTGCGCATCGTTGCTGTTCCCCAGACCGATAACGCCAGATGGCGAAGCGGTTCCCCCTGCTCCAGCAGATGGAGATCCAGCAACTGCTCCGCCGAGCGTCGCCCCAGATCCCAGGCGGCTTCCGTGGGCAAGCCCCGCAGATCGACGGAATAAAAATTGCGGCCGGTGGGCAACACATCGGGGCGACCACGACTCGGTGCTCCTGAGGGTCCCGCAGCGATGCGCTGCCCCTGAATGCCCCGCAGGAAGGCCTCTTTTTCAGCTGAGGCACAACCGTTCAAGCGGGGCCAGAGGTCGTGGTGCAGGTTCTGCAGGCAGGGATCCTTTCGGCTCCAGGTCCGGAACGGTTCCGCCAGTCCGTCGCCCTGTTCCCCATGGATGATCCATCGGATCAACAACTGGGCCTGCTGTTCCAGCCAGGCGCAACCATCCCCCACCCGTCGGCAGTTCGCGCCACCCAGCAGCCTCAGGCGGGTCTGATCCGCCTCCGAGAGCTTGTCGCCTTCGTCTTGCTGCCAGGGGTCAAAACCCAGTTCTGCCTGCAGGGCCATGGCCTGCAGCAAGCCGGGCTGCCCCTGCCGGGGGGGGCGGGCCAGGGCGACCAGCAGCTCATCGGCGGCTTCTGACGATGGCGCCACACCAAACCGATGCAAGCCGGTGCGGATCTGCGATTCCTTCAGCTCGCAGAGATAGGTCTCGGCCTGATCCAGGCAGGTCTCCAGCAGCTCCGGTTGGCGGCAAATCTCCGTTTGGCTGGGGATTCCGGGCCAGTTGAGGGATAGCAGGCTGGAATACACCGCCTGTTCCAGCACCCGGGCCCGCTGGCCGCCCAGTTGCCGCACTTCCACCAGTTCATCCAGCAGCCCCTCCAACCGTTGCAGTGGTCCGTGCAATCCAGCACGCCCCAAGGGCGGTGTGAGGTGGTCCAGCACCACGGCATGACCCCGTCGCTTGGCCTGAGTTCCTTCGCCGGGGTCGTTGACAATGAAGGGGTAAAGGTGAGGGATCGGTCCCAGGGCCAGCTCGGGGCCGCAGGCATCGCTCAGCCCCACCGACTTGCCCGGCAGCCATTCCGCACTGCCGTGTTTGCCCACATGCAGCATCACCTGGGTCTGATGCACGCAGCGCAGCCAGAGGTACTGAGCCAGGTACCGGTGCGGTGGCGGCAGATCCGGTGAGTGGAGATCGGCGATCTGATCGGGGTCATAGCCGCGATCCGGCTGGATCAGCACCACCACATGGCTGAAGCGCAGGCCATGAATGGCAAACCCCCTGTTTGGATCCAGATCGCAGGCGGCTTCTGGAGGTCCCCAACGGGATTCGATCAAGCGTCGAGCCGATTCTGGAACGCTGGTCCACCACTTCTGATAGGTGGTGAGGGGCAGATAATCCAGCGCTGGGCGGTGCTGTCCTTCCGGTGCATTGGTGCGACCGGACAACAGCTGTTGCATCAGGCCATCGCCTGAATCCGGCAAGGCTCCCGAACCGAGGTCATGGCCGGCGTCAGCCAGCCAGCGGAGCATCCGCGCTGTGCTGTCTGGCGTATCAAGGCCCACGCCATTGGCCACACGACCGTCGCGAACGGGATAGTTGGCCAGCACCATCGCGATGCGCCTCTGGGCACAGGGGGTCTGTCGCAGCTCCACCCAGCGACGGCTGTGCTCGGCCAGCCATGCGAGTCCAGATGGATCCGGCTGCAGGCAGGGAATGGCCGTTGCCAGGGGGCCGGTGGTCTGCAGGTGGTCACGAAAACCGCAGGGCCGCGTGGTGATCCGAGCATCCAGCTCCGGCATCACCACCTGCAACGACAGATCCATCGGATTCAGCCCCTGGCTGCTCTCCAGCCACTGGGCCCGGCTGCGGCTGCTGCTGAGCAGTTGCAACACCGGTCGATCGAGCTGATCCCAGAGAGGGCTGCCAAGGCCGGCCTGTTCGGTCTGCACCGAGGCAAAGGAAGTGCCCGCAATTACCAGCTGAGCGTTTTGCTGATTCAACAGGTCGTGGACGCCGGCCTGCACCGCCGGGTTTCTCAGGCTGCTGACCCAGAGCAGACAGGGCCGCAGTCCCTCCTTCCGAAGTGCGGCCGTGAGGGCATCCGCCAGGGCAAGGTCTCCGGCTTGAAACTGAGCCCGATAGAGAACAACGCCCACCGCAGGCCCGGCTTCGTCGCGCCAATCCCAGGGCATCGGATCGGGGCAAGGCACCACCGCAACGTTGCCGGGTGATGGGGGGGTGCCCTCCAGCAGAGCCTCGAGAGCTCCGAGGAACCGCCCCATGTTGTCGATGCCCCCTTCCCGCAGCAGTGCCGACAGCTGATCGGCTAGTTCAGAACTGCAGGAGCCCAGCCCATGCAGCTCGTTGCTCTGATCAGCCGTTCCGGCAAGGACGATCAGTTGTCGCTGCTTTGCTTCGCTGCACCAGCGCTGCAGTTGCTCCAGGCCGTAGCTCCAGTGCCCACGGCTGCCGAGCAGGCGCACCACGATCAACTGCGCCGCCTGGGCGGTGGTGTTGAGGTAATGGTCCAGCTGCGCTGGGTGGTCCAGACAGCTCAGGGGCAATGCCCGAATCCGCTCGTTCCAGGCCGGGTTGCTCGGCAGGCTGGCGTCCAGGCAGCTGATGTCTGTGCCTGCGCTGGTGAGGAACAGCACATCCGCGCCCGGCTGCTCCACGAGCACCACATCTTCCGGTGGGTCCAGACCCGGACAGGTGGCAAGGCGATGCATGACCCCATTCTCCGTGTTGCGGTGCGCGGTGGTGAGAAGATTCAGCGATCGGATCCATCACGGTGATGCATCAGTTCCTGCCCTATGCCTGGTTCCAGGGCCAGTGCGTCCCCTTCGAGGAGGCCAGGATCTCCATTGCCACCCATGCCCTGCACTACGGCACCGGTGCCTTCGGCGGCATGCGCGCCATTCCCGATCCCCAGAACAGCAACACCATGCTGCTGTTCCGTGCTGATCGGCACGCCCGGCGTCTCAGCCAGAGCGCCAGGTTGCTGCTCACGGATCTGAGTGAGGACACGATCCTCTCGGCTCTCACGGCAATGCTGCAGGCCAACAAGCCTGATCAGCCGATCTATCTGCGGCCCTTTGTGTACACAAGCGATCTGGGCATCGCCCCGCGCCTGCACAACATCGAGACCGACTTCCTGATTTACGGACTCCCCCTGGGTGATTACCTGTCTCCGGAGGGGGTGAGCTGCAGGATCAGCAGCTGGACCCGCCAGGAGGACCGCTCCCTGCCGCTGCGCGGCAAGATCTCCGGCGCCTACATCACCAGTTCCCTGGCCAAGACGGAAGCCGTGCAGAGCGGTTTCGACGAAGCCTTGCTGTTGAACAGTCGCGGCAAGATCAGTGAAGCCAGCGGCATGAACCTGTTTCTGGTGCGTGATGGCCAGCTGATCACACCTGGAGTTGATCAGGACATCCTTGAGGGCATCACCCGCGCCAGCGTGATTGAGCTGGCCAAAGCGATGGACATCCCTGTGATTGAACGTCCGGTGGACAAAACCGAGTTGTTCATCGCCGACGAAGTGTTCCTGTCCGGCACGGCCGCCAAGGTGACGCCGATCCGTCAGATCGAATCAACGGTGCTGAACGCCAAGCGTCCCGTGATGGATGCCCTGAAGGCCAAGCTCGTGGCGATCACCGAAGGACGGGATCCCGCCTATGAGCACTGGGTGACCCGTATTCCGATCTCCTAAATCAACTGCCTGAAGTTCGCCCTGAGCTTTTCTTAAGATTGGTGCTTCCTCGAGGGTGCATCGATGGTGGTGACGCAGGCAGATCGGCAAGCCACCACCTCTGCATTCCTCGAGTACCTGCATGGGCCACAGCGTCCTGTGCTCGTGTTCGACGGTGCCACTGGCACCAGCCTTCAGGGGCTTGGGCTTACGGCGGATGATTTCGGTGGTCCTGACCTGGAGGGTTGCAACGAGAACCTGGCGGTCACCAAGCCGGATGCAGTCAGGGCAGTGCATCGCCAGTTCCTCGAGGTGGGCTGCGATGTCATCGAAACCGATACCTTCGGCGCTGCATCGATTGTGCTGGCGGAATACGGCCTGGAAGACAAGGCCTTTGAGCTGAACAAGCGGGCAGCCGAGCTGGCCCGGGAAATGGCTGATGAATTCAGCACCCCTGAGAAGCCACGTTTCGTGGCGGGCTCCATGGGGCCCACCACCAAGCTGCCCACCCTTGGCCACATCGATTTCGACACGATGCGGGATTCGTTCCGCGAGCAGGCTGAGGGACTGATCGCCGGCAACGTCGACCTGTTCATCGTCGAAACCTGTCAGGACGTGCTGCAGATCAAGGCAGCACTCCAGGGCATCGAATCGGCCTTTGCCGCCACCGGTGAGCGGCGGGCCCTGATGGTCTCCGTCACGATGGAAACCACGGGCACCATGCTCGTCGGCACGGACATCGCCGCTGTGGTGTCGATCCTTGAGCCATTCCCGATCGACATCCTCGGCCTGAACTGCGCCACCGGTCCGGAGCAGATGAAGGAGCACATTCGCTACCTCTCTGAGCATTCCCCCTTCACCGTCAGCTGCATTCCCAACGCCGGACTGCCGGAAAACGTTGGCGGGGTGGCCCATTACCGCCTCACCCCGGTGGAGCTGAAGATGCAGCTGATGCACTTCGTTGAAGACCTCGGCGTGCAGGTGATCGGTGGATGCTGCGGCACCACTCCCGCCCACATCGGCAGCCTTGCGGAACTGGCCCAGGAGCTCAAGCCGGCTGAACGCCCCTCCCGCTGGGATCGTGCCAGCGCGGAGGATGTGCGCCCCAGCCTCAATTACGAGCCCGCAGCCTCATCGATCTATGGCGTCACGCCCTATCACCAGGACAATTCTTTCCTTATCATTGGTGAGCGGCTCAATGCCAGTGGCAGTCGCAAGGTGCGCGAACTGCTGGCGGAGGAAGACTGGGACGGGCTGGTGTCGGTGGCCCGCGGCCAGGTGAAGGAAAACGCCCACGTGCTCGACGTGAACGTCGACTACGTCGGTCGCGATGGTGAACGGGACATGCACGAGCTGGTGAGCCGTCTGGTCACCAACGTCAACCTGCCCCTGATGCTCGATTCCACCGAGTGGCAGAAGATGGAGGCGGGCCTGAAGGTGGCTGGGGGGAAATGCATTCTCAACTCCACCAACTACGAAGACGGTGACGAGCGCTTCTTCAAGGTTCTGGAGCTGGCCCGCCGCTACGGCGCCGCTGTGGTGGTCGGCACGATTGATGAGGACGGGATGGCCAGAACGGCCGAGAAGAAGTTCGCCATCGCCCAGCGGGCCTATCGCGATGCCCTCGAGTTCGGCATCCCTGCCCACGAGATCTTCTACGACCCCCTGGCCCTTCCCATCTCCACTGGCATTGAGGAAGACCGGCTGAATGGTCGCGCCACCGTGGATGCCATCCGGATGATCCGGGAGAACCTCCCCGGCGTGCACGTGGTGCTCGGGGTCAGCAATGTGAGTTTCGGCCTGTCACCGGCGGCCCGGATCACCCTCAATTCGGTTTTCCTTCACGACTGCTGTGAAGCCGGCATGGATTCGGCCATCGTCAGCCCCGCCAAGATCCTACCTTTGATCAAGATCAGCGACGACCACCAGAAGGTGTGTCGTGATCTGATCAATGACAACCGCCGTTTCGAGGACGGCATCTGCGTCTATGACCCGCTCACTGAACTCACCAAGTTGTTTGAGGGAGTGAGCACCAAGGAAGCCCGTGCATCAGGCCCCTCGCTGGCGGATCTGCCGATTGAGGCACGGCTCAAGCAGCACATTATTGATGGTGAGCGCATCGGCCTGGAGCCCTCCCTGGATGAGGCTTTGCAGACCTACCCCCCTCTGCAGATCATCAACACCTTCCTTCTGGATGGCATGAAGGTGGTGGGTGAATTGTTCGGCAGTGGCCAGATGCAGCTCCCCTTCGTGCTGCAAAGCGCCGAGACGATGAAATCCGCGGTGGCTCACCTCGAGCCGCACATGGAAAAAAGCGAGGGGGAGAGCACAAGCAAGGGCAAGTTCCTGATCGCCACGGTGAAGGGCGATGTCCACGACATCGGCAAGAACCTGGTGGACATCATCCTCACCAACAATGGTTATGAGGTGATCAATCTGGGCATCAAGCAGAGCTGTGAAGCCATCGTTGAGGCCCAACGTGAACATCAGGCCGATTGCATCGCGATGAGCGGTCTGCTGGTGAAGTCCACGGCCTTCATGAAGGACAACCTCCAGGCCTTCAACGATGCGGGAATTGATGTTCCTGTGATCCTTGGCGGTGCGGCGCTGACCCCACGCTTCGTGCAGAAGGACTGCCGTGAGGTTTACGACGGCAAGGTGATCTACGGCCGTGATGCCTTCGCTGATCTGCGCTTCATGGATGCGTTGATGGATGCGAAGCGCAGCGACAACTGGACCAACACCAAGGGCTTCCTGGCTGATGCTCCCCAGGGGGTTGGCCTGGATGAAGAGTCGACAACCTCCGAGAGCGCTGAGGAGACATCCACCTCCGCCTCGGATGCTCCGGCTACGGATCTGCCGCCGGTGAGCTCAGATCGATCCGACGCTGTCCCCGCTGAAACCGCACCGGTGCCGCCCTTCCTCGGCTCTGCGGTGATCACTGAGAACGACATCGACATCGCTGAGGTCTTCCACTACCTCGACCGCAATGCCCTCTTCGCTGGCCAGTGGATGCTCCGCAAAACCAAGGAGCAGAGTCGGGACGACTACGAGGCGATGCTTCAGGAGAAGGCAGAGCCGGTGTTGCAGGAGTGGATGCAGCGCTGCATCAACGAGTCACTGTTGACCCCCCGGGCTGTGTACGGCTACTTCCCTGTGGGACGCGATGGCAACACCCTTCGGGTGTTTGATGCCGATGGCACGCTGGAACTCGGGTCTTTTGAGCTTCCCCGTCAACGGTCTGGCAACCGCTACTGCATTGCCGATTTCTTCAACGATCTGGACGCTGAGGGACGCCCAACCGACGTGCTGCCTATGCAGGCCGTGACCATGGGCCAGAAGGCCTCTGTGGTGGCGCAGGAGCTGTTCAAGGGCGATCGCTACAGCGATTACCTGTACTTCCATGGCCTGGCGGTTCAGATGGCCGAAGCGATGGCCGAATGGGTGCACGCACGGATTCGCTCGGAACTCGGTTTCGCAGATCCAGCTGGCATGCCCCTGCGGGATGTGCTGGCGCAGCGGTACCGCGGCAGCCGGTACTCCTTCGGCTACCCCGCCTGCCCGAATGTGGCCGACTCCAGGCAACAGCTGGACTGGCTCGGGGCTGAGCGGATCGGCTTGAGCATGGACGCCAGCGACCAGCTCGAACCGGAGCAGAGCACCACAGCATTGGTGGCGCTGCACTCCCAGGCCCGTTACTTCAGCGCCTGAGCCCTGAGGGGCATCCCATAGCCTGATGGGCCCTGTTTTTGTTCACCATGGCCATTGCCGGACCGGATGGTGTTGATGCCGCCATCAAAGCTGGTGTGGATCTTGATGGAAGTCCAATCCCTGAAGCGATGCTCGCCCTTTACAACCAGGTGATGGATCTGGAAAGTCAGCGCGCCCGCAGTGGTGTTCTGAAATCGATGCGCAACCGGGTGGTCAAGACCGGAGCCAAGCATTTCGACCAGGAAACGCTCAATCAAAGGCTCCTTGAGGCCGGATGGGACGGTCTGATGGGCAAGGAGATCGCTTTCTTCTACGGATGATCTCCTGCTGACGGAGAAGCACCCTCTGCCGGGCTCAGTCCTGGCAGAGCTTCTCCATCGTGTCGATCACCTCTTGCTGGAACGATTCCAGGGCACTGGACTCGCTCAGATCAAGGCCTTCGCCAGCGGCGTTCTGGGCCAGGTCCTGGAAATGAAAGGCTCCCTCTCCATTGGCAAGGAACTCGATCGCCGAGCTTTCACCGCTCTCGCGAAACGCATCGCAGAGCGCCAGAAAAGCAGCGTCTTCAGTGAACTCCCAATCCATCGAGTGGACATGACTGAATGACCTTTAACCCGCTCCCCCAGGGGTTCGTCAACCGTCTGAAGTCAAAATGTGCCAGTCCTTGGGCAGACTCCCCCCCAAACGAGCGCTCAGATGTCCAGCAGCAGCCCCGAATTTCCGCCGGCCAGGAACGTTCTTGGCGACCCACTGGAGAGTTGCAGTTGTGAACCGATGACGGGTTGGTATCGCAATGGCCTCTGCCAAACCGATCCATCGGATCTCGGCCAGCACAGCATCTGCTGCGTGATGACCGAGCAATTTCTCAGTTACAGCAAGGCCCAGGGCAATGACCTGAGCACACCGATGCCCGCGTTTCAGTTCCCGGGCTTGAAACCAGGGGACCACTGGTGCGTCTGTGCACCGCGCTGGAAACAGGCCTACGACGATGGCGTCGCACCGATGGTGCGCCTGGAGGCCACGGAAGACACAGCCCTGACGGTTGTCAGCCTCGAGCAGCTGCAGCAGCACGCTCACCAATCGATCGACTGACCGTCCCAGGCGAGAAAGGCTCCTGATTGTTCCGGGGTCTGTTGCAGCAACACCTCAACCAACTGACGCGCAGCCCGTTCTGGAGTGAAAAGTTTGCCTGGTGCCACGAAGCTCTGGAACGGACGAGACAGGGCTGTGTCGGTCGTACCGGGATGCAACAGGCTCACGGTGGCCAATGGCCAGCGGCGGGCCCATTCTATGCTCAGGCAGCGCAGCAGCTGGTTCTGAGCCGCCTTGGCCGCCCTGTAGCCGTACCAGCCCCCAGTGCGGTTGTCGCCGATGCTTCCCACGCGAGCACTGAGGCTGGCGAAATGAAAGGGTTGATCCCGCTGCAGCAAGGGCTCGATCGCCTTGGCCAGCAGGATCGGTGCCATGGCGTTGATGCCGAATTGCTCCTCCAACTGAGAACGATCGATCTGTTGAAGACGTTTTTCCGGTTGAAGCCCAGGACCATGCAGACGGCCGCTGCAGTTGAACACCAAACGCAGGGGGAGCCCCTGGGCTCGCAGGCTTGAGCTCAGACCATCCAGATCACTGTCGTTTTGGAGGTCCAGTTGCAGAGAGGAGGCCGGAGGTCCATGACGTCCAGCGGTCAGCACCTTCAGATCAGGGCAGGTGCGCTTCAGTTCTGCTGCCACCGCCGCTCCGATGCCGCCGGGGCCAACCACCAGAGCCAAGCCAGCCCAAGTGGTCGGAGCTTCTTCGACCATGTGAACTTGCTGCGAAGAGGAGACCGTCTAGCGGAAATCAGGCATCATCGGCTGGTGGCTCTGACAGCAGTTCTGGTGCCGATGCGCTGTCATTTCTGGCTCCCGGCCGCGATCGGAAGTCTTTTCATGGCGGCTTTGATCGGCTGGTTGGCTCGGCCGCTCTCACAGCGGCCTGATCAGCTCAGATCAAGCTTGGCTGATCTGCTCGATCACGATTCAACTGTCGGTTCGAGCGTGGTTCCAAAGGTGCCGCCTGGTGCTGACCATGTGCCCCTGGAGATCCGCGTCGGTTTGGTCAGCCAGAGTCCTATCACCGTCTTCCGACCCGGACCCAACGTGCTCTGTCGCTACCAGCACGGCGATGTGATCCCTGCCCAGGAGCTGATGAAGAGGATCGCTTCCTCACCTCAGCATGAGATTCATTGCTCCGGTGGACCTGTTCAGATCAACCAGCAGCATTATCAAGGAGATGTATCACTGCTGAAAAGCCAAGGTGATTGGCTGCCGGTGGTCTCGCTTGATCTGGAGACCTACGTAGCCTCCGTGGTAGGCGCCGAAATGCCAAGCAGTTGGCATGGGGAAGCCCTCAAGGCGCAAGCCGTTGCAGCCCGCTCCTATGCGATGGCCCATCTCGCCCGACCGGCAACGACGGCCTATCACCTGGGGGATACAACCCGTTGGCAGGTGTTTGCAGGGGAGCAAAGCACCACCCCGGCCAGTCGTTCAGCAACACGGGAAACCCGCGGGATCATCCTGAGTTACGGCGGCGGCATTGTGGAAAGCCTTTATGCGTCAAATGCGCAGGTGAGTGCTGAAGCCCATGGCCATCTCGGCGCCAGCATGAGTCAATCAGGGGCACAGCAACTTGCCCATCAGGGACTCCCCTTCAATGCCATTCTCGGCAGGTACTACGCAGGAGCCTCGCTGGCACGGTTGACATGGCATGACCAGTGAACTGCTTCGAAAAGCGATGGAGGTCACGGTTGCAGCGACCGCATCCGGAGCTCTTGTTCCGCTCGACACCTCATTGAGCCATCTGGTCGGGGAAAGAGGCTGTCGCTTTGAGTTGCGCCACCTCCTCAGCGCCACACCAAAACACCTTCGAGCATCGGGTCCAAAGCCGAATCCGTTTCTTCCCTGGGACCAACGTCTGGAGGTTGACCGGATCGGTGAATCCCACGTCGTGATCCTGAACAAATATCCCGTTCAGACCTCCCACATGTTGCTCATCACCCAGGACTGGCAACCCCAGACCGGTTGGTTGTCCTTAGAGGATTGGCGCTCCCTCGCCAGGATTGATGCCACGACGACGGGGCTGTGGTTCTTCAACAGCGGGCCTGATGCCGGCGCCAGTCAGCCCCATCGACATCTGCAGTTGTTACCGCGGTCAGAAGGGGAGCGGATCTGTGCTCGGGACGATTGGTTCCGTTGTTGTGCGGCTGGCACAACCACTTCTGCTCAGGATCCTCTGTTGCGCAGTGCACGGGTCGCAGCGATCAGTTCAACCCTGACGGGTGAAATGCTTCAGGCGTTGTATCTCGCTCTGGCTGAAGACCTCGGTCTGGGGAACCCCAGCACCGATGACTGCCCGCGAGGGGCTTACAACCTGTTGCTCACTCGGCAGTGGATGGCCATGGTTCGCCGCAGCAGGGAGGGAATTCGCGGCTTCAGTGTCAACGCCCTCGGCTTCGCCGGATCCTTATTGAGCACTGATGCCTCCGATCGAGAGTGGATTCATCGTTCTGGACCGGAGGCCCTGCTTCAAGCTGTTGTCGACACACAGGCCTGAAAAGTTCGGTGATGGCACGGATGTTTTGGCTTGCTTCTCTCTGCCAAGGCTGGAGATGCAACTCACAACCATCCATTGGACAAGACCTGCCTCAAGCGTCGGAACCGTCAAATTCAGGACAACCTGCATCTGGTTCAACCCATTGCCCGTCATTACGCCCAACAGACAGGCCTAGAAAGCGACGATCTCCTGCAAGTCGGATGTCTTGGCCTGATCAAGGCCTACAACCGCTACGACGCCCAGCGAGGAAATCCCTTTCCAAGCTTCGCCAAGCCGCACATTCGCGGAGCCATTCTCCACTTCCTTCGCGACAGAGTCGGATTGATACGACTCCCCAGGGCCGTTGAAGAACGGGCCATGCAGATGGTGCGCAGTTCGGAGGGCTCTGCTCTGAGCCCAGCCGATGCCCTCGTGGTTGACCACTACCGCAGCAAGCAGCACTGGGTGGAATTCAACGACGACGTTCTCGACGACACAGCGCAAGGGATGGATCTGGTCGAACGCTCGGAGGCCTGGAGCAGGGTGAACAAGCTCTTCCGCAACCTTGAAAACGACGACCAACGTGCGCTGCAGATGGTCGTCATTGATGGGATGAGTCTTAGGCAGACAGCGCGACTGCTTGGGGTTTCAGCGATGACAGTTCAGAGGCGCGTGAAACGCGGCCTCAACACCATCGCGAAGAGGTTGAACGATGCTCAGCCTGACGCCTGAGCATCGCGATCCATCTGTTCCTGAAGAGTTTTGATGGCGGCATTCAGGGCCGACAGCTGCCGTTCAGCACCATCACGCCAGAACCGCAGCATCGACAACTTCCGTTCCTGATGCTGGCGACGCAGGCTTGTGTGATCGGTGCTGGGGCTACAGCAGAACGGAGGAAGCATTTCAGCGTCGACGCTGAGCGCATGCTGACCGATTTTCAGGCACGGTGTGACTCATCAATCTGTTGGCTGTCTCAGAAGGTGGAACTACGGTGTGAATTGAGAGCATCCACATCGTGGTGTCGACGTTGCTCCGAACACCACAACAGCAAGCCGCATGAGTCTCAGGCAAATCCCAATCTTGGTCTTGACCTGCGTCTCGCTTGCGGGTTTTGAGTGCGTGCCTCAGCGCAACGCTGAGGCCTACGTCGCGCTCATGGCAGGTCAAAAGGCACGACCTCTCAACGGCACCTTCAACAACGTTCCGGTTCTTCATTCCAATCAACCGGAGATCGTCACCGGTCCAGGAATACTGGTGAACACGGCTGCGGGCTCAGCCATCGCTGCGGAGTCGAACCAGCCGCTTCGCAATGCCGCCCACACCTTCAACGGTGAGTTCGGCTTTCATATGCATCACAAGTATTACCCCCAAGACCAATCCAAGTTGGGGGGCCGTCGATCCAGAGGCTTGATGACCCTGGCTCTGATCGCGACGAATCCCGGGTCAAGCCCGATCACACTGAAGTTCGATCGAGGCTCCGTCAAAAACAGTTTTGAAGCGCCTTATCACCCGAATCGTTTGATGGGGGTCAAACCCCTTGGGAAGCGTCCTTGGAACACAGGGCCAGGCGATGCCACCGCCGTTCAACTGCTGCGCGGAGAACTGGACCGGAAATTACCCGAACAGGTCGTGATTCCGGCAGGAGAGCAGAGGGTTGTTGTGCGCACTGTGCTCCCTGCCCGTGGCATTGCCAACGGGCTGCTGAGAGGACGCAGCAACGGTCCTTTCACGATGGCTGTCATTGCCGCCGATCAATCAGCACAGGATGCCGATCTGTTCGCGGTGCTGCAGTCGGGGCGACTGGCACCGGGAAGGATTTATCTCAACCGGATTCGCGAGATCCAGCTGGGTCGTGTTTTTTCCAGGGTGGCCGGCGTTGCCCTGGGCGATGCCTACAAAGCTGAGATCAGCCATGACCTCAACCAGGGGCCACTCCACGTGCCCCTGACCAGCACGAAGCGGCATCACTTCGGTACCAGCGATGTTCAGGTCAATCCGTTGACCACACGGATGGTTGATTCCGCTCTGAACAACGTCGGCACCTATGGGGTTCGCTACGACGTGACCCTCAATGTTTCTGGTGCAGGGCCCCATCAACTGGTGCTCAGTCACCCGGTTGTGTCTGGCAAGAAGACGTTCACAGCCTTCCGTGGATCTTTGCAGATTCGTCAGGATCGAACCCTTCAAGAGGTTCACGTGGGCATGCGCTCAGGGGAGAGCCTGGCCCTGGCTGATCTCAACCTGTTGCCTGGCACACGAAAGGCGGTGAAGGTGAGCTTGGTTTATCCGGCTGATGCCACCCCAGGCCATCTCCTCAGTGTGGTTCCCGTTCAGCAGCTGGCCATGATTCATCGCCGCAAGCAACAACAGCGGGACGCCCAGGTCAAAATCGCGGACAGTAAATCCCGCATGGTGGGGCCGAAGACCGCTCCTCCTTCTCCTGAAGCCAAGCCTGTTGTTGTGAACCCTGCACCTGTGAAGTCTGCATCTGTAAGGCAGGCTCCTGTGATTCCTGCTGTGGTGCCTGTCGCCCGACCCGGTTACGGCGATGTGATTCGATCTCAGCAGCAATGGTTGCTCCAGCTTCAGGGTCGATAACCTGCCAAAAGGTGGATTGAACTTTTGAGCGGCGAGGACTCAAAACGTCAACGCATCTCTGTGGAGATGTCAGAGCCCATGGTCGCGTTGATTGACCAGCTCAAGGGTGAATACGGAGCCCGTTCCCGCGGCAGGGTGCTCGAAATGCTCCTCCAGGATCTGCTCGACCCTGCGGATGCAGCATCGGATCCTGAGGTCGATCCTCTCAAGGACGATGCTGAACCAGAGGTCGCCAGTGGGCCCGATGAGGTGACCAGTCTCGTTCTGATCTCAACGGGGAACCAACAACAAGGGGTGGAAGGCGCTCCAGCCTCAGCCTCTGGGCTTCCTTCGGGGGGTGGCTCCTCAGTCATCGACCTGCCGGGGTTCGTCAGCAAGCGCACCAGTCAGCTGAAAGCGACGCTTCGCTCTCCGCAGCAACGCGATTCCCCTCAGAACGACCCCCTTGTCTCAACGGTGGACCTCGCCGATCTAAGAGAGGCCAGTGCTGCCGCAGAAGAACACTGGAGGTCCCTCTATGGCCAACCACCGGGCCCAACAGTGATTGAAGCTGCCATGACCTGGCTGGCCCGAGATGTCTGGTCCAGCACCGATGCCAGTGATGGGCGTCCATTCACCTGGTCGGCTGCCAATGCAGCCGTTGAGACACTCTGTTCCAGCTGGGAGTCAAGCGATCCATCGCTGGGTCGGGTGATGGTCGTGGCTGGCGCTCTTGAGGACCCCTTTGCCACGTCTTCGTTGGCGGAACGCATGCCGACCCTGATCCGCCGCTTTGTGAACCGTTTCCGCCGCAGCAGACAGGTCACCTCCTTCGAAACCCTTGAGTCGACCATGACGGTGCATGGGGCTCTCAAACTGTTGGGTTTATCAACCCAGGCAGGAACTTCGGTCACTCTCAGCTCCATTCGGGAGGCTTACAAGCAACGGGCGCTTGAAGAACATCCTGATGCGGGTGGTTCCACCGATGCAATGCGCCGACTCAATGAGGCCTATCGGCTGCTGCGTGAGCTGTACAGAAACCGTTGACCGCTTATCTCTGCTGAGACGCAAGACAAGTCCAAGTGCATGTCTTGCTTGAGATAGCTGCGTTGTCATTCATGGCCAGCTCCGTGGCTTCGAACAATCAACCAAGCACTGAGGGCCAACATGGCCACGGAGCCACACAGCGCCAACAAATCAGTGGCGTTGTTCACCTCGAAGCCGATGGTCTTTTTGAATGCCGCAACAATCAGGCCCACAACAATCGCATTGGACAGATTGTTCTTCAGGCTTTGGAGGCTGTTCACCGAGAGAATGTTGGTGTGCTGCTCTTCGCCACCCTCCAGGCGTGGATCGAGGTCCAATTTGCTCATCCGTTCGCAGTCTGATCAACAGAATCTCAGGTCTTGGCTGCGACACGTTTCAGGACCCAATAAAAGTCTTATCTGCAACGAGCGCTAATTCTAAAGATTCAAAGATGATGGTTTTTATTTGCGGCGCAGCCGAGATTTGTCACCGCGCCCTTCCTTCTGCAAAAACCATTGTCTTGATAGCTTTACCTGTAGTCCACGGCCAGTCCAGAGGTGGACTGTGACCGGCAAAACCGTTTGAAAGCCTGGGTTTTCAGGCTTGCGTACCTGCTGTAGACACAGGTACGCGATTGGAGCTCACCCTTTCTAGCCTCGAAACCTCGAATCAGACCATTGTCCGGCTGTTCATGCGGAATCGCTTTACAACTTCAATCACATGTCCCTCGATCAACTGGAAGCCAAAGACATGTACCAAGTGACTCAAAATAGACTTGTTACGAGTCTCGATTAGTGTCTCAGTCGGGACGAATTGACATTATGAGGCCTCGACCAGGGCCGCTCAAGAATGTCGACCTATGGATTAGGTAGAGACCTGACGCCCTCGAGCAGCCGATCGAATCATCGAGAGGATGCCTTGCAAGACTTCAGCAGATGATTGGCAGAAAATAAAAAGCAGATTTTCATCTCTTAGGTCTCAACTGAGGCGCATTTCAGGTCTTGAAAGCTGTCTCAGTCAAGACAAGTGGACAATAAAAACCGGGCTCGAGGGCCCGGCTCTTTTGAAAACGTTCAACGTTGAATCAGGTGGACGTCTGCATGCCCTGAATCAAGAAGTCGAAATAAGGAGACGTGAGCTTCACCTGCTGTTCCGACAACAACGACAGGGACGCTTCCTTCATGCACTTCATGGCTTCAACCATGCCGGGCATCGGAACACCGAGGCTGTTGTACATCTCGCGAGCACCCACCAGACCGATCTCCTGGATCATTTCGGTGCTGCCGGCCAGAACTCCGTAGGTGATCAAACGGAGGTACCAGCTGTAGTCGCGAAGGCACTGGGCCCGCTGGCGCTGACCGTAGGCATTGCCGCCAGGGGCGACGTACTCAGGTTTGCGACCAAACAATTGCTTGGCCGATTCGTCGACGATCTTTTTTTCGTTCTCGGTCAGAACCTTGACCACAGAAACGCGCATAGCGCCTTGGTCGAGGAAATCCACCATGGTGCGGAGTTCTCCGCTGGTGGGATACCGCAGATCGTCATCGGCCTGGAGGATGAGATCCCGGACAACGCTCATGGAACTGGGCAGGCTTCGTGGAGTTTAGTGGTCTCGACCCGTTCACCTGACCCATCACCGCCCGGGTGTTACGCCATTGCAATGGCAGGGAATCGAGTGCATGACCAAAGTCGACAGCCCGAACAGCAGTGAACCGCGGCCCGGGCTCACAATCGAGCTCGAGGCTGTTGACCTGGATCGCGACGGCAAGGGTCTGGCCCGTTGGAACAACTGGGTAATCGTCGTTCCTGATCTCTTGCCAGGGGAGCGCGCCACGGTCCAGCTGCAGCAACGCCAGAAGTCGCGCTGGTTGAGCCGTCGGGTGGATCAGATCACGTTTTCCGCAGATCGGCGCCGCCCTCCCTGCATCCTTGCCGATGACTGCGGTGGTTGCACCTTGCAACGCCTGGATGACCCCGCCCAAACCCGTTGGAAAGCCCAGCAGCTTCAACAGACCATGCAGCGTATCGGGGGGATTGACGTTGCCCCTGCGCCCACGCTTGTTGATGCGGAACGCTCCTTCGGTTACCGCAACAGGGCCTTGATCCCGCTGAAGCGAGACCAGAACGGACGCTTGAAGGCCGGCTACTTCCGACCGAAGACCCACAAGATCGTCAACCTGAACCACTGCCCTGTGCTCGATCCACGCCTGGACGCGTTGGTGGAGCCTCTCAAGCAGGACCTGGATGCAGGGGGGTGGCCGGCCGACCATGACCTGCTTCAAGCCCAGGGGCTACGCCACCTCGGGCTTCGTCTGGCCAGCGCCACCGGAGACGTTTTGATCACGCTGATCAGCAGCCATGCTCAGCTTCGAGGCCTTGAGGCCCTCGCACAGAGCTGGGTGGAGCGTTGGCCCGCGGTGAAAGGGGTCTGCCTCAACCTTCAACCGAAGGCCAACAACCTGGTGCTCGGTCGCACCACCCATTGCCTCGCCGGTGTTCCCACCATTGAGGAACAGTTCTGCGGAATCAAGCTCGCCCTCAGCAGCACCACCTTTGTTCAGGTGAATACGCCGCAGGCGGAACGGATCGTTCAGCGCCTCACAGACTGGCTTTTGACTCAGTGCGCCGGTGCACGGGTGGTCGATGCCTATTGCGGCGTCGGAACCATTGCCCTGCCCCTGGCCAAGGCCGGTTTTGATGTTCAAGGTCTGGAACTCAACCCCGACTCGGTGGAGCAGGCCCGGCTGAATGCCATGCACAACTGCCTTTCCTCCCGCTGTGCCTTTGATGCCGGCGATGTGGCCGACCTTCTCGCTGCTCAGCTGGACGACTGTCAGGCGCTGGTGTTGGATCCCCCGCGCCGGGGGCTCGATCGACGCGTGGTGGACAGCATCCTTGAGCGGCCACCTGCCGTGCTGGCTTACCTCAGCTGTGACCCCGCCACGCACGCTCGGGATCTCAAAGCACTGCTCGCTCCATCAGGCCCCTACGAGCTGGAGATGCTCCAGCCCGTGGACTTCTTCCCCCAGACAACGCACCTCGAATCGTTGGCGCTGCTGAAACGGGTCAGCTCCTGAGCTCAGCCTGAAACTGCTTGCTCAAAGCGGCACGCACCTTGTCGTGAACAGGCTGAATTTTGTCGTCGGTGAGGGTCTCGCTCTTGCCGCGGTAGCGCAGACGGAATGCCTGGCTCACTTTGTTGTCGCCCAGCTGTTCGCCCTCAAAGCGATCCACAAGTTCCACCTGCTCCAGAAGGGGTTTGCCCGCCTTGCGGATGGCTTGGATCAGATCAGCAGCTGCACTGGATCGGTCGACGATGACGGCAAGATCCCGCTCGCTGAAAGGCACGGTTGGGTAGGGCTTGAAGGCCGGCGTCCAACGGTTGCTGCGGGTTGCAGCATCCACCAGTCGTGTCAGATCCAGTTCAAACAGGTAGGTGGCTTCTGGGAGATCCAGCTCCTCAGCCATGGCTGGATGAAGCTGACCGAAACAACCCAAGGCGCGCCCTTCCAACACCAGGGTGGCGGCACGACCCGGATGCAGTCGTGCGTCATCCGTGAGGCGACGGTCAGACAGCTCCAGCTGCAAGGCCTCCATCACCCGGGTGAGAACGCCACGGGCCTGGAAATAGTCGGGCGCCTGCGGCTTGCCGCTGGTGGCCCAGGTGGAGAGGCGTCGATCTCCGCAGATCACGCCACCAAGAATGGCGGTCTGGCTGACGGCTTCCGGTGAACCGCTGTAGATGTTGCCGATCTCGAAAACAGAGCAACCGCGCTGTGATGCCTTCAGATTGCGAACACAGATCTGCAGGTGCTCCTCCCAGAGGTTCGTGCGCAGATGGCTTGTGTCGGCCAACAACGGATTGCTGATGGCGATGCGCTGTTCCTGCTCCGAAGCCGGGACGAGAGACAGGGTGGTGACCTCCTGCAACCCTGTGGAACAGAACAGCTGCCGCAGGCGCCGTTCCGCCTGCTGGCGCGGGGTGAGGGCACCTGGCTCCAGCGGATCCGGCAGGTGAGCCTCAAACCGATCGAAGCCCACAAGACGCGCCACCTCCTCGATCAGATCAACTTCACGCTGAAGGTCTTGCCGTCTTGAGGGCGGTGCAATCACCTGCCATCCCTGCTCATGGGCTGAGAGCTGGCAACCGAGGGCTGTCAGGCAGTTTTCGATGCTGGGGTCATCGAGATCCTCCGGGCCATCAGCAGCATCGAGGGGGCCAAGCAGTTGATGCAGGGCACTGCGCCTCAACAGCACCGGTTCCGCTTCTGCGGGACCGTTACCGCCCACCCAGCGGCCGCTCTCAGAGCAGGAAAACTCCTGACTCAACAAGTCCAAAGCACGAGCCGAACAGGGCAGGGTCATTTCCACAGGCAACCCTTTTTCGAAACGGCTGCTGGCATCCGTACGCAAGCCCAGGGCCCGGGCCGACTGACGAACCCGCGGCGGAGCAAACAGAGCGGCTTCAAGCCAGATGTTCCGGGTACAGGCAGTCACCCCACTTTCGAGACTCCCCATCACACCAGCGACGGCGACAGGCCGGTCATGGCAGGTGACGACCTGAACACGGCTGTCGAGGGTGCGCTTCTGATCATCCAGACCCACGAAAATTTCCCCATCGCGAGCGGAACGGACGGCAAAACTCTTGGCGTCTACCGATTGCCCGGTCAGTTGTTCCAGCGCATCGGCATCAAAGGCGTGGAGGGGCTGCCCCTGCTCCAGCATCACCAGGTTGGTGACGTCAACCACCGCATTGACGCTGTTCACGCCACCACGCTCAAGGCGCTGCTGCAACCAGGTGGGTGAGGGCTTGGAGCCGTCCACACCCTCGATCCTGGTGATCGAGTAAAAGCAGCCATCCAGTTCTGCGTTCAGCGGAGTGGTGCTGGGATCCAGATCCAGCTCGGGCAGGCTCAAACTGCCACCGGTCAGGGCCGCCACCTCGCGGGCAATACCCACCATTGAGAGGCCGTCGGGGCGATTGGCGGTGATGGCCAGCTCCAGAACGGTGTCGTCGAGTCCCAGCAGGGGCGCCACGGGCGTCCCGTTGGCCGGTAGCGACTCCCCAAGCTCATCCAGGATGGCGATGCCGTCGGACTGCTCCGTCAGGCCCAGCTCCGTCAGGGAGCAGATCATTCCGTTGCTGGCCACACCCCGCAATTCACCGGCTTTGATCGTCAAGCCAACGGCGGGGAGGGTGGCTCCGACCATGGCCACCGGAACATGGATCCCGGCACGCACGTTGCTGGCACCACACACGATCTGGATGGGGTCCTGAGCTCCCACATCCACCGTGCAGACGCTGAGCTTGTCGGCATTGGGGTGTTTCTCCCGTTCCAGCACATGGCCAACCACCACGCCCTGGGCCCGGGCGCTGAGGTCATCAACGTCGTCCACCTCAAAGCCCGCCATCGAGAGGCGCTCGGAGAGATCGTCCACGGACTCATTCACCTGGACCAGCTGCTTCAGCCAGGAGATGGATACCCGCATCGGATCTAAGCCACACAGCGCGCGATCTTAGGAAGTCCCCTCTGGGGGAGCTGCTCTGAACCTGTCGGGTCAGGGGGTAAGCTCGATGTTTGTCAATTCGCTTCGCACCTGCGGCGCAACGTCCTTTATGGCCAAGAACAAGGGCGTCCGGATCGTGATCACTCTCGAGTGCACCGAATGCCGGTCCAATCCCGCCAAGCGTTCACCCGGCGTGTCTCGCTACACGACGGAAAAGAACCGCCGGAACACCACCGAACGGCTGGAGATCAAAAAGTTCTGTCCCCACTGCAACAAGTCCACGCTCCATAAGGAGATCAAGTGACCTTGCAGGTCCGTCTTTCCTCCATCCGTTCCTGAGTCATGTCCAGCTCCTTCTTCAAGAAGCGTCTTTCGCCGATCAAGCCCGGTGATCCCATCGATTACAAGGATGTGGATCTTCTCAAGAAGTTCATCACCGAACGCGGCAAGATTCTTCCCCGTCGCCTCACCGGCCTCACCGCCAAGCAGCAGCGCGATCTCACCAACGCCGTCAAGCGTGCCCGCATCGTTGCCCTTCTGCCGTTTGTGAACCCCGAAGGTTGATCCTCGGGCGTTGAACAATTCAATCCAACCCGGAGACACCGTCGCGGTTGTTCTCAAGGGTTCTCCTCTCTTCGGCCGTCTTCTGTCCATCAAGGGCAGCAAGGCGGTTCTTTCTTTTGGTGGTCAACGTCGTGACCAGGGCCTGCCCCTGCGCGATCTGATTGCCATCGATCCCGAGCATCTGTTCAATGGCAGTGAACTACCTGCCCCTGAGCAGGTGCAGGAAAGCGCTCCATCAGCGCGGGCCGTTGTGGAGGTCTGGCAGCTGTTGGAAACGGATCAACCGGGGGGATTGGCTCGGCTGAGCCTCTGCGAGCTGGGCGAGTTGGTGTTGACCCCGCTCAACCTCGCTGGTCTGGCAGCGCTGTGGGCCTGGCTGCATGGAAACCAACAGTTGTTCCGTTGGCGTCGTGACCGTTTGATCCAGCCACTCTCCCGCGAAGAGAGGGCCAGCCTGCGGCGCCAACGCCGAGCTGAGCGGCAGGCGCAACAACATGAACAACGGCAGCTCGCATTGCTGCGGGCAGAGCGAGGCCTCAGCGACGATGAACGCCTGGAGCTGGACCCGGTTTGGGACGAGCGCTTCAGCCACTGGATTCAGTTGCTGAAAGACAATCCCGCTGCGGTGGGTTCCGACCTGGATCTCCAGCAGTGGTCGGCAGCGTTGGCGATTGGATCAGATGCCGCCGATCTTCGGCAGTGGTTGATCGTGCGTGGGTTGCTCGATCCCAATGAGCCCATTGGCCTGAGGGGCAGCGTCTGGTCCCGCTGTTTTCCCTCTGATCTGGTGGAGGAAGCGAATCGTCTTGTTGCTCTTTCGAATGAAGAGCGACCTGGGGATGAGCAACGCATCGACCTCACTCACCTGGCCACCTACAGCCTGGACGATGCGGGCACTCGAGAAATTGATGACGCGCTCTCGCTGGAGCGTCGAGATGGCGTCTATTGGATCTGGATCCACATCGCTGATCCCAGCCGTCTGATCGACATTGACTCCCCCCTTGATCAGGAAGCCAGACGTCGAGCCACCAGTTTGTATCTGGCGGAGGGTGTGATGCCCATGCTGCCTCTGGAGCTGGCGGCCGGTCCCCTCAGTCTTCGGGCTGGACAGCGCTGCGCAGCCCTCAGTGTGGCCGTTCGCCTCGATGAGGATGGTGCTGTGGCGGAGCAACGGATTGCGCGCAGCTGGATCCGACCCCGCTATGGCCTCACCTACACCGATGGTGATGAGCTGATCGAGTTGGCACCCCCAGGGGATGAAGCCCTCTCGGATCTCTCGGGACTCCTGATGTTGCGCATGCGCTGGCGCCGTTCCAAAGGAGCCGTGATGTTTGACCGGCCTGAAGGACGCTTCCGCCGCAGCGATGGAGCCTTGACGCTGCAGGTGATTGACCCTTCACCCTCCCGCCTGATGGTGAGTGAAGCGATGCTGCTGATGGGAGCTGTTGTGGCCGGCTTTGGGCAAGAGCACAGCCTGCCGTTGCCCTTCCGCAGTCAGCCTGCGGCGGAGCTGCCCTGCAGCGATGAACTCGATCTAATCCCCGAGGGACCAGCCCGTGATGCGGCGATCAAGCGCTGCTTGAGCCGAGGCGTGCAAGGCACGCGAGCCATGCCCCATTTCAGCCTCGGGCTTGAGGCCTATGTGCAGGCAACGTCACCCATCCGACGCTACGCCGATCTCGTCGCCCACCGGCAGATCATTGCCCAGCTCTCGGCGCTTGCACCGATGGATGAAGAGCGTCTGCGGGAAGTGATCGATGACCTCGATGATCCATTGCGCCAATCCATTCAGATCAGCCGTGAGGATCAGCGCCACTGGCAGCAGGTGTGGTTCGCCGAGCATCAGAACACCGTTTGGTCGGCCGTGTTCCTGCGCTGGCTGCGCCCGCAGGATCGCTTGGCCCTGGTTCATGTGAGCGACCTGGCTATGGATCTGGTCGGTTGTGTGTCTGCAGCAGACCCTGCTCCTGGTGATGCTCTTGAACTCAGGGTGGGGCGGGCTGACCCGGTACGCGGTGAGCTGCAGCTTCAGTTGGCTTGATCCAGAACCCCGGTGATCCGCACCCAGGGCCCCCAGGGATTCTTAATACCGCGGAGGTTCAGGGTTCGGCCCGAATGATCCTCGTCGGATAGCCAGCGATGGATTGCCGGTTCAAGGGTTATCAGAGGCCAGATCCTCTCAGCGGTTTCCAATTGGTAGCCCTCATGGAGGTTGCCGGTGAGCACGCCACTGAGGCCAACCTCATGAGGCTGATTTGGCGCCTGGTTCACGCCAGGGGGAAGCAGCATGCTGGCCCTTGGGCCTGAAAGGCAGCCATTCGTATTCAGGTGTTCAGGTCGAGCCAAGCCCTGCTCCTGTGCCTTAACCCAGTGCGGATGCCAGAACGGCCAGTCCCAGATCGGGAGGACTGCTGCAGGGGCCTGCGGCTCATGGATCAGGGCTGACTGGATGGCCTCAACTTGCAGATCAGCAAGGTCACACCCCTGGCGAACCGCCATGGCCGCCGCTAGACCCGCCACCTGGCCAAGGTTGAGGATCAAAGGCTGCAGGCGCGTGGCCCCATTGGCCATGTGGCTGACGCTGAAGCCTTTCTCTGCCATCACAAGGTTGGGGATTGAGTCTGTGATCAGGGCATCGAAAGGGATGCAGAAAGGCGTACCGCTCCAACGTCCTCCCCAGCGCACACTTTTCGGCGCGAGAGGCCAGTCCTCGCCCGGATAGTGATGGTCATTGGCATAGGTGCCCACAGCGATGCTGGTGCAGCGACCCTTGGCATCGATGGGGAGCGGTCCCCGTCGGGCTCCTGTGGAGATCGGCAAGAGGTCGCGTTCCGTGACCGTTGTGCGACCCATCAGCCGCCGGCTTTCTCGCCAGTACGGCATCAACGCCAGGCTGGGATCGGCTCCAGGGAAGGCGTTGCCGGCAGAGATCCAACCACCACTGCATTCTTCCAGGGCCGCCAGGAAATCCTTGCTGTGCCGTTGCATCTCCTGGGCCAGCTCCGCACGAACCTCGCCATCAGCACTGAGGGCTCGATCGAGGCTGTGGTGCCAGTCGTTGCCATCCAGGGGCCAATTGAGCATGACCAGGCCGCTGGGCAGACGGCCATAGGTGATGGTTTTCTCGAGGCCGAAGCTGGCGGTGCTCCGATCGAAAGGAATCCGCGGGATCGCTGCGGCATGGCGCGGAGCGAGTTCCCCATGCAATTGGCCCATCACCACCCAGGTGGGTGACTGAATCGGTTGCTCTTGAAAAAATGCTTCGCTCTCAAGCCGGGATTGCTCGGGGGCGCTGGGTTCATCCCAGATCTCCTTGGCTTCCCACCCCCAGCGGAAGGGGGCGGACGACAGGGCAAGCAGATCACCCAGATCGCTGCCATCCACAAACACGTCGGCGGAAAAGCTTTCGACGCCCTTGGCGCTGTGAATCTCCACAGACTGGAGGCGACCCTGCTGGCCGTGAACCTGTTCCAGCCTGCAGTGGGGACGCCACTCCAGCCTGGGCTCAGCCGCCACCCAGCGTTGCAGGATCCGTTCGGCTGTTTGCGGCCTGTATCCGAAACAACTCACCCAGTTGTGGTCGAGCCCGCTCGGCTCCTCCAACTCCAACTGCCGCAGAAAGGCGCCCCAGATCCCGGTTTGCCAACAGGTCAGTTCATGGCCATCCGGGGCACAGACTCCTGCTGAACTCACCATGCCCCCCAGCCAGGGGCCAGGGGTGAACAGTGTCGTGTCTGCTCCTGATCTTGCGCTCTGCAGCGCAGCAGCAACGCCGCCGCAGCCACCACCCCAGACCACCACGTCGCGGTGCGTCATGAGGAGGGCTGTTTGGCGTGGAGCGAGATGGGCATGCTCGTTAGAGTTTGTCGTTGCTGCGGTGCAGCGGAGTTCGAACTTTTCTGATGCCTTACACCCTTACGACTCCGCTCTATTACGTCAACGATCGTCCCCATCTGGGCAGCACTTACACGACCCTGGCCTGTGATGCCTTGGCTCGCTTTGAGCGGCTGCAGCTGGAGAAGGTGACCTTCGTGACCGGTGTTGATGAGCACGGCCAGAAGATTCAGCGCACGGCAGAACGTCAGCAGCTGAGCCCCCAGGACCACTGCGACAAGGTCAGCAGCCGCTACCGCGATCTCTGGAATCAGTGGGGGATTTCTGACGATCGCTTTGTGCGCACCACCAACCCGCGCCACCTGGAATTGGTGGAACAGTTCTACGAACGGGTCAAGGCATCCGGCGACATCGTTGTCGGCAAGCAGACCGGCTGGTACTGCGTCGATTGCGAGGAATACAAGGATGATCCGGCCGAAGCGGAGTCGCCCTCCTGTTCGATCCACCGCAAGCCTCTCGAGTGGCGCGATGAGGAGAACCTGTTCTTTCGGCTCTCCCGCTATCAATCCGCCATTGAGGAGTTGGTGGCGCGCGATGACTTCATCGCCCCTGCCAGCCGACGACAGGAAGTGCGCAACTTCGTCGCTCAAGGTCTGCGCGACTTCTCCATTTCGCGGGTAAATGTGTCCTGGGGACTTCCGGTCCCCGACCATCCAGGCCACACCTTCTACGTCTGGTTTGATGCCCTGCTGGGTTATCTCACAGCGCTTCTTGATGATGGAGAAGCGGTATCGCTCGATCGGCTCGCCTCCTGCGGTTGGCCCGCCTCCGTGCACGTGATCGGCAAGGACATCCTTCGCTTCCACGCTGTGTTCTGGCCTGCCATGTGCATGTCTGCAGGACTGCCGGTGCCGCAAAAGGTTTTCGGCCATGGCTTCCTCACCCGTGAGGGCCAGAAGATGGGCAAATCCCTCGGCAATGTGCTGGACCCCGAACTGTTGCTGGAGCGATGCGGCAGTGATGCCGTTCGTTGGTACCTCCTGCGCGACATCCAATTCGGAGACGACGGCGATTTCCAACAGCAACGCTTTGTTGATCTGGTCAACAACGATCTGGCCAACACCATCGGCAACCTGCTGAATCGCACCTCGTCGATGGCGCGCAAATGGTTCGATGACGGCGTTCCCCCGGCAGGAGCAGCCTCAAGTGCTGACCATCCCCTGGCCCTCAAGGCTGCGGAAACCGTCAGCACGGTGATGGAGGCAATGCCGCAGCTCGCGTTCAAGACCGCGTCCGAGTCGATCCTTCAGTTGGCCATTGCCGCGAACGGTCATCTCAATGACACGGCTCCCTGGAGTCGCATGAAGGAGCCCGGTAAAGAGCAGAGCGTTGCCGAGGATTTGTTTGCTGTGCTGGAAACCACCCGCATCGTTGGACTGCTGCTTGCCCCGCTCTTGCCCGACCTCAGCGAGCGGATCCTGTCTCAACTTGGGGAACGCTTGGATCCAGACAACTGGTCGAAACAGCTGAATTGGGGCAGGCTGTGCAGCGGTTCCGCGCTGCCGAAGCCAACACCGGTGATGCAGCGGTTGGAACTGGATGAACCGCTCTGAACAAAGCATGCTGGGTCGCTTGTCACGTTGTGGTCTGGCAGCAGCCCTTGTGGCGAGTGCATGGCTCACCGGTTGCACAACGCGGCGACCGATTGCGCTTGAACCAACGCCGTCCTTTGTCTTCCGGTCGCTGGATTTGAGCCAGCGGGCCGACGATGGCAACCGTGGCTGGGATCTCACCAGCCCCGAGGCGCGTTACGACCTGAGCAGTCGAACCATCCGTGCACGACGTCCCGAGGGCGTTCTCTATCGGAATGATCAACCGCACTACAGGATCACCGCCGATCTCGCCACGGTGTTGCGGGATGGAGAGCTCGTCGTTCTTGAAGGATCGGTGCAGCTGCGGCAGTTGAACCAACGGGGGCTGACGATTGAGGGAGACAATCTGATTTGGACGCCATCGCAGTCGCGAATGGTGATCAATCAACGGCCCAAGGCCAATGATGGCAAGGCGCAAATCCGCTCACGCGAGCTGGTGTTCCAGCAGGACACCGAGGTGCTGGAGTTCAAGGGCCCAACCCAGCTGAACCGTGTTGATGGCACCAATGCTGCTTCCACAGTGGTGCGGGGTGGACGTGGAACCTGGAATCTGAAGAGTGGTTTGTTTCAGGCGCCTGGTCCGGTGCATGCCATCCGCAGCGATGGCCGCACGCTCAGTGCTTCAGGACTGGATGGCAACACCCGCCAGGGTTACATCGACCTACAACAACCGGTCACGCTGGTGCTGGAAAGCGACCGCGGTCGGATCACTGCCGGCCGGACGCGTTGGCTGTTTTCGGCGGAGCAACTTGAATCCGATCAACCCATTCAGGCTGAGTTGAAAAACAGCAATGTGCAGGGGAGGGGGTTCAAGCTTGATCAGCGCACTGGCACCGTGATCATTTCCAACTCATGTCGCGTTGAGCAGACGTTGGAAACATTGACGGCCCAACGCTGCGCTTGGAACTGGCGGAGTGAACGGGTTGTCGCTGATGGCGATGTGGTTCTGCAGCGGACCGAACCGGAGCAGATCACGCGGGCTTCGCGCATGGAGGCCAAGATTTCGGACGATGGTGCGATCCACTTCGGCCAAGCCGGAGCGAGGGTTGAATCGACGATCAAGCTGAGTCCGGCTGCACAGGAGAAGCCTCGCCGGCCGCAAGTGTCGTTCTGAGCCGCTGGGTCCAGCCTTCAATCCATCGCTCATCGGAGCGGGTGAAACAACGGGGCGACCATCCCCCCACGATCACGGCCCCCTCCTTCCCCATCGGGCAAACAACGATGGCGGGAAGTGACGGCAGCATCGCGTCGAATTCCGCTCGGCCCGGAAAGAGCGTTGTGTTGACCAAGGAGATGGTTTGCTCACGCTCCATGGCCCGTTGGGTGATCGCTCCTGGCTCGAAAGCCTCCTGACTGATCAGGCCCCGACGCAGCACGACCTGATGGCGCCAGAACACGAGCACGGATGCCGCTGGCGTCGCCGTCAACAGCATGTGGCTGCCCCAGGCCAGCTCCTGTTGTTGGTTTTCGCTGAACTGATTCGCCATCAAAAGTCCCTGTTCCCCCTTCAACGGAACTTTCTCTGCTGACTTGGGGTTCGCCCGTGTCCACAGCACAGCCACCAGCATCAGGCCCACCGTTGCCATCCCCGCCAGAACTTCGGCCCGTTGAAAGTCCGGTGTCACGGTCTGCGCTACCCCTGCATTGGTCACGGTCAGACCCAGCAATAGAAGCGCACAGCTCAGAACAGCTCGGGCGGGACCTGGCATCAAAAGAGGGTGCTGTCAGAACGCAATCATCCTGCTCAAATACGGACATGTGCGTCTCTGCCATGACGACTCCCGAGGCTTTTGCTGCTGTTGCCCTTGCCGCTGTTGCCTGTGATGGAAGGCTGGGGCGGGATGAGGCCCATGCCTTGCGCCGTCAGCTGGAGAACCGATCGCTTTACAGCGACAGCTCTGAAGCGGCCATGGGTGAATTGTTTGACCGCCTGCTGTTGTTGTTGCGGGAGCAGGGCGTTCAGGGCTTGATCACGTCCGCCTTGCCTCAGCTCAATCGAATTCAGCAGCAGTCCGCCCTGGCTGTGGCAGCGCATCTGGTGCATGCCGACCGCAAGATCACAGCGGAGGAAACCGATCTCCTCGACCAGCTCACCCGTCAAATGACTCTGCCCGACAACGAAGCCCGCATGGTTGTTGAGGCAATTGCAGCTTTGAACCGCGACATGCTGGACAGCTAACGGCAGACTGAGGCAGTCATGACGCTTGAAGGGATGCCCCGTTCCGCCCGACGCCTGTTGGCCAGCCTGCTCAGTTTCGGGGTCTGTCTTCTCCTCTGGGCCCCAGCCAGTCTGGCGATCTCACCTGCTGCCCTGGGTGAAAGCCTGCCGGATGCGTTGGTGATCGACGATGCCGATGTGTTTAGCCGCGCCAGCCGTGGTGAATTGGAAGCGAAATTACGCAGCTTTGAAGATCAACGGGTCGATGCTCGCCTGATCACGCTGCGGCGTTTGGATTACGGCATCACCTTGAACAGCTTCGGTGAGGAACTCCTCGAGACGTGGAGCTCACCCAGCGGCAATCCTTTACTGCTGATGTTGATCGAAGCCTCGAACAAGCGTTCCGCTGTGGTGGCCAATCAGGAGCTTGAGGCACAGCTTCCTCCCAGCCTGCTGAAGAGCACCGCCCGTACAACGATGACTGTGCCCCTGCGGGAGGGCGATCGTTATCGCCAGGCATCCGTTGATGGACTCACCCGACTTTCAACCGTTCTCTCGGGTGGCGAGGATCCCGGCCCTCCGAAGGAGATCGAACGGGTCACCCTGCCCACCAACATTCCCACCAAGGCTGAAACCGCTGAAAGCGATGCCACCAAGTGGGTGATCATCCTTTTGGTGCTTGGAACCATCATTCCGATGGCCACTTGGTGGGTGTTCTCGCGCTGATGACCCGACTGCGATGAGCCGACTGCAATGAGCCGCCGTAACTGGATCAACCTGTTCAGCAACAGCCAAGCGATCGAGCTCTCCAGTGATCTTGAGCGTGGCTACGAGGCGGCTCTGCTTATCCAAAGCCTGGAGTTGGAGTACTACGGCGACCGGCAGATTCGGCCGGAGCTCAAGCTCTCCGTGCCGCGCTCTGTTCAGGCGACGATTCTTCGCCGCTTCAAAACCGCGCTGGCCATCTGCCGCAATTCAGCAGCGACTCTTTCGAAACAACGGGGCCAACTTGATTCCCAGGAGTTGCGACAACTTCAACTGATTGAATCCGTCGTGAGCCGCTATGGATCGAGACGATCCAGCAGTTCGCCGTCGATCAGCCGCTCACCGGATGCCCTCCCCCGATCGCTTCTGGGTGTCTTCGACAGCATTCGCCTCCAGTTGGATCCCTCAACGGAAGACAGCGTCGTGGCGGGGTATCGACGTCGGCGGGACAGCACGCTGATTTCCCTGAGGGTTCTGCTTCTGCTCGTTCTGGTTCCCCTTCTTGCTCAGCAGATTGCTGGCACCTATCTGATCTCGCCTGCGGTGAATCAGTTTTCCCCCGAACTCCCTTTCCTGAGCTACCCGAAGCCTCAGCTGGAAGAGAAGGCGGCTGAAAAACTTCGGCTTTACAAGCAAGAACTGGAATTCGATGCCTTCCTCAAGGGCGTGCAGCCCCTTGATGATGGTGCGCTGCGCGACAAGCTCACCGAAAAGGCGACTGAGCTCAAGCACGATGCTGATGAGGAAAGTCTCAAGGCGATCAAGAATGTGTTTGCGGATCTGGCGGGCCTGATCGCTTTCGCCGTGGTGTGTTTTCTGAGCCGTGATGAACTGCGTGTTCTGCGTGGATTTGTTGATGAGGCGGTTTATGGGTTGAGTGATTCCGCCAAGGCCTTCGCCATCATCCTGTTCACCGATATCTTCGTTGGTTACCACAGCCCGGAAGGTTGGCAGGTCTTGCTGGAAGGGATTGCCGAGCATTTCGGTCTTCCCTCCAGCCAAAGTTTCGTCAACCTCTTCATCGCGACATTCCCGGTGGTGTTGGCGACGATCTTCAAGTATTGGATTTTCAGGTACCTCAACCGTGTGTCTCCGTCTTCCGTCGCGACGCTGAAGGGAATGAATGGCAGTGGTTGACCCCTCCTCCTCGGTGGAGCCCCCCGTTGCCGGCCCGACCAGCCGGCTGATCCTGGTGAGTGGGCCAACCCGCAGTGGCAAGAGCCGCTGGGCTGAGCACCTGTTGAAACACCACCCCGTTGTCACCTACATCGCCACGGCGGCCGCCCGGCCGGATGACCGTGATTGGCAAAAGCGTTTGGAGGCCCACCGGCTGCGTCGGCCCGACCATTGGAGCGTTTCTGAATGTGGGGCAGAGCTGGTAAGCGTGATCAACGGCCTGCCTCCTGGGCAATCTGTTCTGATTGATGCCCTCGGTGGCTTTGTTGCCCACCACCTGGACCTCACTGCCCAGGAGTGGGATCACCTCTGTGAACAGCTGATCGCCTCGATCAGGGCATCGCACTGCACGTTTGTTCTGGTGATCGAAGAGACAGGCTGGGGCGTCGTTCCCCCAACACGCATCGGAGGCTTGTTCCGTGATCGTCTCGGAACCCTCGCGCAGGCACTTGACCCCGTTGCTGACGCTGCCTGGCTCGTTCTCCAGGGTCGTGCACTTGATCTTCATGCCCTTGGCCAGGTGGTGCCATGACTGAGATCGCCCCCCTGCGGATTGCCCTGTTCGAACCTCAGATCCCTCCGAACACCGGCAACATCGCCCGTACCTCGGCGGCCTTCAGGGTGCCGTTGACCCTGATTGAACCCCTCGGCTTCAAGGTGGATGATCGGAGCGTTCGTCGTGCCGGACTTGATTACTGGCCCCACGTTCAGCTTTCCATCGCTTCGAACTTTGCCGAGTTCCAAGCTGAGCTTCGTCCTGAGCAGAGGTTGATCGGCTGCAGTCGTCGTGGTGGTTCATCGCTCTCCTCGTTCACGTTTCAACGGGGAGATGTTCTGCTCTTCGGACGGGAAGATACGGGGCTACCGGAACCGGTTCGCGAAGCCTGCGACAGCATCCTCACGATCCCCATGCCTGGAGCTGCTGATGATGCAGGCCAGGGAGGTGTTCGCAGCCTGAATCTTTCCGTGGCCTGCGCCCTGGTCACCTACGTGGCTGGACAACAGTTGCTGTTGTGGTGATCCCACCACTGCTCCAAACCCCCTTGCGCGGGGATGTTCGGCTCGTTACCTTCAACGCGTCTCAGTGGTTTCATGCGCGCAACGCTTGCTCTGGCAGCTGCTGTAACCCCTGTTCTGTCCCTGGGTCTGTGGAGTTCTCTGCCCGGAATTGCGGATAACGCAACTTTTGATCTTGCCGAGCTGCCCCCTCTGCCAGCTCTCTCCCCGAACAATCCCGTTGCTGTTGTCAGCAAAGTCGATTCCAGCAGTCAGGTCTGGTTCCAAGTTGTTCGCGCAACGTCTCTGCGTCGTTTCGCTGAGCTGTTAAAGCTCGATCGTGAGGTATTGGCCTCGTTGAACAACGTGCCAAGCTCCCACGTTTTTGAAAAAGAGAGTTGGCTTTCCCTGCCGGACTCTGCACGAGTTGTTGCCGTGACGTTGTCGTCACTCAACCGCTCCAGTGAACGTGAGACGCTTCCGATGATTGCCCCACCTCCGGTTAGCGCGACGGCCAAAATCAAGACTGGAGACTCTCTGGCCTCATTCCTCAAACGCCACGGCGTGACGCAACAGCAGCTGTTGAGTTGGAACCCAGGCCTTCAGCTCACTGCCTTGACAATTGGCCAGGAACTGCAGATCGCTGAAGCCTCTTCGGGTCAGTCGCTCCTGGCTGTTCGCCCCCTCAGAAGCGGAGGCGCTGCATGGCCTGATCGCCCGCTGTTGCCTCCAGCCGATCAGCCCGACAGCCTGAAGCCACCGATTGTTGGTTACCAGTGGCCCACCAAGGGGGTTTTCACCTCCGGTTATGGGTGGCGCTGGGGACGTATGCACAAAGGCATTGATATCGCCAACAACACTGGCACGCCCGTTGTTGCGGCCCGTGATGGGATCGTTTCATTTTCCGGCTGGAGAGGTGCCTACGGCTATCTGGTTGAAATCGCCCACAGTGATGGCGAATTCACGCGTTATGCGCACAACAGCCGTCTTTTGGTCAAAAAAGGGCAGATTGTTCCCCGTGGGTCTCGCATTTCACTGATGGGAAGCACCGGACGAAGCACCGGACCTCACCTCCACTTTGAAATCCGTCGGGCCGGTGGCGCTGCTCTCAATCCCCTGGTCAAACTACCGGCACGCAAAGCCTGAATCAGGCATGCCCGAACCCAACAAGGGTTCGAACGAGCTGATTAACAGCATGAACCAATGAATGTCAGAGGGGAGACTTGAACTCCCGACCTCAGGGTTATGAATCCTGTGCTCTAACCAGCTGAGCTACTCTGACGCAGGCCCTTCAGGCCAGTACTCATCATACATCTCGGGGGTTCTGGCTCAGCGCATGTCGATGGCATTGAGGCGATCGCGGAAGGATTTCGGTTGATCGTCCTTGATGAGTGGGGGTGCCGTCTCAACAACCGGTGTTGGAGCTGGAGCAGGGGCCGGCTCGAAGCTCCGCGGTGCCGTTGAACGTCGGGTTGCACCACGATTCCCACCCAGACTCTTCAGCTGGCCAGTGCGCTGATCGCGGTCTAGGGGTTTCTTACGCAGATCTCCCTTCAGCTGGTTCAACAGACGGAAATGTCCGGTGGAACTGAACTTGCGCAGGAGCGCAGGATCCCAGCTCGTGAGTTGGTCAGTCATCACCTGAGTTTATGGCGACGGATGGCTAGGGTCGTGATAGGTTCAATCCTGATACTGGAAGTCGAATCGACTACGTATTAAGTCGTTTGCGGCCTTCAGCTCACTCATTCACCTCCCGAACATGACCGACACCGGTTGCTTGCGTGTGGGCCAGCAGGCCCCTGATTTCACAGCCACCGCTGTGGTGGACCAGGAGTTCAAGGAAGTCACCCTGTCCCAGTACCGGGGCAAGTACGTGGTGCTGTTCTTCTATCCGCTGGATTTCACCTTCGTTTGTCCTACTGAGATCACGGCCTTCAGCGACCGCTACGCCGATTTCTCCAGCAAGAACACCGAGGTTCTCGGCGTTTCCGTGGACAGCCAGTTCAGCCACCTGGCCTGGATCCAGACCCCTCGCAATCAGGGTGGCCTGGGCGATATCAACTATCCCCTCGTTGCCGACCTGAAGAAGGAAATCTCCACGGCCTACAACGTTCTCGACGAGGCTGAGGGTGTTGCCCTGCGTGGTCTGTTCATCATCGACCCCGACGGTGTGATCATGCACGCCACCATCAACAACCTGCCTGTGGGACGGAACGTTGATGAAACCCTGCGCGTTCTGCAGGCCTTCCAGTACGTGCAGTCCAACCCCGACGAGGTTTGCCCTGCCAACTGGACTCCTGGCGAAAAGACCATGAAGCCTGACCCCAAGGGTTCCAAGGAGTACTTCTCCGCCATCGGCTGATCGTTCGATCAACCCGAACGGTCAATTCGTTTTGCCCTGCCCGTCAAACGGGTGGGGCTTTTTTCATGAGTTGATCCAAAGCAAGATTGAGGTCGCGGTCCATGGCAACCAATCGGCCGTCACTCACAACAATCCTGGCCAGAGAAGGCAGCCCCACCTTCTTGGTGCGCAGATACACCGGTTCCACATAGAGAAGTCCGGAGCCCACGGGAAGCACAAGAAGATTTCCCTGCAGGAGTTCCAGATCCTCCTGATCCCATAGACCAAACTGCTCGCTCACATCTGGATCCTGATGGATCAGAGCCTGAACCTGTTCCGGCCCCGGAATGTATTTGTCTTTGGGAAAGTCGATCAGTTTCAGTTCACCGTAGTGATCGCCATCGTTCCGAGCCACCAACCACGCCGTGAGATTCGGCCTTGATAAAGGGGTCAGGGGTTGGAGCAGCAGAAATTCAGAGTTGTCATTGCTTTGAAGCTGAGCCGTGATGTGATAGGGAGCAACATCAACTTTGCGGCCGCCGTAGATCTCGCTTGGCACCTGCCAAACATCATCACCGTTGTAGAAAATTCTGGGATTCGAAACGTGGTACCGCTTCAATTGGTTGACCTGGGCATTGAAGAAGTCCTCAGGAACTCTGCGGTGATCAAGAAAAGGCTTTGGCATTGCCTCCATCGGCTCCATCAAGCCTGGAAAAGCCTGAGCCCAGGCCATCACGATTGGATCCTCAGGCTCCGAGATGAAAAACCGAATGCTGCCGTTGTAGGCATCAACGATGGCCTTCACTGAGTTTCTCAAATAGCGATCGGGATCATCTGCTGATACCGCTGCGCTGTAGGGCAGGGTTGAACTGTGGGTGTAACCCTCGACAACCCAATACTGATGTTGGCTGCGTTGTTCTGAAGTTGCCTTGGTGGTGTTGGAGCTGTCTTGCGCAGGGTTTGGAATGGAGATCAGGTATGGCTCACCACGAAAATCAATGAAGGGAGCGATGGCCTTAACCCGACTGCGCACATCACGCCGGATCAAAAGTTTGGAATCAGCATTGATCGTTGTGGTGATCAGCAGTCGAGGGTCACGCAGATAAACAGCCGCTGCGAATCGTTGAAGCCAGGATCCAATCGGTACTCCGCCAGAACCCTGATAGTGCGTCATCACATTGATGTCGCCTTCGGGGTAGTCGAATTCTTCAATCTGCGTTGGAGCGATTGCATAGGGCGAAGGAAGCATCCCGTAATAGATCGCTGCATCACCAACGGGGATGGCCTTCTGCACCTCCGATCGTTCAATACCCAGTCCAGGATTTCCCGCAATGACTGTTTCTGGGCCAAGACCTTTAATGAAATACGAGGGAAGGCCATCACTGCTTCTGTCATTCACCGGACTGACGGTGAATCCATAGCCGTGGGTGAAGATGAAGTGACGGTTCTGCCAGGTTTTGGATTGACGCGGTAAAGCGGATTGATCCAATTCGCGGGCCGAGAGGATCACTTGCTGCGATGAATCGCTGTTTTCATTCAGCGGGTAGCGATCAACAGCTGCATTGGAAAACCGGTAGTACACCCTCAGTTGCTGCAGTTGCCGGTTGGCTTCCAGCAGAGGGCTGCTGTCCCAGAGACGCACATTTTCGAGCGTGCTAACACCTTGCTCGCGATCAGCGGCGCTGAACCTTGTCGGGTCGACGACCTGACTCTTGATCTGATCCAACTGGAAGCCCCATTGCGTGGCCTCAATGGCGTTGTTCAGATAGCGCTCTTGCAGTGCAAATTCCCTTGGCCGCACCACCAGCCAGCGCGTTAACGGAGTTGCCACCGTTTCCAACACCACAAGAGACACCAAGACCAGTGCAAGGCCCTGACGGAGGCGTCGCCGGCACGGGACAAGCAGTGCACATGCGATCAGCACCAGTAGCAGTGTGGCGAAGCCGCGCAACGGAAGGGTCATGTGGGCCTGGAGCCAGCCCGCCCCGGCCACCAGGCCGTGTTGGGTCCACAGCAGCTGATGCCTCGATAACCACACCTGCCCCGCCGCTCCGAATAGCAGAAGCGCCGAAAGCAACCTGATCAGTTGGATCTGTCGCGAAGAGAAGGCTGGACTTGCCCAGTCAGAAATCGATTTTGAGCTCGCCAGCACCCGCCAGAGCTCAAAGGCGAGGGTGAACGCGGCAGCCAAGAGCAGCAGGTCCAGGGCCAGATGCAATCCGGCAAAACGCCCCAAGCCGAAGCTCAGATCCGCTCCCAGCAAGGGGTCTCTCGTGGATTCATCGGGAATCCACAGCGCCAGCGACCAGATGCCCCAGGCCCGGCTGACGACAGCCACCAGCGAACCCGCCACGATCTGTGCCAGCCACAGCCTCAACCGCGGCCAGGCCATCGCAAGCCCTATCGCCCCTGCCTGAACGAGTCCTGCAGCTGAGCTGATGCGGTGCTGGAGCCCCGCCACTGGCTGCCATTCCCCAAGCTGAAACGGATCGTGGATGGCCAACGCCAACAGATCCAGCGTGAGCAAGGCACTGATCAGCACAGCACCACCACTGATCAACAGCGTGAATCCAAAGGACCATCCGGTCAGGCTCATCGCCTTGGATGAACTCGAGCCCTGTTGCCTGAATTGCCTTGACCAGGCCTGGGCTGCCAGCAGCGGCAGCATCGCCACACCCGCGAAGAGAAGCTGCAAAAGCCAGCGCTTGAGGAGAACGTCGCTCCAGGCGAACTGATCGAACCAGAGCCACTCGATCTGCATCCGGGCTGCAACAACAACCAGCGGCAGCAGAAGGAGGAGGCGTCTCATGGGAGGCCAGCGATGTCTCTGAATCGATCACCGTTGATCGTTTCCTCGGCAATCAAAACGTCCACCAGTTGATCCATCAACTCACGGCGGGGCTCCAGCAGGGCGATGGCCTGCGCCAGAGCACTCTTGGCGAGCTGGCGGATTTGAGCGTCAATGGCCTGGCCAGTGGATTCGGCGTATCCCGGCCGTTGGTTGAACCAATCGCGCCCCAGAAAAACCTCCGTACCCGGGCCCTCGAGGGCCATTGGTCCGAGGCTGGAAAAGCCAAAGCGCGTCACCATCTCCCGTGCGAGTTGCGCCACCATCTGGAGATCTCCACTGGCTCCCTGGGTGATCTCGAGCGACCCAAAAACCACTTGCTCAGCTGCTCGACCCCCCAGGGCCACCACCAGATCAGCGAGGCAGGAGGAGCGGGTGATCAACCCGGAATCAAGCACCTCCTCGTCAGGCATGAAGCGGGTGTAACCACCGGCTCCTCCCCGAGGAAGAATCGTGACCTTGTCCACCGCGTTGGCTGCTGGAAGAAGACTGGCCACCAGGGCATGACCCACCTCGTGATAGGCAATGAGCCGTTTTTTGGCGCTGTCCTGCAAGGGACGGTTGCTCAGCCCCATGGTGATCCGCTCCAAGGCCCCCTCCAACTGGAACTGACCGATACGGAGCATGTTCTGGCGGGCCGTGAGGATGGCCGCTTCGTTGAGCAGATTGGCGAGGTCAGCCCCGGAAAAACCCGGCGTGCGGCTCGCCCAATCCGATAGCGAGACCGCGTCGTCGAGGGGGCGAGTTCTCGCATGAACGGCGAGAATTGCCTCGCGACCTCGGCGATCGGGAAGGCCCACATCAATGCGCCGGTCGAAGCGTCCTGGACGCAACAGTGCGGCGTCGAGCACGTCGGCACGGTTTGTGGCCGCCAGCAGAATCACACCGGAGTTCTCCTCAAAGCCGTCCATCTCCGTCAGGAGTTGGTTGAGGGTCTGTTCCCGTTCATCGTTGCCGCCGCCGATACCAGCACCCCGCTGGCGACCCACAGCATCGATTTCGTCAATGAAAACGATGCAGGGGGACTTTTCCTTGGCTTGGCGGAACAGATCGCGAACCCTGCTCGCGCCAACACCCACGAACAACTCAACAAACTCAGAGGCTGCGATGGAGAAGAACGGCACGCCCGCCTCGCCTGCAATCGCTTTGGCAAGAAGCGTTTTCCCGGTTCCAGGGGGGCCAACCAGCAACACTCCCCGCGGAATCTTGGCGCCCAGGCGGATGAAAGCCTCGGGCTGCTTGAGAAAGGTGACCACCTCCTCAAGTTCCAGCCGCGCATCGTTGATGCCGGCAACATCCTCAAAACGAAGCTGAAGGTCTTCCTGGGGTTTCAACCGAGGTTGACTGCGCCCAAAGCCAAGAGCTCTGTTCGCCATTTGAGCTGAACGCTTCAACAGAAACGACAAGCCGACCACCACCAGCAGAACCATCATCAGGGTTCCCGCCAGTTCGCGTCCTGCTTGTTCGCGGCGGATGTCAACAACCGTCAGGGGCGTGCCGGAGCTTTCAGCGGCCCGAAGAATTTGGTTGTCGTTGGCGAAAACAGGAACGGTGACCCGTCGGCCATCGTTGTATTGGACTCTTACCTCCCGCCGACCGGGCACAAGGTCCAACTGTTTGATCTCTTTTGCATCGATATCTCTCAGCAGGGTGGAGTAACTCACCGTGTCCTGCTTCGTCCAAAAACCCTGAATCGAAGAAGGTTGAGCCTTCTGAGGGGCCGCGGAACCACTGGAGTCGTCCGAACCTGGTGCCACGTCTTCATTGCGCTGCACGGAGCCTAGCGATTTGACGCAAGGGGGTTCCAAACGAGACAATCTCGGTTTGGAAATTCACCAGGCGCAATGGCCGTCCCGAAGAAGAAAACATCCAAGGCCAAGCGCAACCAGCGCAGCGCCACCTGGAAGGCCAAGGCAGCCGTTGCCGCCCAGCGCGCCATGTCCATCGGCAAGTCTGTGCTGAGTGGCCGCGCCCAGGGTTTTGTTTACCCGGTGAGTGAGTCCGAAGACGGCGAATCCTGAGTCGAACTCGGGAGGTGGATCCGCCGCAGAGTTCGATCCGGATCCACCTCCACAACAACATCCGCTCGCATGGTGTGAAAACTGCTCGATGGCAGCGAGCAGAGAATCATGCGGATAAAACGATCCAAGTCGGCATTCGACAGCGACGCACCGCGTTCCGCTTCAAGGGTGGCTTCCTGTTGGCGCTTCCATCGCCAAGGCGCGTTGAAGTCGGTTGCTCGCAGTTGCCAGAGTTGATCGAAACACCTCCAGGTGGGTTCGTAGTGGGCGAGCACGGGTTGCAGCTTCAGGCGCCACTCCAACTCCTGCGCCGTTAGGGGGCTCTCGAGATGGGGCTCATCCGCAGTTGCGTCGTCATTTGGGTTGCAGCCCACAAACCAACCCTCAAAAATCAGCAAGTCGGCATCGCAACGGCGCCAACCGCTTCGATCTCCTCGGCCATGGCGTTTGGCTTTGTCGAAGCAGGGCATCAGAACGTTCTCACCCTGTCGCCATGTCTGAAGACACTCCTGCAGGAGCTCCAGGTCATGGCTGCCAGGAAGCGCGCGAGGCACACCCCAGGGGTTGCCCTGCATCGCCGCATCAAGCCGTTCGGCCTCGAAATAAAAGTCATCGAGCGAAACCACCTGGATCGAGAGGTGAAGTGCCCGTGCGGCAGCTTCAATCCACTGCCCCAGGGTTGTTTTCCCGCAACCAGGCAAAGCACTGAATCCGAGCAGTCGGCGTTGTCCCTGCCATTGGTGGCCCAGGTTCAGAAGCGGCAGACCAACAGACCAGAGCCAATCCGGTGTCGCCTGAGGATGCCAGTGATCGATGGCGACCCGATGCCACCCAGAGTTGCGCTGCAGTGCAGACCAACTCTGAAGGTCGCCCAACTCGAGATGCTGCAGCAACCGCTGCTGATCCTTGCTGGGGATGACGCGTTGGCCCTCAGGATCCAACTTTGAACGCCTCCAGAACAACGGCGTAAACGAATCCAAGCCGGAGGTTGTCCAGCCAGGGAAGACGACGGCGCCCAAGAACCATCAATTCACAGGCGATGAGGGCATAGAACGCTGTGTACGTCCTGAGTTCAACAGCATCCAGGATGTAGACGGGAAGGTTGCTGCCAATGAAAAATCCGAACAGCAGCAGCAGCAACGAAGCGCTGCGACGCCACCAGGGGCCAGACCAGGACCGCCGGATCCCAGCGCCCCACGCGTTCTGAAGCCCCGCCAGACGTGTGCGCTGGATTGAGCTCATCGATCCGGCACCGACAGCAGGGACTCCAGATACTTCAGCGTTACTGCCCCCTCCTGGCAAGAGGCACCGGAAAGCACGGTTGCTGGCTGTCCAGGGTCCCCCAGGTGATTCAACACCGCAGCAGCCTCGCCTCCGGACTCACGCAGAGCATCGGCATCCCAGGCGGAAGGGGTCAGCAGACAACTCAGACCTGCGGCTCTTGCCGCCGAAAGACCTGCCGCAGAATCTTCGATGGCAAGGCTGGCAGCACTGTTGGCCCCACTGCGTTCGAGAGCGAGTCGGTAGCCGTCCGGTGCTGGCTTTCCCGAAGCAACGTCATCCGATGTCACCACCCCATCGAAGCTGGGGATTTGCTTCTGGATCTGTTCCAGCAGAGCCATCACCGAGGCCGATCCGCTGGAGGTGACGATCCACTGCTGCACGCCAGCCCTGTTCAACTCCTGCAAAAGCCTCTTCACTCCGGGACGGAGATGCACATGTCCTTGGCGGACCCGTTCCAGGTAATGGACGCGTTTGCGATCACGTACCTGGTCCAGTTGGTTCTGGCTGAGATGCATCCCACATGTTTCAGCGTGGAGTTTCACCCTGCGCAGCCCGCCAGGAATCGCCAGCAGCCTGTTGTAGAGCGCTTCATCCCAAACAAAGGGAAGATCCAGTTCATGGAAGGCCATGTTGAAGGCCGGTCGATGACCGTCCATTTCCGTGTCGGCCAAGGTGCCATCCACATCCCAGAAGACCGCTGAAAGCCTGTTCACCTTGAGGAGCAGCAACGGCACAATGCTGGGATATCACCGCCTATTGCGTTTCCTTGCCGGCTGTTCCGCTGCATTGGTCCTGGTCCCTTCCAGCCGTGGTGGAGCCATCGCCATTGCAAGGGCTTGATTTGCCGCTGTCGCTGCGCTGTGTGCTGCGGCGCAGGGGATTCAGCTCAACATCCGAGGCCGAGAGCTTTCTCTCCCCTGGTGATCTGCCACCCACACGTGATCATTTCCCCGATCTCGAGCAGGCCTGTACGCGCTTGGTAACGGCTTGCCGTTCCCGCGAACGCGTCGCCATCTGTGGTGATTACGACGCCGATGGGATGACCAGCACAGCGTTGTTACTACGGGCGTTAGCCCCGTTGGGTGCTGAGCCGGAACCTGCCATTCCCTCGCGAATGGAGGAGGGATATGGCCTCAATCCCGCCATGGTGCAGCGGCTCTACGACGATGGCGTGCGACTGCTGGTCACCGTTGATAACGGTGTTGCCGCGAGAGAAGCCCTCGAACTGGCCGCAAGTTTGTCGATGCAGGTGATCGTGACCGATCACCACACGATCCCGGCGGAACGGCCGCCCATGACCGCGCTCATTCACCCGGCCACCACCCCGGAGGGCTCGCCTTACCGTGGACTCGCCGGTGTGGGGCTGGCCTACGTGCTGGCCCATGCCGTTGCCGATGTGCTGAACAAACCGGAAGCCATCCGCGTGGCCCGGGATCTGTTCTGCATCGGCACGGTGGCCGACATGGCCCCTCTTGTGGGGGCCAACCGCAGTTGGTTGTTGGAGGGGCTGAACCATCTGCATCGCTCCGAGTGCAAGGGCGTGCAAGCGCTTCAGCGCCTGGCGGGTCTCGGGGAACGTCCGCTGACGGCCGAAGACATCGGGTTTCAGCTTGCACCACGCATTAATGCAGTGGGCCGCCTTGGGGAACCGAGGCTTGTGGTGGATCTGCTCACAGCTGAGGATCCCGATTCAGCGATGGCCCTCGCACGCCGTTGTGATGATTACAACCGCCAGCGACGGGATCTCTGCGACGCGATTGAAGCGGAGGCCGTGGCTCTGGTGGAAGCGGAGTCCAGTGACGCTCTCCCCTCATTCCTGTTGTTGGCGCAAAGCCACTGGCACCACGGGGTGATTGGCATCGTTGCTGCGCGGCTGATGGAGCGCTATCACCGCCCCACCGCTCTTCTGGCCGGTGATGGAGATGGCAGTCTCCGGGCTTCGGTACGAGGACCCATCGGTTTCGCGGTGGATCGTGCCCTCTCCAATTGCAGGGATCTACTGACTCGCTTCGGAGGCCATCCCGCTGCCGGGGGATTCACCGTTAAAGCGGAGTTCGTGCATGCTCTGCATGAGCGCCTCTGCGCCGAAGCCGATGGCTGGTTGATGACCCAGGCCCAGGGGCGTCCCGTGCAACCTGACGCTCTGCTGCAGTTGAAGGATGTGAACTGGGATCTGTGGCGCCACCTGCAATCCCTGGCCCCCTTCGGCATCGGTCATCCCAAACCTCTGTTCTGGTCACGGGGGGTGAGCGTTGAGGATCGTCGCGACCTCAAAGGAGGACACCTGGCCCTGACGCTGCGCCAGGGTGAAAGTGAGCGTCGCGCCATCGCCTGGCGCTGGGATCCAGCGGCGTCTGTTCCCGCCTGCTGTGACGTGGCTTACAGCATTTCGATCAACCGTTGGCAGGGTGAGCAGCGCCTGCAGCTGGAACTCAAGGCCATCCGTGCCCATACGGAGTTGGTGTTGATCGACCGCGGCTCACGGCAATACACCGCCCAGTTGACGGAATCCTCAGGGCTGAAGCTCACCAATGGCGAGGGTGAGACGCTTCAGGCGAGCATTCAACAAGAGCAATCCCTCACCAGCGACAACGACCTGGCGAGGGATCAGCGGGTGATTCAGTTGATCGAGGAAGCCTGCCTGGGATTGGGGCTACGTCCTTGAAACGAGGCGATCAGAGTGCGCCGCGGCGGTAGAAGAGGATGAAGATGACAGCGGGACCGGCAATGGTGATCATCGCCAGGGCGGCAAAGTTGGCGATCAGGTGAATGTCAAAGCCCATGGCGATGCAGCGCTGTCCAAAATCGTTACGCCTCCCAGGCTACGGGGCTCTGACGCAGGAGCGACGGATTGGTTCTGATCTCTGTGATGGCTTGTCACAGCTTCAATCATGAGCCGAGAGACGCCGCAATGGTCATGCATCAAACACTGTGGAGCCTGTTGCCGACTCGCTCCGGAGGAACGGGCTGATGCCCTGGCGGCCTTGAACGAAGAGCAACAACGCACCTATCTGGCCATGGTTGGTCCTGATGGCTGGTGCATCCACTACGACACGGGCAGTCAGCGCTGCAGGATTTATGAGGATCGACCTGATTTCTGTCGTGTCAGTGGTCTGGGCCGTCTTTTTGACGTTCCCGATGATCAGTTCGATGCCTTCGCCATCACCTGTTGCCAACAACAGATCCGCAGCACCTATGGCGGCCGCAGTGGCGTGATGCGTAGGTTCAAGCGCGCTCAGACCGCGGGAGGTTCTGTTGACGAGTGAGCAAACAAGCCCTGAGTCGCGCAGCTTTGCTGCCGTGCTGTTCAGCACCTTCACCACAGTGTTTGTGGCTGAACTGGGCGACAAAACCCAGTTGGCAACGCTGTTGCTCTCGGCCCAGTCCGGCTCTCCTGTTCTGGTGTTCATCGGTGCCGCGCTGGCGTTGATTTCATCCAGCCTTGTGGGCGTTCTCGTCGGTCAATGGTTGGCCAAAACCCTTCCGCCTGAGCGTCTTGAACTGATGGCTGGGGTGCTGATGGTGGCGCTCGGAATCTGGCTCGGTCTTCAGGCCGCCAGCTCCCTTTGGCTCAATGCAGCGAGCTGACGATGGATTTTCCCCTTTTGATCTCCACGTTCTTGACCGTGTTCCTGGCCGAACTCGGTGACAAGACACAACTCGCCACCGTTGCCATCAGTGGCACGTCCAATCGCCCCCTGGCCGTGTTTCTCGGCTCATCATCGGCGTTGGTTCTGGCCAGTTTGCTGGGGGCCTTCGCCGGTGGTTCCGTTGCAACCGTGATTCCCAGCGATCTGCTTCAACTGCTGGCTTCCGTGGGTTTCCTCGTGATCGGTGGCCGCTTGCTGGTTCCTCTCGTCCGTGATGGTGAAGCCAACTCGGACGGGGATCCAACTTCTGAGTCCTAAAGTGATCTTTGAAGGGCTGACTCTGCACGGCCTGCTGAAGAGCGTCGACCACCCCTTCCCTCTCTCCCGGCCCTGATGGTCGGTTTCTGCGCACGCCACGATGAAATTTACGGTTGCCGATCTGCTGGATCAGCTCTCAACGGAGCACCCCTCTGAGCCCGACCAACTGGCCAAGATCCTCAAGCTCAGCAACAAGACGGATAAAGCGGCGCTTGAGCTTGCCGTTTTATCACTGATGAAAATCGGTGTGATCGAAAAGACCAGTGAGGGTGGTCTCACACGGCCCCAGGAGAGTGATCTGATTGATGCTCGCCTGCGTTGCAGCAGCAAAGGCTTCTGCTTCGCCATTCGCGATGACGGCGGCGAGGACATCTACATCCGTGACCATCAGCTGAACCACGCCTGGAATGGCGATCGTGTGCTGGTGCGGGTGACGCGGGAGGGCGGACGCCGCCGCTCTCCTGAAGGAGGTGTGCAATGCATCCTGGAACGGGCCACGCAATCTCTCCTGGCTCAGGTGGAGCAGCAGAGCGACCAGCTGCTCGCCTCCCCCTTGGACGACAGAGTGCTTGCCGGCATTGAGCTGCCGGCTGAGGATTCCAAGCATCTGCCCGGTGATGAGGTCTCCAGCGTTGTCGAGGTACGCATCGATCGCTATCCCGTGGCTCAGCATCCTGCGGCCGGCCATGTTGTGCGATCTCTCCCGCTCAATGGAGGACCAGCAGCCGACCGGGACCTGCTGCTGACGAAGGCTGGTCTTCAGGACCGTCCAGTGGCACCCAGGAGCTCAGGCAAAACCCCTGCGTCCAAAGGCCGGGTCGATCTCACCGCACAACCGTCGCTGCTTCTCAAAGGATGGAGTCAGGACGATGCACCGGGGTTGCCTGCCGTGCACGTTGAAGCGAGGGACGGCGGTTGCCGCCTCTGGGTCCACGCGCCCAGCGTGGGCGAGCGGATCGGTCTGGGCAACAGCCTCGATGCCTGCCTGCGCGACCGTGGGGAAGCCCTTTGCCTCGGTGAAGTCTGGCAACCTCTGCTGACTCCGGCCCTCCACAAGGCCACCAGCTTCTCGGCCGGATCCGAGGCTGATGCCATCAGCGTTCGGCTCGACGTCTCTGCCAACGGTGAGGTGAGCGACTGGGAGTTCATGCTCAGCTCGGTGCGCCCCGTCGCCGAGGTGAGCGCCGATCAGTTGATCGCCCTGGCTGAACGCAAACCCAAGGCGCGCAGCGTCCCTACCGCTCTCAAGCCGATCAAAGACCAGCTCGGTCAGTTGGAGACCCTCCGCTTCTGCAGCACGCTGTTGTTGGAGCAGGAGCGTGCCAACGGGGTTGTGCAACTCGATCTCTGCCCTCCTCAGCTGGAGGCCCTTGGTGACCTGTGCAGCGCAGATCCCTCCGGGTTGCGGCATCGCTGGGTTGATGCGTTCAACCCGATCGACCCCCATGCGTTCCTTCAGCCTCTGTTGAGGGCCGCCGACCGTGCATGGACAGCACAACGTCTCGAGCTCCAATTGCCGGGCATCACCATCGAGGCGGATGAACCCGATGGCAGCGTGCTCACCGATGTGGCGAAAACAGCCATTGCCCTGGATCTTCCCCTTGAACTGGATGACGACGGTTGTCCATCAGCTTCGGAACTGATTCAGGTGTTCAAAGACAGCACGCAACGCCGGGTGCTGGAACAACAGCTCAGTCACGCCCTGCCACCTCTCAACCTTGTGGCATCCACAGAGGTCCCCCCTGCGGCAGCGGATTCCGATGGGGACGAAGTTGCTGCGTCAAGCCGCAACACCTCACTGACCCCATGGGCCTGTGCCACCCAGCACTACGCCCACCTGGTGAACCAACAGGTGATCGTTGCGCTGCTGACCGATGCCAAGGATCGTCCAACCGTGCGTCACAAGACGCGTCTGAAGCTTGGCCTCAAGGGTGCCGGTGCTGATCTCACATGGCCCCTGTTCACCGCATCCCAGGACGAGAAGTTGAACGGATTGGTGAACGAGCGCACTGTGCAGCGGCTCAACACGCGACGGCGTCAGGTGTTGGAACTGGAAAAGGATCTGCTTTCGATGATCCAGGCCCGTTCAGCCCAACCCCTGATCGGCGAACAGGTGGAAGGGCGCATCAGTGGTGTGCAGAGCTATGGCTTTTTCGTGGAAGTTGGTGAAAGTCGCGTTGAAGGGCTGGTGCATGTGAGCTCCCTCAACGATGACTGGTACGAATACAGATCACGCCAGAATCGCTTGGTCGGGCGCAAGAACCGTCAGACCTATCAACTTGGCGACGCCGTACAGGTGCGTGTGATCAATGTGGATGTTCTGCGCAACCAGATCGACCTTGAGGTCATCAGCCAGGGTTCCAATGGCTCCACGGAACCTGAATCCTCAGCGCCTGAATCCTCGGAGCCGCTGCCCGTTGCCCTCAGCGAGCGCTGAGTGATGCATCCCTACGTTCTGGCAGTCACCGGTGCATCTGCTCAACCCCTGGCCGAGCGTGCCCTACAGCTGCTGCTGCAGCGCGGGCGCTCGGTGCATCTTGTGCTCAGCCATGGTGCCCATGAGGTGTTTCGTGCGGAACAGGGCCTGACAATCCCTGTTGATCCCCTGAAACAACGTGCGTTCTGGCGAGAGAGGCTGTCGGTGGAGAGTGGCGAGCTCACCTGTCATCGCTGGAATGATCAGGCTGCCTGCATTGCCAGTGGCAGCTACAGAACCCGGGCGATGGTCATCGTTCCCTGCAGCATGGGAACCGTCGGGCGGATCCACGCCGGTATTGCTGCAGACCTGATCGAACGTTGTGCGGATGTGCATCTCAAGGAGCGTCGGCCCCTGGTGATTGCTCCCCGGGAGATGCCTTTCAACCTGATTCACCTCCGCAACCTCACCGGCCTCGCTGAAGCTGGAGCCACCATTGCCGCTCCCATTCCGGCCTGGTATACCCGGCCCGATTCCTTGGAGGAGATGGTGGACTTTCTGGTGGTGCGCCTGTTCGACGGCCTGGAGGAGGACCTTGCACCCCTGAAGCGCTGGCAGGGCCCCCTGGAATGAGCATGTTTCAGCGGTTGCTGCTGATTCCCTGCCTGGCGCCACTGCTGGCGTTGCTGGTTCTTTCGGTCACCAATGTCGGAGACAAGACCCGGATCCGTCTGCTGGTTTGGACAACACCTCCGCTCCCCGTTGGGGCGTGGACAGCGCTGGCTGGCGTTGGTGGTGCGGCCGGAGCCGCTGTCGCAGCGGTTTTGGTCTCCCCAGTGGAGCGTCCTCTGAGTCGCCAGAGGCGTTCCCCTGTTCAACCGAAGTTTGAGGAGAGGGGTTACACCGCCTACGAACCGGCACCCAGATCCAGCACAAACCCAGGCCCCGAACGAGATGTGAGAGAACCAGCTCCAACCGTGTCTGTGGCCTACCGCGTGATTCAACGCCCTTCGTCAGTCCCCCCGCAGTCAGACGCTTCATCAGGCGCTTCAGCCGCTGGCTCTCCTTCTCAGGAGCTCAGTGATTGGGGAGATGATCCGGAGGCGAACTGGTAAGCAGCGCACCAAGCTGCTTACAGTTGCGCCAGCAATGCTGGATCGGTGAGCGAAACCCCAGTCGAGAAGCAGTCTTCAGGTCAAGAGGCCCCTGCCAAAGCGGCGCCGAAAGCGAAGCCGCCCAAGCCGGAGGACAAGCCCTTCCCTGAATTCATCGACACACTGTTTTTGCCGGCCGTCGCCAAACAGTTGGCCGAACATGACATCACCGCTGATCGGCTCGAGCGCGTGAATGGGCAGCGTCCCGTTGTCGGTGGTGAATGTCCAATGGTGGTTGGTGAGCTTCCAGGGGGCCGCCGCTTCTGGGTCTGCTTCTCCAAGGCCGACATCAACAGCACCAAAGTGATTGCCCTGGCTGATGCCGGCAGCGAGCCAACGCTGCTGGAGAGCTTTCTGATCGATGAGAAGCGGATGTCTTTGGCCCTGCTCGTTTCCCGTCTCTTGCAACGGCTCAACGGCCAAAAGTGGCTGGGAGGTAACTAACCGCCCGCATTGGCCTCGGGGGTTGGGCTGACACGCCTACATTGGGCGGATCGTGAACCGCAACTGATGGTCCCTCCCACCGCCGTGGCCGAAGGCAGCGCTGTAGCCATCAAGGATCCTGTCAAGGACACAATCCTCACCCCTCGCTTCTACACCACCGATTTCGAAGCGATGGCGGCAATGGACCTTCAGCCCAATGAGGCTGAACTGGAAGCCATCTGTGAAGAGTTCAGGAAGGATTACAACCGCCACCACTTCGTTCGTAACGAGGAGTTCGAGGGTGCTGCGGACAAGCTGGATCCTGAAACCCGCAAGGTGTTTATCGAATTCCTTGAGCAGAGCTGCACGTCCGAATTTTCAGGATTCCTGCTCTACAAGGAACTGAGCCGCCGTATTAAGGCGAAGAACCCTCTGCTGGCCGAGTGCTTTGCTCACATGGCTCGGGATGAAGCTCGCCACGCCGGCTTCCTCAACAAGTCGATGAGTGATTTCGGCATGCAGCTGGATCTCGGCTTCCTGACCGCGAACAAGGACTACACCTTCTTCAAGCCGAAATTCATCTTCTACGCCACCTACCTGTCTGAAAAGATCGGCTACTGGCGTTACATCGCCATTTACCGCCACCTCGAAAAGAACCCCGACAGCAAGATCTTCCCGATCTTCAACTTCTTTGAGAACTGGTGTCAGGACGAAAACCGTCATGGTGATTTCTTTGATGCCCTGATGAAGGCCCAACCGGACACGGTTCGTGGCCCCATCGCCAAACTCTGGTGCCGCTTCTTCCTGCTTGCGGTGTTCGCCACCATGTACGTGCGCGACGTAGCCCGCAAGGAGTTCTACGAGGCTCTCGGATTGGATGCTCGCACCTACGACAAGATGGTGATCGAGAAGACCAATGAAACGTCTGCGCGCGTTTTCCCCGTTGTTCTTGATGTGAACAACGACAAGTTCTGGACACGCCTCGAACGACTGGTGGCCAACAACGCCGCATTGGAAAAGGCTGATGCCAGCGATGCCATCGCTCCTCTGAAAGTGCTCCGCAAGCTGCCCTTCTGGATCGGAAACGGTGCTGAGATGGCCAAGCTGTTCCTTATGCCAGCGATCGACAGCGATCGTTTCCAGCCAGCTGTGCGCTGAGGGGACTCCCCCGGCCCAATCGAGGAGATTTCTTGAACAACGCCTTTTCGAATCATTGGCAAGGACTCTTGGAGTCCTTGCTGCACCGTGGCAGCTCCGCAGGAGCGGACCTGGTGGAGGTGTTTCTTGAGCGCACCGACCACATCGGTTTGCTTGCCGAACAGGATCGGATCACCAGTGTGAATCCGTCGTTCGCCCGTGGAGCTGGCCTCAGGGTGTTCCGTGATGGCCGTGATGGCTTCGTCAGCACCAACGATCTCAGCGAAGCCGGCCTCCAGCGCGCCCTCGATCAGGCCCTCGCCATGCTCGGTCTCGAGGCGCAACAGCTCACGTCCCCTTCAGCTTTTGAAGGGTTGAAGAAGCTGACTGACCACGGCTTGAACAAAGCCGACTGGCTGGAACGCTGCCCCTCCCTGGATCAGGCCAGCCAGTGCCTGCTCAAAGGCACAGACCATCTCAATCGTCTTGGTCAGCACTTGCAGGTGCGCCGTGGCAGTTACGCCCGCGACTGGCAGGAAGTGCTGGTGGCTGCATCCGATGGCACTTTTGCCCGCGACATCCGCCTGCATCAGTCGACAGGTCTATCCGTTCTTGCCGCCGACGGCGATCACCGATCCAGCATTGGCCGCCGCTATGGCAGTTCCGATCGTCCGGACGATCTTCAGGACTGGGATGCCGAAGCCAGTGCAGCTGAAGTGTGCAACAGCACTGGAACGATGTTGCGGGCCGACTACGTGGATGCCGGACAGATGCCGGCTGTTCTCGCCAACCGGTTTGGTGGCGTGATTTTCCACGAGGCCTGCGGTCACCTGCTCGAAACAACCCAGATTGAACGGGGCACCACGCCCTTTGCGGATCGGGTTGGTGAACTGATCGCTCACCCTGCAGTCACCGCCATCGATGAAGGGCTGAGTGGTGGATCCTTCGGTTCCATCTCGATGGATGACGAGGGAATGGAACCTGAGCGCACCGTGCTGATCAAAGACGGGGTGCTCCAACGCTTCATCAGTGACCGGGCCGGTGAACTGCGCACGGGCCACAAACGCACCGGAAGCGGCCGGCGTCAGAGCCATGCCTTTGCAGCTGCGAGCCGGATGCGAAACACCTTCATCGACGCCGGTCCGCATACCCCTGAACAGTTGATTGAATCCGTCGATCAAGGCCTGTACTGCAAGGCCATGGGTGGGGGAAGCGTCGGCCCGACAGGTCAGTTCAATTTCTCCGTTGAAGAGGGGTATCTGATTGAGAACGGCAAACTCACCAAACCGGTGAAAGGGGCGACGTTGATCGGTGATGCCAAGGAGGTGATGCCACGCATTTCGATGTGCGCCAACGATCTGGAACTGGCTGCCGGGTTCTGCGGATCCGTGAGTGGAAGTGTGTTCGTCACAGTGGGCCAACCCCACATCAAAGTTGATTCGATCACGGTGGGGGGCCGTTGATGATGAGCAGCAACAACAGCCTCAACGCCTCGGATCTCAGGGATCGCCTTCAGACCCTCGCCTCGCGCGAAGGCATTCGTCGTTGGGATCTTGGTGCCGCCTGCAGTGACGATTGCTCCGTTCAGGTGGATCGTGGTGAAGCCAAACAACTCAAGGCATCGCAGCGGAGCTCCATCACCGTCCGGGTTTGGAACAGCGATGGCCTGGTAGGAATCACCAGCACCACCGACCTCTCCGATAGCGGCTTGCAGCAAGCCCTTGTGGGAGCCCATACGGCCAGCCGTTTTGGCAATCCCGAGGACATCCCTGAGTTCTCCCCCCTGGCCACAGCTCCACTCCCCGAGCTCGATCGACCACTTCAACCTCGCCAAGGAATCCTCCCCTTGCTGGACACCCTTCGGGATGCGGAAGCCGATCTGTTGGGTCGTCACCCTGCGATCCAGACCGTCCCCTACAACGGACTGTCGGAATCCCTGTTCCAGAGCCTCTATCTCAACAGTGAGGGAGCACTGCGCCAGATGGAGCGCACCCAAGCCAGCCTGTATCTCTACGCAAGGGCTGAGGAAACAGGTCGTAAGCCCCGCAGTGGAGGTGCTGTTCGTTTGGGTCTTGGCAGCAGCGAACTGGATGTTCAAGGCTGCATCAGCGAGGCCGTTGATCGCACCGTCAGCCATCTGGATTATCGACCGATCGAAACCGGGAGCTACCGGGTTTGCTTCACCCCCGAGGCCTTTCTCTCACTGCTTGGTGCCTTCAGCAGCATGTTCAATGCGCGTTCGGTGCTCGATGGGGTGAGCTTGAGCCAGCGGGATTCGATTGGATCCGATGTGGCGGTTCCCTTCTTCAACCTCCACGATGACGGCCTCCACCCCGGACACATCAGTGCGGCAGCCTTCGATGGAGAGGGAACACCAACCCGACGTCTCTCCTTGATTGAGGGCGGAACCCTGCGGAATTTCCTTCACTCGGAAGCCACGGCCCGAGCCTTTGGTGTTCAACCCACCGGCCACGCTGGACTTGGCGCCAAGGTTTCGGTGGGTCCAGACTGGTTCGTGGTTGGTTCCAACCCGCAGGTGAGCAGCGGTAACAGCCTCAACCACCGCACCGAGTCAGGCCCCTTCGTGCTGATTGAGGATCTGTCAGCGCTTCACGCCGGTGTGAAAGCCACCCAGGGATCCTTCTCCTTGCCCTTCGATGGATGGTTGGTGAACAACGGCGAACGGGTTTCCGTTGAAGCAGCAACGGTTGCCGGTGACATCCGCTCTGTTCTCAACGGCATTGCTCATCTGGAAGCTGATTCTGAAATCACCCACCGAGGCGTTTCCCCTCATGTTTGGGTGGATGGACTCTCCATCACCGGCGAAGCCTGACGTTGAAGATTCTGTTCTGGGGGACACCCGTCTATGCGGTGCCAACCCTTAATGCACTGCATGATGCGGGCCACACCATCGTTGGGGTCGTCACGCAGCCGGATCGTCGGCGGGGTCGAGGCAAACAGCTTGTTCCATCACCGGTGAAGGCGAGGGCGGAAGAACTCGGTCTTCCTGTGTTCACCCCTGAACGGATCCGACGGGATGACGATTGCAAAGCCAAGCTCGCTGCACTCGGTGCTGATGCCTCTGTGGTCGTGGCCTTCGGACAGATCCTTCCCAAGGATGTGTTGGAGCAGCCTCCCCTGGGCTGCTGGAACGGCCACGGATCACTACTACCGCGTTGGCGTGGTGCTGGTCCCATCCAGTGGTCCCTGCTCGAAGGGGATCAGGAAACGGGTGTGGGGATCATGGCCATGGAAGAAGGGCTCGATACTGGTCCGGTTCTGCTCGAGCAACGTACCCCGATCCAGCTGCTGGAACCTTCCATCGCCTTGGCCGAACGGCTCAGTGCTCTCACTGCAGAGCTGATGGTTCAGGCGATGCCACTGATTGAAGCGGCGGGACCGGGTCCAGAAGACGAGAGATTGGCAAGGCTCAACGTGCGGGTTCAGGCCGAGGGGTCGACCTATGCCCGCATGCTGGAGAAGCAGGATTTCCAATTGGATTGGTCTGCCCCTGCCCTCAGCATTCATCGCAGGGTGATGGGGCTTCATCCCGGAGCGTTCACCCAGTGGCAGGGCAAACGCCTGAAGGTGTTGCGCACGGAGCCGTTGATCGAGCGCCTGCAGGATCAACTCAGTCCTGAGGGACGCAACCTCGTGGGCCAATGGCCCACCGGCGGGTATCCCCCTGGGACGATCCTTGCAGTGATCGAAGATCTGGGGCTTGTGGTGAGCAGTTCAGGCTGCCCCCTTCTGATCCGGGAGGCACAGCTGGAAGGGAAAGCACGCAGCACAGCCCCCGTTCTGTTGCAGCAACTCAACGCCACTCCCGGAGATCGATTGGGCGAAGGTTGATTCAGGATTCCGTGTACAACATCCGCGCTTGAGACCAAACCCGATCGAGATCCTGCTCGGAGAGCTGAAGAGCTTCCGGGAACATCGTCGAGAGCCATTGTTGGCGCTTCAACAGGGTGTCAGCTTCAAAAAATGTTTGCTGCGAGGCCAGAACTCTAAATTTGAGAAATTCCAGCAACCTTGCGCGCAAGCGAACCGTATCGATGAGTTTGATCCGTTGGCCTTGATCACAGAGATGAATGGTGCCGCCTGTTTCCACTCCGCATAATCGCGGTGCAAGCAATTCCAACGTTGTCGGCGGTTGCCAATGGCGCAACTTTGTCTCGGGGTGGGGGTAATAAATCCAGCCGTTCACAACCTCACTTTGGGGCGTCTTGATCTGAACACTCCAGAACGAGAACGTTTCGGGGGGGTGGAGGTCGGTCCATCGCACCTTTTCAAACAGGTGATCTGGATTTGAAAGTGAAACCTCGAGGGGGGCAAAGTCGAGATTCAGCGTGCCGAAGTAACAGTCCGAAAGGTCCAGCCCTAAGGACTGGAACACGGGGAATTGCATTCGAATCGTGCCATCCGGATACGGTGAATCGTTGCTTGTTCCGGAGGCGACGCCATGGCCAGCAGAGAGTCGCCCAGTGAGCCAGTCCAGTTTCATCAATCAGCGAAGTTCCCGGTGGCTGCAGTTCTCGCAGGGGCCTTCCGGCCACACAGCACAGCGGAGCAAAGGACTACGGGCATTGAAACGGCAATTGGGATCACCGATCACCCAGCCATGTCTCCAGGGTGTTGCATCGGCGGGACGCGTCTGGGGTTTCACCAACAGGGCCACTGAGGCCATCACATAGCGACCGTTGCGAAGGGCGTAACGGTGACGACGTTGCATCACGAGGAAGGATTGCTGTTCCACAACAAGCCATCGCCCCGGTTGTGGCGGATCCTCAAGATCAACGCGATGGAGCAAACGGTCTCCACTGATATGGCGAAGTTCAACAAGCATGGCCTTCGTCCTGATCGAGTTCCTTGCGGATCGACATTCCCCAGGCAAACAGCAACAGCACCACCACCAAGGTGAGCCAATCAGGTTGATTGAGGCTGGGCACGACAACATGAACAATCAAGCGCAGCGCCACGAAAGCAACGGCGAGAAACCCAGCCGTTTCAAGCCGTGGATACAGATCAAGCCAGCGGATGAACAGGGCGGATGTAAAACGCAGTGCCACGATGCCGATGAAGGCACCTGTGCTTATCAACACAATCTGATCACTGATGGCCACGGCTGCGGCAACGCTATCGATGGAGAAGGCCAGATCTGTGAAGGCCAGCAGCAAAACCGTGTTCAGAAACGGGCGTGACAGACCGTTGGATTCATGTCCTTCGCTTGAGTCCGCGTCATCGCCTGATCGGTTGTTGAAGTGATCAACCACCAGCCACACAAGATAGGCCGCAGCGAGGAGTTGCACCCAGGCGTTTTGCAGCACCCATTGGGCCACAACGATCAAAGCGATCCGCAAGACCAGTGCAATGCCAATGCCCAGGTTGAGGGCAAGGCCTTCCCGCTCCGGTTGGCGGCTGCTGCGGGCGATGGCCGCGAGGGCTACGGCATTGTCAGCCGACAGGATCAGCTCCAGCAATACCAGAACAGGCAGCAGGGCCAAAACCTCACCCCATTGATCGGCACCTTCGAAGAAATCCGACAGTGAGGGAAGCGAAGTGATGTCCATGGCGGCAGCCTAGAAAGTGCAAGCGCTTTTCCATTGCGATGCAGATCCGGGCCGAGCTGTGTCACGTCGACACCCTGAGATGCATCGTGCGGGTCGAGGCCTGGCTCGACGGTTCTCAGCAGGGCAGCGCCCTCGGTGAAGCCGCCACTGCTGAAGAGGCTGAGGAGAGGGCGTTGCAACGCCTGAACTCCAGGCTGGTGTCCACTGAGGGAGCACAACAGCCCCCGAATTCAGCTCGCTCTGAAGCCCCCCAGGTGGATGAGCCAAATCCGAAGCAGGTGCCCGTGGAGCGGCCGAGAAAAATTGATCAGACCCAGCCCTTGTCTGCTCCACACCCCCCTGCCATCCAGCAGGAGGTTCCAGCCACCCCTGCTAACAACGCACCCTCTGAAACACCAACGGATCCTGACGACTGGAGTGATGAGCTGACCGCCATCGATATGGAAATCAGACGCATTGGTTGGTCTCGAGAGCAGGAGCAGGAGTATTTGACCCGGGCCTTCGGGCTCGGCAGCCGCCACAAGCTCACGCGCTATGCCGATCTGGTGGCCTATCTGCGTCAGTTGAAGTTGATCCAAGCCAACGACGACGCGTCCACCGCACCAGCACCCATCCGTCGTGGTGATCTGCTTCAACAAGGAGATGCCATGTTGAAGCAGCTGGGCTGGAGCTCCGATCAAGCCAGGACCTTTCTCCAACAACAACTGGGGGCGACCAGTCGTCAACAACTCAGTGATGAACAGCTGCTGCAGTTCAACATGCTGCTGGAGGAGGAGCAGACGCTCAGCCAAGCCAAATAGGCATTAACACTCAGGAATGGTCGCGACTAGTGGCCTACAACGGGTTTGCGGCAGGGACTGATACGGCGTCCATGCCGATTGCAGCAGGGTGAATCGTCTACACACTCTGCGCAGCCCGGTCGTTCCCTCCGCTTCTTTCCTGAAGGGGGGAATGGCCCCTATGGGGCAATAAAGAGATCAGAGCTCTGTCGTGAGGGGTTGCTCAGCTGATAAATCAACTGCGGAAGTTGAACTCCAGCTTCGTTTTGGGCTTTTGGTACTTGATCACATTCATCACCTGAAGACCAGTATTTTCAGACTTCCTCTCCTCGGCAAGCGCTTTGAGGATCATGGAGCCCGAGGCCTGCCAGTCTTGATCGACTTCGATCAATTGCTTGGCTCGTGAGTAGTACTCCGCAGCTTTAGCCAGGTAATCACATTTCTGGCTTGATGTCTTTGAAGATATTGCCGTTGTGATGGATCTCGCTTTCTCTGGAAGAATTGTACAGCATGCTTTTCAGTGCAGATAAATTATTTGAGGCCTGCAATCCCGTGAACGCGTTTTAGACCAAGCCGATTGACCAAACCGCGAGGAATCGATAACCAGCTGAGGCGGATGCTCCTAGCGAGCGTTTTTGGCCTGAATGTCACCTGGTATATCAACGTTTTGAATCTTTAACCTGCCAAATTCACCAGCTGCACTTGCGATAGGGTCAGGCATGGATGAACCCACCCTGATTGTACGGCAGCTGATCAATGAGCTTCGGGATGACATGTCCGAAGCGGGCCGTGAACTCAGAAATCGCAGCACTTGGGATCTCCAATGCCCCGTCGTCATCATTGATGCCCGAAGCGAACCCAACCGGGTTGTTCGAACCTCAGTGCGCGGCATCACTGGTGCCATCGCCACCAGCAACGTGATCGATGATCCCTTGATGCGGTCGTTTCTGGATCGCTTCCGTGAAGTTGGTGCTGATGAAGCCCTCAATGAATTTCTGCAGGGTCCAGAGGCAGAACGTTTCTCAGAGCTCTGGGACATCTACAACGACGAAGCCCAACAGCAGGGTCTAGCGGTCTGGTCCCACAGTGACGCCGCCAAATTTGTGCTCAAGTCGAAAACTTGTTTTGACGATGGTCAGCTGGCCTGTGTTGCCATTACGTCGGGAGACCATCGTGATGCCCACGACGTGCTCACCTTTTCTGTGGATGCCTGCTGGTTGTCTTGAGCGCCGGTTCGGCCTTAAACGCACCGGAATTCAGGAGCGGATCAGTTGAACAACAACAAAAAGTGCTGAAGCTGCCAGGGGCCAAAGCAACCAGGTCAACTGAGGAATGGTGAGGGCGAGCACAAGCCCGATCACGAAGAAAATCAGAAAACGGCCGAGGGTCATGAAGGCACCAACACCGACGTATTGAACCGAAAACCCCGCCTTAGGCCAGTTTTTCGCGCCTTGAGCTGGGAGCTGGTTCGGGGGAGAACTGGATGGGGACCGAGGAAGCAACCAGCACGCCGCCCACAGTCAGCAACACCAGCAGCGGAATGGGCCGGACCAGGGGCTGACGCTGCAACGGTGTCGCGCAGCTGGAGCAGAGCGGAACAACCCCCTTGGGTGGATGCAACACCAAGGCCGGGCCGCAACAGCAGGAGGGGCAGCGGTAGCGCGGCATCGACCGGTGAAACGCAGCTGCAGGCACCCTATTGCGAAGATCATGGATTGCCGAGGCCTGCTCCATGCCGCTCCGTTCCCTGGTGACCAAGTTGCAGGAAACTGCACTCACCGGTGAGCTTGATGAGCGCTCAAGCCGCCCCGAACGTTTGTTGATGCGCGGGGCTGGTCGTTGCAGCCGAGCTCTGGTGGCCAGCGCGCTGTCGCAGCGGCGGGGCGCACCTCTGCTCGTGGTGGTGCCAACGCTTGAGGAAGCGGGACGCTGGACAGCGCTGTTGGAATTAATGGGGTGGGGCCAGGCAAGCCTGTACCCCACCAGCGAAGGCTCTCCCTATGAACCCTTCGATCCCACAAGTGAAATCACCTGGGGGCAACTTCAGGTTCTGAGTGACCTGCTGGGGGAACCCAACGCGGCGTCCTGGGCCATCGTGGCCACGGAACGTTGTTTGCAGCCCCATCTCCCCCCGCCGGATGTTCTGAGAACGAAAACGCGCACCTTGCGCAAAGGGGATGAGGTTGATCTGGAGGCACTGGGCGAGACGCTGGCCCAACTAGGCTACGAGCGGGTCACCACCATTGAGCAGGAGGGGAGCTGGAGCCGTCGCGGCGACATCGTCGACATCTTCCCGGTGAGCAGTGAGCTCCCTGTTCGACTCGAATTCTTCGGAGAGGAGCTCGACAAGCTGCGGGAATTCGATCCCGCCAGCCAACGCTCACTGGATCCCGTCGATGCGCTTCGACTCACACCAACAGGTTTTGGGCCTCTGATTGCGGACCAGCTCAGGGAGACGATGCCCGATGGACTGGAGCAATTGCTTGGTAGCGAGGGCACAGAGCAGCTTCTGAACGGCGCTACCCCGGAAGGCATGCGCCGGCTGATGGGGCTCGCTTGGGAGCAACCCGCCTCGCTTCTCGACTACCTGCCGGACACCACAACAGTGGTGATCGATGAGCGACGCCAGGGCCTAGCCCACGGACAACAGTGGCTCAGCCATGTGGAGGAACATCACCACGACATGGCTGCAGAGGCGGGTCTGGACGAGGGCGATCGTGATCGGCTCTGGCCACCGGTTCTGCACCGTGAGATTGAAGCCGCCTATGCCCTGACGGAGGTCTTCCATGGCTTTGATATGGCAGAACTGCTCGAAGTCGACCAGCACCCCAACAGCTTTGACCTCGCCAGCCGCCCTGTTGCGGCCTACCCCAACCAATTCGGAAAACTCGGGGAACTGATCAAGGGATTTCAATCCGAACGCACGGCGGTTTGGTTGGTGTCTGTACAACCCAGCCGAGCGGTTGCGCTGCTGGAGGAGCACGACTGCATCAGTCGGTTTGTGCCGAACGCCGGAGACAGCAATGCCATTTCCCGTCTGATTGAGCAGAACACCCCCGTCGCCCTGAAGGTGAGGGGGACTGCCGAACTTGAGGGTTTGCAGCTGCCGGCTTGGCGGATTGCTCTAGTCACCGACCGTGAATTCTTTGGCCAGCAGAGCCTCAGTTCCAGTGGCTATGTGCGCCGTCGTCGCAAGGCCGCCAGCCGCACGGTGGATCCCAACAAGATGCGCCCGGGCGATTTCGTGGTGCATCGGAACCATGGCATCGGCCGCTTCAAAGCCATGGAAAAACTCGCGATGTCAGGCGACATCCGCGACTACCTCGTGGTGCAGTACGCCGATGGAATCCTTCGGGTTGCCGCCGATCAACTCGGCAGCCTTGGGCGTTATCGGGCCACGAGTGAAACACCCCCGCAGCTCAACCGTATGGGCGGCACGGCCTGGAACAAGGCCAAGGAACGGGCCAAGAAGGCCGTTCGCAAGGTTGCCCTTGATCTGGTGAAGCTGTACGCAGAACGGCAACAGGCCGCAGGCTTTGCCTTCCCCTCCGACGGCCCCTGGCAGGTGGAAATGGAGGAGTCGTTCCCCTATGACCCGACGCCGGATCAACTGAAGGCCACGGCCGACGTGAAACGGGACATGGAACGGCAGGAGCCGATGGACCGACTGGTGTGCGGGGACGTTGGCTTCGGCAAGACCGAAGTTGCGATCCGCGCCATCTTCAAAGCCATCACCGCTGGAAAACAGGTGGCGATGCTGGCCCCAACCACGGTGTTGGCTCAGCAGCACTGGCGCACCCTCTCGGAACGCTTCGCGCCATATCCGATCAAGGTGGCTCTGCTGAATCGTTTCCGGACGGCGACGGAACGCAAATCCATTCTCGATGGCCTGAAGCAAGGAACCATCGACGCCGTGGTGGGAACCCACCAGTTGCTCAGCAAAGGAGCGTCATTCCAAGAGCTTGGTCTGTTGGTGGTGGATGAAGAACAGCGCTTCGGTGTGAACCAGAAGGAAAAGATCAAAGTGCTGCGAAAGGACGTCGACGTATTGACCCTGTCGGCAACGCCGATTCCCAGAACGCTCTACATGAGCCTTTCAGGGGTGCGGGAGATGAGCCTGATCACCACACCACCGCCATTGCGCCGTCCGATCAAGACGCACCTGGCTTCTCTGGATCCGGAGGCGGTGCGCAGCGCCATCCGCCAGGAATTGGATCGTGGGGGCCAGGTGTTTTATGTGGTTCCGCGGGTGGAAGGAATCGAGGAGGTGGCTGCAGGCCTACGGGAGATGCTGCCAGGCCTGAAGCTTTTGGTGGCTCACGGTCAGATGGCCGAGGGCGAACTGGAGAACGCCATGGTGGCGTTCAATGCCGGCGAGGCCGACGTGATGCTCTGCACCACGATTGTGGAAAGCGGCCTGGACATACCTCGCGTCAACACGATCCTGATTGAGGACGCCCACCGTTTTGGCCTGGCCCAGCTGTACCAATTGCGGGGACGGGTCGGTCGCAGTGGGATTCAGGCCCATGCCTGGTTGTTCTATCCGGGCAACGCATCGCTGAGCGACACCGCCCGTCAGCGGCTACGCGCCATTCAAGAGTTCGCCCAACTTGGTAGTGGGTATCAGCTCGCCATGCGAGATATGGAGATCCGTGGAGTGGGCAATCTCCTCGGCGTGCAGCAGAGCGGCCAGATGGAAACCATCGGCTTTGACCTCTACATGGAGATGCTGCAGGAATCCCTGGCCGAAATCCAGGGTCAAGACATCCCCAGCGTTGAAGACACCCAGGTGGACCTCCCCGTCACGGCCTTTGTGCCTGCGGACTGGATCACTGATCCCGATGAGAAGATCGCGGCATACCGCGCTGCCGCCGACTGCCTCACCGCGGAGGCCCTGGTGGAGCTGGCTGCGGGTTGGGCCGATCGCTACGGAGCGCTGCCCGCTGCCGTGGTGTCGCTACTCCAGCTGATGGAACTCAAACTGCTGGCGAAGCGGTGCGGCTTCTCCAGGATCAAACCGGAAAAGCCCAACATCGTGCTTGAAACTCCCATGGAGGAACCGGCGTTCCGTTTGCTGCGCCAGGGGTTGCCCCAGCATCTGCATGGCCGTTTGGTGTATCAGGCCGGCAGCGGCATCCAGCACAAGGTGATGGCCCGCGGTCTTGGTGTTCTCCCCATGGAGAAGCAACTGGAACAGCTGATGGAATGGCTGCGTTTGATGGCAGCCCAGATTCCCGATGCCGATGGCAAAACGGAGGCACAGCGGCAGGAAGAGCTGCGTGCCAAGAATGCAGAGGTGGTTCAGGTCTGAAGCCTGAAACCAATTCTGAGAAAAACGTTACCAACCACGCAATTCTTCGTTACATTGGTACCAGCGAAATCCGTTGGACATGGGTGAATTCGTCGAGATCGGTGCTGGTGGCGTCTCTCTGGAACTGATCAGCGGCGTTTTCTGTGCCACCGCCCTTGGTGTCTATGCCCTGTTCCAGCCCGGCGCTTCAGACGATGACGACTCCAACGGTGGTGGCGGCGGCGGACTGATGCAGCCGATCTCCTGAGTTAGTGCAGCGCGTAGCTGAGATTGGCCCGGCCGTATTGATAGGTCGTGCCTGCCTGAACTTTCTTCAATTGGTTGATCAGGGTCCCCTCAGCCGTCCGGTACTGACTGTCTTTCTGGGTTCCCAGGTCTTCAACCGAGAAGTTTTTGATCTCCTGCTTCGACATCGCCGCTTCGATGTCCGGTTGGATTCCGTTCTTGTGAATATCGGTTCCCTTGGGTGTCAGATACTTCGCGATGGTGACCGTCAGACCGGATCCATCGGCCAATCCGCGAACGGCCTGGACAAGCCCTTTGCCGAAGGTCTTCTGTCCAACGAGTTGGGCACGGGAGTTGTCCTGAAGTGCCCCTGAAAGAATTTCGCTGGCACTGGCGGATCCCTGATCAATCAGCACGACCAGAGGTTTATCGGTGATTGCACTACCCGTGGCGCGCCTCACATCGCGGATTCCTGCGCGAGTTCGGGTGCTGACGATGGTGCCCTCGTTGAGCCATTGGCGGGCGATATCCACACTGGCCTCAAGCAAGCCGCCGGGATTGCTGCGTAGATCCAGCACGTAGCCCTCAGCAGCCTGTGATTCCAGATCCTTGATGGCCGCACGCATCTCACGCGTGGCATTGGCATTGAATTGCTTGAGACGGATGTAGCCCACCTTGCGGCCATTGGGCGCCGTGTTGAGCATCGCCTTCACGGCATGAATCTCAATGCGCGCCCGTTTCAAGGGCACATCCAGCACCTGACCCTGGCGCCTGAGTCCCAGCACCACATCGGTGCCTTCCGGACCACGGATCAACTTGACGGCGTCCTCGGTGGTCATGCCTTTGGTGGAGGCACCATCGATGGAAACGATCACATCCTTGGGCTGAACGCCCGCACGGGATGCAGGGGTGCCCTCAATCGGAGAGACAACAATCAACTCTTTCGTGTCTTTGTCGAGACTGAGCTGGATCCCCACGCCCATCAACTCCCCGGAGGTGTCGATCTGCATCTCCTTGAACTCCTTCGGATCAAGGAAACGCGTGTAGGGGTCATCAAGGCTGGCCAGCATGCCCCGGATCGCCTCGTAGGACTCGGCGCTGCCCCCGTAGGACTTGCGCAGCAAATTGCTCCGCAACTGCCGCCACGTTCTTTCGTCGTAGGAGCCCGTGGAATCCAGGTAATCGCGATAAACGATCTGCCAGACCTGATCGATCACCTCCTTGGGGCTGTCGTGAATCGATCCGCCGGAGGCCGATGGCAGGGAAAGACCTGGCGAGCTGATGCTTAGGGCGGTGACCACACCACCAACCCCGAGCATTAACAGCAACGGAGTCGACCGAACCAAAGAACGCAGGCGCTGACTCCGAACCATGGCCCTTCAGGACTTATTCTTCAGACTAACGAGATCAGACGGGCTCCACCCAGCGACCGTCCTCTTTGATCAACTGGATGAGGGCTTCAACGCCCTCAGCTTCAGGCACCTTGCGGATTTCATCACGGCCGCGATACAGCGAAATCACGCCCGGGGTTTTACCGACGTAGCCGTAATCGGCGTCAGCCATCTCGCCGGGACCATTGACGATGCACCCCATCACGGCAATGTCCAGACCCGTAAGATGGGATGTGGCGTTGCGCACCTTATGCAACACCTCCTCGAGATTGAACAGGGTGCGACCGCAGCTGGGGCAGGCGACGTACTCGACCATGGTCTTGCGCAGACCCAGGGATTGAAGAATCGAGTAGCAGACGGGGATTTCCTTTTCAGGGGCCTCCGTCAGTGAGACCCGGAGGGTGTCTCCCAATCCATCGGCCAGCAGAGTGGCGATGCCTGCGGTGCTCTTGATCCGGCCGTAATCACCATCACCGGCTTCGGTCACGCCCAGGTGGAGTGGGTAATTGAAACCTTCCTTGTCCATGGTGTCCGCCATCAGGCGATAGGCCGCGAGCATCACCGGAGCCCGCGAAGCCTTCATCGAAATCACGATGTTGTGGAAATCAAGCTCATGGCAGATGCGCACGAATTCCATTGCTGACTCGACCATCCCCTCAGGGGTGTCGCCGTAGGTGAAAAGCATCCGCTCCGCCAGGGAGCCATGGTTCACACCGATTCGAAGCGCCTTGTTCTGATCCCGCAGCAGGGTCACCAAGGGCTCGAACGTCTCACGGATGCGCTGACCGATGGCGGCAAATTCCTCGGGGCTGAACTCCTGGCGGTTGGGATCTGGCTTATCAAAAATGAACAGGCCGGGATTGATCCGGACTTTGTCGACGTGCTGGGCGACCTCCAGGGCGATCTTGACGCCGTTGTGGTGAACATCCGCCACCAGGGGAACGGTGCAGCCGCGCTGACGAAGCTCCTGACGGATCTGTCCCATCGCCTTGGCGTGGGCCATCGAAGGGGTCGTCACCCGCACGATCTCACTGCCCGCTTCCGCCAGGCGGATGATGCCAGCTACAGCAGCCTCGATATCGAGGGTGTCCTCGTTGATCATCGACTGCACCACGATCGGGTGCTCGCTGCCCACGGGCACATCCCCCACCATCACAGTGCGTGTCACACGGCGGTGGATCTGGGTGTCGTAGCGCCGATCCAGGGCAGTCATGGGGCCGGTGGTGAAGCGCGTCAACGTTCGCACAGCCTGCGCCGAACCGCGTCGAGATCCTGCCGTGTCAGATCCAGGGGCGCGCCGTCTGCTTTGGAAGGATTGCGCAGCAGATAGGAGGGGTGAAAAATCGGCATCACCGCCCGTCCATTCCAGCTCTGCCACTGACCACGAAGCTGGGTCATGCCCCCCTTGATGCCAAGGATGGCCTCCACAGCGGTGGCTCCCGTGAGCACGATCACCGTGGGATCAACGGTCTCCAGTTGCAGGTCAAGCCAGGCCCGGCAGGCGGCCAACTCAGCTTTTTTCGGCCGTCGGTTGTTGGGCGGCCTGCATTTGATCGCGTTGCAGATGTAGAGGTCATGCTCGGGATCCAGATCCACATCCCGCAGCAGTTGATCGAGGGCACGTCCTGAACGCCCGACAAACGGAACGCCCTGAGCATCTTCCTGAGCTCCGGGTGCTTCACCGATCAGCATCAGATCCGCCTTGGGATTGCCGCGGCTGATCACGACGGTGTGGCGCGTGCTGGCCAGGTCACAGGCAGTGCAAGAACTGCAGGCCTCCAGGCTGGAGAGAGTCATGACATCGGAGCAACAGTGGCCAGGGGAGCCAGGAGCAACAGGGGATTGCCCTCCGGATCTTGGATCCAGGCTTCAGCACCAAAGGGCTCAAGCCGCTCCTCCTCGAGGAGCGATCCACCACGCTGCAGGGCGTTGCTGAGCAGCCGTTGCAGTTCAGGCAGGGGTTGCTGCGATGGGGAGAGTCGCAAGCAGGGCGCCAGCGCTCGCCCTCGGGCTGGAAAAGAGCGCCGGCGTGAGGGCCTGTAGATCTCCAACTGAGTGCCATCGCTGAACTGAACGATGCAGTGGTGCTCCGCCAGCCCAGGCTTCAACGTGGCTTGAAACAGCTCGCTGTAGAACGTCGCCAATCTGGCGCTGTCCTCTGCGGCCAAGACCCAGCTGATCTGTATCGCATTCATGGGCGCTGAGAAATCAAGGTTGTCTGCGACACCATCTGCGGCAGGATGATGACGTTTTAAACGCACCGCGGGGAGGTGCGTTACCGATGCCGCGCCCGCCAGAACTTTCCGACCGGGCTGTCGCCCTCAAACCGTCGCTGACGCTGGAGATCAGCGCCAAGGCCAAAGCACTGCGCGACAGCGGTAAGGACATCTGCAGCCTCAGTGCCGGTGAGCCGGACTTTGCGACGCCTGCATTCATCGTTGAAGCGGCTCAGCATGCTCTGGGATCCGGCTTCACCCGCTACGGCCCCGCTGCGGGGGACCCCGATCTGCGTGCTGCTCTGGCCCACAAACTGAGCGTCGAAAACGGGATTCCAGCCCAGCCCGAGCAGGTGCTGGTCACCAACGGTGGCAAGCAAGCCATCTACAACCTGTTCCAGGTGCTGCTCAATCCCGGCGACGAAGTTCTGGTGCCGGCGCCCTACTGGTTGAGCTATCCCGAGATGGCGGCCTTGGCCGGGGCGAGCACCAAGATCATCCCCACCAAAGCGGAAGAAGGCTTCCGTCTCGACCTCGATCTGCTGGAGCAGCAGATCACCCCACGCAGCCGACTGCTGGTGATCAATTCCCCTGGCAACCCCAGCGGCCAGGTGATGACACGGGCCGAACTGGAGGCCCTGGCCGCGCTGGTGGCCCGTCACCCCCAGCTGATGGTGATGAGCGATGAGATCTATGAATATCTCCTGGCCGATGGTCAGCAGCACTGCAGCTTTGCGGCCATTGCCGAAGAGATCCGCTCGCGCTGCTTCACCGTGAACGGCTTTGCCAAAGGCTGGGCGATGACCGGCTGGCGCCTCGGTTATCTGGCTGGAGAGGCTGCCGTGATCAAGGCTGCTTCAGCCCTTCAGAGCCAGAGCACCAGCAATGTGTGCAGCTTTGCTCAACGAGGTGCCCTAGCGGCGATCGAAGCGCCTCGAGATTGCGTGCGCGAGATGGCCATCAGCTACAACCGACGCCGAACTCTGCTCACTGAAGGGCTTCAGGCTCTGGAGGGCATCACCCTGATGCCTCCTCAAGGGGCCTTCTACGCCTTCCCCCGCCTGCCGGACGGCGTGCCCGATTCGATGGAGTTCTGCCGGCAAGCCCTGGAACAGGAAGGCCTGGCTGTGGTTCCGGGCCTGGCCTTCGGCGATGACCGCTGCATTCGACTCTCCTGTGCCGTAGCGGATGAGACGATCAACGATGGACTAATGCGACTGAAGCGGCTGCTTCGTTCCTTCTGATCCGATCTGATCACTTTCTTTTTCTGAATGTCTGTACGAGAACGCAGGGCCGTGGTGGCCACCGGTTTGATTGCCGGACTCGCACTCACGGCCAGTGTTTCCAGTTGCGGCGCACCTCAGAACGACGCCAAACAATCCGTTCTGCAGATCGGTGCCATCCCCGACCAGAACCCCGAGAAACTCAATCGCCTCTACGGCACGCTCTCTGCGGAACTCAGCGAAAAGCTGGATGTTCCCGTGCGGTATGCGCCGGTGAGCAATTACGCGGCGGCGGTGAGTGCCTTCCGCACCGGCAGCCTTGATCTGGTCTGGTTCGGTGGACTCACCGGTGTGCAGGCCCGGCTGCAGACGCCTGGAGCCCGGGTGCTGGCGCAACGGGACATCGATGCAGAGTTCACCAGTGTGTTCATCGCCAATGGCGCCAGTGGTTTGCGCCCCTTCACCAGTGCCGACCAACTGGTGGAGCTGAAGGGACGCCGACTGGCCTTCGGTTCGGAGAGTTCCACCTCCGGCCGCCTGATGCCCCAGTTCTTCATGGGGGAAAACGGCATGAAACCTGAGGATCTAGCGGGGGGCGGCCCTGGCTTCAGCGGAAGCCACGACGCCACCGTTGCTGTGGTGCAAAGCGGTGCCTACGAGGTAGGCGCCTTGAATGAGCAGGTCTGGCGCAGCAATGTGGCGGACGGCCGCGTGGATCCCGGCAAGGTGTCGGTGATCTGGAGGACACCGCCTTACGTGGATTACCACTGGGTTGTACGACCCGGTCTGGATGAGCGCTTTGGCAAAGGTTTCACCAACAAGCTGCAGAACGCGTTGCTGGACCTGTCGGCAGACACAGAGAACGGCGCCACGATTCTCGAGTTGTTCGGTGCCGAACGCTTCATTCCCGCCAAGGACGAGGACTACGTGATGATCGAAACGGTGGGTCGCCAACTCGGAAAGATCCGTTGACGGCGCTGCTGGAGCTGCACCAGGTCTGCCTGGGGCAACGGCTCCAACCGATCACCCTCACCCTTCGTGCGGACCAGCGTGTTGTTTTGCTCGGTGCCAGTGGCGCCGGCAAAACCACGTTGCTGAAGCTCTGCAACGGGGCCTTAAGCCCCGATGCAGGATCCGTGCACTGGTGTGGTCGCCCCCATCAGCAGTTGTCCCGCCGGCAACGGCGCCAAATCGGCACGCTCTGGCAGGACCTACGCCTGGTGGAGGAATTGAGTGTGATCCAGAACATCAACAGCGGTGCCCTCGGACGCCATGGGCTGCTCTGGGCGATTCGAAACCTGCTGGGCCCCCTGGACCCAAACACCTGCCTTGAGCTGATGCACCAGGTGAAACTGGAGGCCGATCTGCTTGAACAGCCCGTGCGTGAGCTCTCCGGAGGGCAGCGCCAACGGGTGGCTCTGGGCCGTCTGTTGCATCAGCGGCCTGAACTCGTGCTGGCGGACGAACCCCTCTCCGCCCTAGATCCCAGCCTCGCCGAAGACGTTCTCAAAACCCTGCTTCTCTTGCCGGGCTGTCTGATCAGCCTGCATCGGCCGGATCTGATACACCGTTTCGATCGGGTTCTGGGGCTCCGTGGTGGTGCCCTGGTGATCGATGCGGCTCCAAACACCATTCATCGGGATCAGTTGGAATGGCTCTACGCATCGGCCTGAAGCCAGCCCTGCCGCTGATCCCATTGCTGCCGGGGCTCAGCCTGCTCGGCGTTCTTGGGGTGCTGTTGCGCGATGGTCACGGCGGCGGACTTTCAGTTCTTCAACAGTTCGCGGCTGGGGCCGTGCAACCCTCCATCGATCCCATCGTTCTGGGCAGCTTGCTCAACGGGCTCCAGATCACCCTGGTGATCGCTGTGATGTCCTGGGGCATCAGCAGTGTTCTCGGCGTGGGTCTCGGACTCCTGAGCTCAAGCACCTTCTGGGAAATCCAGGCGGGCGTGCGTTGGCCTGCCGTGATCTTGCGCCGTTGGCTGGCGCCCCTGCGCGCTGTGCATGAACTGATCTGGGGGCTGTTGTTGCTGCAGGTGTACGGGCTGAATGGCTGGGTTGCGATCTGCGCCATCGCGATTCCCTACACGGTTCTGATGGCGCGGGTGATCGCCGATCAGGTGGATTGCCACGTTTCACCGGCCATTCCCGTCCTCAATGGAGCCGGCGCCTCGCCATGGGCGGTGATGCTCACCGGGCTTGTCCCACCGCTGGCAGAGCCGATCAGCGACCACATCGGCCACCGCCTCGATTGCGCACTTCGTTCAGCCTTGATTCTGGGCGTTTTCGGCCTAGGAGGACTGGGGACAGACCTCAGCCTCAGCCTGCGCTCGCTCCAATTTCAGGAGCTGTGGAGTGGGCTTTGGATGCTGGCCATCGCCATGGTGGTGCTCGACCGACTGCTGCGAACGCTGCGCGGCTGGTCACGCATGCTGATTCTTCCCGTGGCCATGGCCAGCCCCTGGGTTGCCCTTGGCTGGGGAACACAGCTGGATCTGCAGCTGGCCTGGCCAGTGGCTGAGTGGTCGATGGTTGTCGGCAACCTCATCGACGGATCCCAGGGATTCAATGCTGCCCTTGAGATCTCCTGGCCCGGGGTTATTGGTGCCACGGTGTTGATCACCCTGATCGCCGGTTGTGTTGCCACCGGCCTTCCACCGCTGTTGCTGCTGGTTTGGCCCAGCCAAGCCAGCCTGCGTTTGCAGGGAGTGGCGTGGGGGGCGTTGCGACTGATCCCGGCCCCTCTCACTGCACTGCTGCTGCTGATGCTGGCCAAACCAAGCTTGAGCCTGGCGGGGCTGGCCCTGGGGCTGCACCACGGCGGTGTGATGGGTCGGGTGCTGATCGACGACATCCGCAGCACGGGAGTGCGTTCCGCCCAGACCATGAAGGCCTGCGGCGCCCCCAACCGGGTGAGCTGGCTTTACGGCCCCCTGGCGGATGTGAGTCGCGCTTACCTCACCTATGCGACCTACCGATTGGATGTGATCCTTCGCGACACCGCGATCATCGGCATGGTGGGTGGAGCTGGTCTGGGCTGGCAGCTGATGGAAGCCCTCAGCTCGTTTCATTGGTGGTTGGTGCTCTGGATCGTGCTGATCTCCGCAGTGCTCACACTGCTCGGTGAGAGCCTGGGGGAACGACTTCAGGGGAGCTGGAACAGCCGGGCCATGGCCTTATGAGCGGTGCGAACGACGCCCCCCGTCAGCTGATCGTGCTCGGGGACAGTGGCGTGCATGGTTGGGGTGACCGTGAAGCGGGTGGCTGGTGCCAGCGACTGCGCCTGCGCTGGATGAACCTGCCCTGCGCTCCAGTGGTGTACCCCCTGGGCATCCGCGGGGACGGCCTGGAACGCGTGGCCGCCCGCTGGCGCAGCGAATGGAGCTGCCGCGGCGAACTGCGTCGCCAAACGCCGGGCGGACTTCTGCTCAGTGTCGGGCTGAATGACACCGCCCGTGTTGGTCGGATCGATGGCAGACCCCAACTGGATGTGGAGCCCTTTTCGTTCGGCCTGGGACAACTTCTCAATGAGATGACCCAGGAGGTGCAGGTGTTTGTGCTGGGCCTCACTGCGGTGGATGAGCACGTGATGCCCTTTGCCGGCTGCCTCTGGTACAGCAACAGCCAGATCGCGGCCACGGAGGCCGTGATGGCCGAACAGTGCCGTGAGGCTGATGTGCCCTTCCTGTCCATGCATCAGGAGATGCAGGAGGAGCCCGACTGGTTGACCTGGATGGAACCCGATGGGATCCACCTCAATGCCGATGGCCACCGCTGGCTCGACCAGCGCTTGGGTCAGTGGGCACCACTGCAGGAGTGGGCCGGACTCGCTGCCCATAACACATCAACACCTATCAGCATGTAAACGAGACCCGCGGGGGCGACTAATGTGTGGCTCTCCTGACATTGGTGATCGGACTTGGGACCTGACCGCTCTGCACAACGCGCTGCCGGCCACCCCCCTGCCCAGCGCAAAACCACGCTCAAGTGGGACGAAAACGGTGAACTCACAGCCCTGGATATGGCACGCATCGTTGACCGCTTGACCCAGCCGGAACTGCAGCGCTGCGATCTCGACCCCTCCTGAGGATCAGCTCGGAGCCATGGCCTGCTTGGCGGATTTGTAGAAATCCAGGTCGATGTCGGAACGTCCATCTGAATCAGCCATCGCCTCAACGCGTTTACGAACAGCAGGCCGTACGAAGAACGGAACATCTTTCTTGAGTGCTGCCAGTGCTTCTGGTTGCCAGTCCATCAATCCAAAACCGTTGCACCCATGATCCGGCACGAAAGTGCCGATCTGCGGCACCAAAGGGCCAACCGCTTCGGGGCTGAGGGTTGAACCGTTGGATCAGTTGCACTGATCCCTTGATTTCTCAACGTCACCTGCACCAGGAGTCCCGGCGTGGACTGCCGCCCTGCATTGCACGACGCAATCAGCAGGCTCTCAAGCACCTGGGCCTGGCCCACTGCGCGGCCCTTCGCCAACAGCAACGCGGACCTGAAGAGTTCGACGACCTGCTGCAGGAGTCCCGGGTTGGATTGATCCGTGGCCTTGAACGGTTTGATCAACAACGAGGCCTCCGCCCCAGCAGCTATCTGCTCTCGCGGGCCACCGGCCAAATCCTCCACTACCGCCGCGATCGATCACGCACCATTCGGATTCCCTGGCGACTGCGTGATCTTTACGCAGCCGGAATGAAGGTCCAACGGGAACGCGAACAGAACCGGCAACCGCTTCTCAGCGATCAGGACCTTGCAGCGGAACTCTCGGTTCGACCAGAGCGCTGGGCTGCCGCCGTTGAGAGCCATGGCGCCAGCCAGGTCGTCGACCTGGCTGCCAGCCCTGGGCAGCCAGCAAGCCCGAGGGCGGAGGATGAACACCTGGACTGGCTGAAGAGCGTGCTGCACCAGGTGGATGGCCTGGCCGGCACGGTGCTGCAAGCCCACTTGATCGAAGGCCAGACCCTCAAGGATCTGGCTCAGGCCATGAATTGCAGCCGTTCGTCCCTGCGCCTTCATCTCCATGAGGGCGTTCAACTGCTGCAGCAATGGGCCCAGCGGGATGGTCTGATGCCCATCCAAACCAGCTGATCAGAGCACCATCAGCAGCATCGCCAGAACTGCGGCCAAGAGGGTCTGGAGAGCATTGACCAGCTCATTGCTCAACCAGGCCACGCGATCCTGCACCAGAGCACCGAGCAGGCTTTCGCCGAGGGTCGCCACCAGGCCAACCTGCATCACCAGCACTGCCACAGGCCATGAAGGAACCAGCTGCAGGGCCAGCATCACTAGGGTCATGGCGATGCTGCCGGCGGCACTGGCCAGGGTTCCCTCAAGGCTGATGGCTCCTTCGGTTCCTGGTGGAACAACCCGCAGGCTGGTGATCAACACCGTGGTGCGCCCGAATCGTTTGCCGATCTCACTGCCGAAGGTGTCGGCCAACTTGGCGGCAAAACTGGCTGCAAAACCAACCAACATCAGCTCACGGGGCTCGAAACCAGCACCAATGAGCAGTGCCAGGAAGGCTCCAACAGCCGCAGAACCCCAGACGTTTTCAGGGCCGCGCTGCCCACCGCGGGCTTCGGCAAGACCTCGGCTCTGCTTGTTCTGAAAGCCGATCTTGGTGACCAGACTTCCCAGACAGAGATAGGCGACGACGGCCAACCAGCCCGACCACCCCAAACACCCCCACAGGATCGTGCCCAAGGCAGCTGCATGGACCCAACCACTGCGGGTGAGAACAGATGTCCGCTGCGCCAGGGCAATCAAAACCGTGTTCACCAGCAGGGCCTGAATCCAGAGTGCTGACATCACACCGTGTTGCAGTGCCCTAAGCATCTCCTGCCTGCGGCCATTGCAGAGGGAGAATCGGGTGCGTTCGTTCTCTGGTCGACCGGATGGTGTTCAACAGCAACAAGGGCTTTTTCCTCACCCTGGATGACGCCGCTGCTCCGGCCACCCTCGAGCTGCCTCAACAAGAGGCTCCAGCCACCGAAGAGGCACCGGTCGAGGCAGCTGTGGTCGCAGCCTCCGAGCCCTCAGAGGTTGCCCAGCCTTCAGCCCCCGAAGCTGTTGAAGAGACCGTTGCAGAAACCAGTGCTGCATCCAGCGCTCAGCCCGCAGCCTCACTCACCACAGCAGAAGCGATCGCCGCTGAACTGGCTGCAGCAGAGGCATCCCGCCCGGCGGTGACCTACTCCACCTTTGCCCCCAGCAACCTCATGCCTGGTGGCGGACTGCGCCAGCGCAGCCGCCGGCCTGGAGCAGCTCTGAAATCCTTCCGGGGGATCGCTCAGGATCTGTTCAAGAGCTGATCAGCCGATCACGCCAACGAACCAGTTCCACGGCACCAGCCACAGCGGCCGTGGAACTGCGCAGGATGGTTGATCCCATCTGGACAGGCTGAATCTGGGCTTGGGTGAACTGCTTCAATTCCTCTTCGGTCCAGCCCCCTTCCGGGCCGACCATGAGCCATGTGAGCTGACCAGGATCGGCGTGATGACGCAACCATTGATCCAAGGCCGGTGGTGCCTTCTCGCGGGTCACCCCCACCAGACGCTGGCCCCGCTCATCTCCCATCCATTGAGATAGGTCTTTGAGATCGAGCAGCTGTGGCGTCCACAACCGTTCGCACTGCTCCACCGCTTCACGAATGATCGTGGCCCAGCGCTCGGGTCGGTGGTCGGCCTGGGGAACACAGCGATCGCAGCGCAGGGGCTGAATCCGATCAATCCCGAGCTCACAGGCCATCCGGACCACCTCATCCATCCCCCGCCGCATCAAGGCCACGGCCAGACCCAGCTGAGGTTGGGCCTGGGGCTCAATCAGTTGCGCTGGCCGATCGAGCTCGAGCAGCTTGGCTTCCATCAGGGTTGCGGTGGTGAGCCGGCCGCAACCATCGATCAGATCCACCTGCTCGCCACAGCGCAGACGCAACACTCTCCGCAGGTAGTGCTGCTCTTCGGAGTTGAGCAGAACCGATCCACCCTGCTCCAGGCGATCCGACGACAGAAGCAAGCGCCGGCGTTCAGCCACCGGCAGGGAAAACGCTGTCGGGATGGTCTTCAACCGGCCAATTTTCATTGACCCCACCAACAACGAGCTCTTCGATCTGAACCACGTCGGAGTCCAGTTGACGCAGGGCATTGATCAAAACATCGATGGCAACTCCATCCGACGTGCCGAGATCCACCCAGCAACGTCCCCAGTCGTTCTGGTATTCGAGCTGCCCCATGTTGTGCATAAGGGCTGGCATGGCCGACTCAGCCCCATCGTTGTCGTAGCCCATCCAACTGAGATCGGAGCCCGCGTCATTCACCTGCAGGTTTTCTGCGTTGAAACCGCCCAAACGCCCGATCACGTACCAGCTGTCGAACACGCCATCGACGTAATTCCGTTCACCCTGACTGGGGGGTTCCGAGAAACGGATCCATAACCAGCAATTGAAGGGATCGACTTCACGAAAACGAATGTCCATGGGGCCATCGCGACACCGTCATCATCGTTCAAGCTGAACGCATGCTCGAGCTCTCAGGAATCACCTATGCACCTGCGACTGCCGGTGCCCCCATCCTCGACGGCGTCGGTTTTCAGACGCAGAGGGGACGGCCGCTGCTGATTGCTGGCGCCAGTGGATCCGGAAAGACATCGCTGCTGGAAATCATCAGCGGCTTGGCATCAGCCACATCCGGCAGCATCCGCTGGAACGGCAGCGCAGTGAAACGACGGCAGCTGCGCTGGCTTTGCGGAATCGTTTTCCAGTTTCCCGAGCGCCATTTTCTCGGGCTGAGCGTGGCTCAGGAACTGCGGCTGGGGCATCGGCGGCTCGGTCATGAGCGTGAACAGAGCGTGCTCGAACGGGTCGGCCTCGACAGCATCGCCTCCACAACGGCGCCAGAACGGCTGAGCGGCGGGCAGCAACGGCGGCTTGCCCTCGCCGTGCAAATGCTACGCGGCGCTGAAGTGCTCCTCCTGGATGAACCCACCGCAGGTTTGGATTGGTCGGTGCGACGGGACGTGCTTGATCTGCTCGCCGGCATCGCCCGTGAACAGGTGTTGATCGTGGTCACCCATGAACCCGAGCTGTTTCAGGACTGGGACTGCCAAAGACTGCGCTTGCAGGGCGGGCGGCTCGAACCGATGACTACATTGCCCTGAGCTTCCGAGGGGATATGGCCGACCGGCTGGTGCGTGCAACAGCCGCTGAGGGCGGCATCCGATTGGTGGCGGTATCGACAACCAACATCGTGCGTGAGGCGAGGGAGCGCCATGGTCTGTCGTTCCTCACCAGCGTGATGCTCGGACGAGCCATGGCCGCTGGATTGATGCTGGCCAGTTCGATGAAGGTGCGGCACGGCCGGGTGAACCTGCGCCTCGGGTCCGACGGACCGATCAAGAACTTGATGGTGGATGCCGGCCGTAACGGAACCGTTCGTGGGTACGTGGGCGAGCCGGGCCTAGAACTCGACCCGATTCAGGATGAAGCAGGCCATTTCAGCTTCAACTTCAAGGAGGCCGCTGGCACCGGCTACCTCCACGTGATGCGTGATGACGGCAAGGGTGAGCCCTTCAACAGCACCGTTGAACTCGTCAGTGGAGGAATCGGTGAGGATGTGGCCTCCTATCTGCTCCACTCCGAACAGACTCCTTCAGCCGTGTTTGTGGGTGAGCAAGTGAACAGCGCCGGCATCCACGCCAGCGGTGGCCTCCTGGTTCAAATCCTTCCCAAAGCAGCGGAAGAGCCGGCCCTGGTGGAGCTGATTGAACAGCGTTGCCGCGAGATCACTGGATTCAGTCAGCGGCTGGCGGCAAGTGGAGACCAGCTGGAGGATCTGCTTCGGGACGTCTTCCCCGACCTTGATCCCAAACCCCTCGACGATGCCGAGGCCAGTCAGGAACTTCGTTTTTTCTGTCCTTGTAGCCGTGAACGCAGCAAAGCGGCACTGCTCCTGCTGGGCAGGGACGAACTCACCGACATGCGTGACAAGGACGGTGGCGCGGAACTGACCTGCCACTTCTGCAACGACCGCTATGACGTAAGCGCTGCGGAGCTGCAGGAGCTGATTGACGGCCTACCGACGGCGGCCTGATGCTCAGGCCAGGAACAGGGCTGCAGCCCACAGCAGCAGAGCTGCAGGCAGAGCCTGGATCTGCAGAGGATTGAGAGCCAGCTGTTCAACAGCAGTGGGGGAGAGCGCCAGGTTCAGCAAAGAGCCTGCCGCCAAGCCCAGGATGAGCACCAGCAACGTCCAGCCCAGGGATGCCAGTGGGCGGCGACCACGGCGAACCTGACTGAGAAAAACGCCGATGGTTGCCAGGGCCAGCACCAACTGAATGCTCCCGGCCGAGATCAGCAACAGAGCAACGCCGACGATCCCTGCAATCAGGCGAACGGAACGCCCCTGCCCTTCCACCAGGGCCCAGTCGGGCTTGAGGCCGGAGAGGGTCGGGGAGGGATCGGGCAGCCTGTTGCGAAGATTCGCCAACACGTTGCCCATCGGTGCCTGAGCTGGCGGAGAAGGCATGGATCCCGCCATGGCCTCCCGCTCCGATGCCGTCGCTGCAGCAGCACTCACCTGACCCTGTTGCCGGTCCCGCAGGCGAGCCATCAGGACAGCGTCGTAGGCCGCTTCGATCTTTGCTCGGGCCTGATCATCACCGGAAACCTCGGCGAGACAGCGTGCTTTGGCCGCCTGAACCTGATCAAAGCCTGCATCACGGCTCAGGCCGAGACGGGCAAATGGATCATCTGCGTTTGCATCGGGACCAGATTCACCCAGGGCTGCCATTGCGTCGATCGGGTTCCTTTTGATGAGCGTATCGGGGCCTGTTCAGAAGAGGGGCGCACCGTGACGAAAACCCTCGCTGCGTTCCAGCCTGCTCCGGCAGCTGAGGGCATCCACCCGGTTCATCCAGGAGCGGCGCTTGATCAACGGCATCTGCGGAGGAAGGTGGTAACCCTCCAGCATTTCCACCGATTCGTCATCACCACGGAAACACACGTATTCGGTGCCGCCGTCAGCGCTGTTCCTCAGCAGCCAGAACGTACTCACGGAAGTTGAAGGCGCGGCACGATTCTGGCGAGAGAGCCGTGGAGGTGTGGATGGGGTGATCGGCGCGGTTCAGAGACTGATCGGCTCCACTCCACTCACCACCGGGGCAACACTGCTGAGTTCAAGGTCGGGGTGGTCTTCCCGAAGCTGGTTGAGATTCCACTCGTTCTTGAACAACAGCACAGGCCGATTCCAGGCATCACGGACGGTCTTGCAATTGAAAATCCGGCCCACCTTTTCGAGTTCAGCCCAACCGCCGTTGATCCAACGGGCAACCTGGAAACCCATTGGCTCAAGGCGGGTTTCCACGCCATATTCGTTTTCAAGCCGGTGCTGCACCACCTCAAGCTGGAGTTGTCCAACGGCCGCCAGAATTGGATCCCGCTTGCTCTCGTCGGTGTCATAAAGGATCTGCACAGCCCCCTCTTCCCGCAGCTCGTTCACCCCTTTGCGGAAGTTCTTGAAGGCTGAAGGGTTGGGGTTGCGCAGCCAACTGAAAATTTCCGGGCTGAAACAGGGAATGCCTTCGTATTCCACTTTCGAACCCACATAAAGGGTGTCGCCAATGGAAAACATGCCGGGGTTGTTGAGACCGATCACATCACCCGGATAGGCGTCTTCCACCACGGCTCGGTCCTGACCGAACAGCTTTTGAGGACGTGAGAGACGGATCGCTTTGCCCGTGCGGGCATGCTTCACCGTCATGTCTTTTTCGAAGCGGCCGCTGCAGACACGGACGAAGGCAACCCGGTCGCGGTGCCTGGGGTCCATGTTGGCCTGAAGCTTGAACACGAAGCCGCTGAACCCTTCTCGCAACGGGTCCACCAGACCTTCGCTGCTGGATCGGGCGATCGGCCGTTGCGCCATCTCAAGGAAGGCGTCGAGGAACGGACGGACCCCAAAGTTGGTCATGGCCGAGCCGAAGAACACCGGGGTGAGCTCACCAGCATGGACCATCTCGATGTCCAGCTCGGCGCCGGCCGCCTCCAGGAACTCCATTTCTTCAATGGCCAGATCCAGCAGGTCCTCTTCCACCAACTCGCGCAGGGCAGGGTCGTCCAGCGAGAGGCGTTGCTCACTGGCCTGCTTGCCGCGTTCAGCACGGCTGAACAGAACCACCTCCTTGCTGCGGCGATCGATCACACCTCGGAATTGCTCGCCACTGCCGATCGGCCAGTTCACCGCCCAGGGGGTGAGGCCGAGTTCCGACTCGATTTCATCGAGCAGGGTGAGCGGTTCCCGCCCTGGGCGGTCCATCTTGTTGATGAAGGTGAAGATCGGGATCTGCCGCATGCGGCAGACCTCGAACAACTTCCGGGTCTGAGGCTCCAGGCCCTTGGCGGCATCCTCCAGCATCACGGCGTTGTCCGCCGCTGCCAGAGTTCGGTAGGTGTCTTCGGAAAAATCCTGGTGACCTGGCGTGTCCAGGAGGTTGATCGTGGTGGCGTCGTAATCGAACTGCAGCACCGTGGAGGTGATTGAAATGCCCCGCTGCTTTTCAAGCTCCATCCAGTCGGAGGTCACCTTGCGCTGCTCACCCCGGGCTTTCACCGCACCGGCCTGCTGAATGGCACCGCCGTAGAGCAGCAACTTCTCGGTGAGGGTTGTTTTTCCCGCGTCCGGGTGGGAAATGATCGCAAAGTTGCGACGGCGATCCACCGCCGAGGCCAAAACCTGGGCCAGATCACCATCAGTGGTCGCTTGACTGCCGCTCATCGGATTTCAGGACTTCACCAAGCCTGACACCACCAGATAACGGTCGTCCTCCGCCGACACCGTCAACTCGTTGAGATCAAGCCGGTGGAGCTCTGCGGTCACCTCCTGAGGTTCGAAGGCCGCCGCCAGCGAGGCAGCGAAATCGTGCTGCAACACCTCTGGAGCCGATGGCAGGTGTTTGAGCAGCAGCTGTTGAATCTCAGCGTCGGAAGCAGGACGCCGCAGATCCCGGTGCAAGGTGCGACAACCCGGTGCTGCCAAGTCTCTGGTGACCATCCAGAGCAGATCAGGCTGGTGCAGGTGATGCAAAAGGCTGTTGCTGACTATCAGATCAGCCTGCTCAATCAGAGCACCTCGAAGCACCTCCTGAAGGGTCTGACAAAGGAAGGAGATCTCCAGCTGCTGCTGCTGGGCCCGCTCCCGGGCGACAGCCAGCATGGATTCGGCACCGTCAATGCCAATGATCCGAGCCTTGGGGAAGAGGCCGGCCAGCCGAAGCGTGATATTTCCAGGGCCACAACCCAGGTCCACCACCAGTGGATCAGGCGGCAAAGGCGATGTGCGTGAGAGGAGACGCTGAATCGCTTCGATGGTGGCTTGATCGCCGGAACTGAAGTCGGCAGCGGCATAGGCCTGCACCTGCGTATCGCCGTTCATCAACTCAGGCTCCAGCCGCCGCTGCATCATTTGCTTCCGATTCGGAGCTCAGTTTGAACGGGACACTGTTGATGGTGGTAAAGAGACCTTGCTACCCCCATCTGTGGCGTTAGGGTTTCGATACTTGTCCTTCGCCCCAGCACCGCACGTGACCCTTACTCCAAATCGTGTGGAGACCTCTGCGGGAGCTGTCGCCGGGTTCGGCGACTTCCCCGCAACCGCTCCTGCTGCCAACCCGGTCTTCTATCGCACCTACAGCCGCAAAACCCCCAGCGGCCGTGAGAGCTGGAGTCAGGTGGGCGCGCGAAACCTGGAAGGCCTGCGTCAATTGGGCAACCTCAACGATGCGGAAGTTGCCCTGCTGGCTCGCATGCAGGCCGAGAAAAAAGCTCTTCCCTCCGGCCGCTGGCTCTGGATCGGTGGCACCCGCTGGATCGAGCAGCCCGAAAACTTCTCGGGTTCCTACAACTGCACATCCACCAACCTGGTGGATTGGCAAGCCTTTGGTCTGATGATGGATCTGGCGATGATGGGCTGTGGCACCGGAGCCATCATCGAGCCGCACCTGATCGACCGGCTTCCGGTGGTGCGCAACAGCTTTGAAGTTCTCAGCGTCAGCGAAATCGGCATCACTCCTGCCGCTGAGCGCCAGGACGACTGCACCCACAGCATTGATGGCAACAAGGTGACCATCAAGGTGGGTGACACCCGTCGCGGCTGGGTGGACAGCTACCAGCTGATGCTCGAGCTCAGCAGCGATGAACGGTTCAACGGAGGTCCGATTCAGATCGAGGTGGACCTCAGCGATGTGCGGCCTGTTGGGGAAACGCTGAAGGGTTTCGGCGGCATGGCCAACCCCGTCAAGCTGAAGGATCTCTACGGGCGCGTTGCTCGGCTGCTGAACAAGGCCCAGGGCCGTCGGCTCACCTCAGTCGAGTGCTGCCTGTTGATCGACGAAGCCGCCGTCACGATCGTGGCTGGAAACATCCGCCGCAGCGCCGGCATGCGCCAGTTCGCTTCGGACGACCAGGCGGCTGCGTCCTCCAAGGACAACCTCTGGCAGCAAGACGAAAAGGGCAACTGGAGGATCGACCCCGAGCGTGATGCGTTGCGGATGGCCAACCACACCCGCGTCTATCACACCCGTCCCAGCAAGGACGTTGTGCACGCAGCGGTGACCAAGCAGTTCCACTCCGGCGAAGGCGCGATCCAGTTCGCTCCCGAAGCGATCGCTCGCTCCAATGCCGATCTGCTCACCACCCCTGAGCTGCGAACGGAATTCATTGAGATCTACTGCGACCAGGGTCGTGAGGAAGCGGGGCGTTGGCTGTCCGACAACCATGGCCCCATCGGCGCCGACGAGCTGGAGCACCGCCTCAGCCGTTACGGCTTGAATCCCTGCGGCGAGATCCTGGGCGCCGATTTCCACTGCAATCTGGCCGAGGTGCACCTCAACCAGATCGACCCCAGCGACGAGGAAGGACAGGCCGATGCCTTCCGTGCAGGCGCTCTATCAGTTGCTTGTCTGCTCAACCATCGTTTTGAGGTGGAGCGGTACCGCCAGAGCCGTGAATGGGACCCGATCGTTGGCGTCAGCTTCACCGGTCTGTTCGACTTCTTCGTCCATGCCTTCGGCACCGAATGGCTGAGCTGGTGGGAGGCTGGCCGGCCTGATACCGAGGAGGGTCTGCGCTTCAAGGAGCAGGAAGCCGCTTACCTGAGCCGTTGGAAGGAGATCGTCAATCAAACGGTCTGGGACTACTGCGACCGTCATGGCCTGCGTCGTCCCAACCGCTGCACAACCGTGCAGCCTGCTGGCACCAAGAGCCTCCTCACCGGTGCGGCCCCCGGCTGGCATCCGCCCAAAGCTCAGCGCTTCATCCGTCGGATCACCTTCCGCAAGAACGACCCCGTGGCCATGGCCTGCATGGACTACGGCTACACCATCGTTCCCTCCCAGTCCGACAAGGATGAGGAAGGCCGTCTGCTGAATGACCCCTTCGATCCCCGCTGCACCGAATGGCTGGTGGAGATTCCCACCGAGGTGAGCTGGGCCAACCTGCCCGGTGCTGATGCCGTTGACATCAACGGCTTCAGTGCGATGGCGCAATTCGATTTCTACATGCAGGTGCAGCGGCATTACACCGCCCACAACACCTCCGCCACCATCGAATTCCGCGAGCACGAAATCGAACCCTTGGCTAAGGCTCTGCATCAAGCCATGGAGAAGGGCGAGGGCTACATCTCAGCAGCACTTCTGGCCCGCTTCGATGCCAATGCCACCTTCCCCCGCCTGCCCTTTGAGCCGATCGATGCAGCCACCTACGAGGAGCTGCAATCGGCTGTGGTGAAGCGTCGCGTCAGCAGTGATTTCTTCGAAGCACTGCAGCGTTACGACCAGGGCGAGCTGAGCGAAGCGGGCCCGGCCGGATGTGATTCCGATAAGTGTCTGCTGCCTCTGGCCAAGCCGGAAAACTGAACTGGGAGCACGTCCCGATACAGTTGTCAGGTGTCCTGCGGGGCACCTGACACCCTCTGGAGAGGTGGTCGAGTGGTTTATGGCTCTGGTCTTGAAAACCAGCGTGTCTTCACGGGCACCGTGGGTTCGAATCCCACCCTCTCCGTTTTGAACGACCTGAATCAATGATCTAGACGATCGTTGGTCTTGAAATGAATCAGGAAATGTTGTGTGGCCGACGGTGATGCACCACCGGAGCGATTCGACCACGTCGATACCTTGACGGGCCAATCACTGCAGATAGATTCATCACCAGGTTTCTTAAGAAACAAATGGATTTGACCCCTGCCGAAGCAGGAGTCAAACACCAAGGCGTCGGACATCGCTCTGTCCGGCTTCCAAGCCCGATTAGCGACTTGGCGGCGCCACTATGAGCCGAATCGTCCGCATTTTTGAAGGGGTTGCGCTGGGATTTCTGGACATCCACAAATTGCGCCCAAGACTCAATCTGATTCCTACCTCGACGGCCTCGATCAATCTCTTGACGTTAAGGCTGGTGCATCGATGGGTGAAGTGACTGAAAAATTGAAATCCGATCAGCCCATCTGGGTGGGAGCCTCAATGCTGCTGCCGTCAAAGTCGAAGATATAAGCCGATTCCTCAGCAACCAATTCACGGATCTCCTGGCGGGGGATATAAAGCAAATCAGTTTCACCAGCAATGCAAGACTCTGCATGGCGGCAGTAATAAGCAAGCGTAGCCAAAACAAGGCTTACGAGCTCTGGGGTCTTGTTCGATCCCATGCTCATCCATCAAAGAACGCACAAGGCGGCAACAAAAGCGTTGCTTCTGGATTTGCATTAACGCGAAATCACGAAGCAAGTCTTGCATGCTCCGGTTCAACGAAGCGCAATAGGCCTTCAACAGAGTGTGCTCCGATTCAGACATTCTGACGTTGACGACCTTGTCAGCCTGAACCGAATTTGCTCCCATCTGCTCCCAAGAATCCACGCAAACATCATATCCATGGATATGCAGATTTTGCATAAAAAAACTTCGCCTGGGTGGTCAACAATCGACACCTGGAATCACCGGGACAAGGAAAGATGGCAGCCCAGACAGGGCTGAATTGACGACGTAGAGGCACAACAATTGCAGCCAGACAGCTCAGTCCTGGTGCCCCAAAAGGGTGGCCCATGAATCAGCTATGCAAGCAACACCCTGGCGGTCACGCCACAGGGCCGAGCAATGCCGAGGAGCAACCCCGAAGCAACCCCAAAGACACCCGCCAGATACTTAACAGTTGCTCAGGAGCGTCTCTTGAGCTACCCTGAGGATGCTCCGGCAGCAGACGGGTCATGATCAAAACCTCCACCCGAGAGACCCAGGTGAAGCTCACGGTCTCCGTTCCACCGAGCCTTCATGTGCTTCTTCGCGGCTGGGCCCTGTGCGAAGGACGTGAGCTAACCAGCGTTGTACTTCAGTGCGTGGAGCTGTCGGTGCGCCAACTCAAGAGCAATGGCTCCATTCCCAGCGCAGCCATCCGCGCCTATGAGGCTGCCTGTGATGAACGTTTGGCTGTGGGAGGGTTGTGATCGTGCAGCTTGATCAGATCGAACAAGCGCTTCAGGCTCCAGTGATGGACGCCGTGATTGCCCTGAGCGAAAGGGTGCAAACCCTCGAGAACAATCCTGAGGGACGGATCTACACCGCCTATCGCGCTATTGATCAAACCATCTCCTTGGGGTATTCCGAGAACATCGATGCGATCGGTGAACAGCTTCGTGAACGCGACTTCGTGCTTCTCGCGAGCCGTCGGGGTACACGCCGAGAGCAGAGGTTGCTGTTACTCACCCTCAAAGAGATCGGTATCGCCAGCAGCTACAGCGAAAACTGCTTCAGCGCATCGCCGAACACGGTGAGCCATCTCAGGCACCTGGGCTGGCCCTTGGGCAATCTCAAGCAAAACGCCAACGGCACCAAGACGCGCAAACGCTTCAACCCGGGGCGCTGATCAACGATCGACAGCGTTGCACCATCGCCGCCACAACGGCAGGATCAGCGGCGGCTCGATCGCCGCGATCCATGTCCCGGTACAAGTCGGCAACCGCCCACGCTTTGGAGGCCGGTTCATTCAGATGGCGTGGGATGAGATGGAGATGAAGGTGCTGGGCTCCCTCACCAAAGGCAATGGCATACACGCGCTCGCATCCGCTGATCTGTTTCACAAGATCACTGGCATCGCGAACATCACACCCCCAATCAGAAGCCTCGGCCGCCGTGAAATCCACGGGGCCGGAACAGTGTCTTCGTGAATCCAAGAGAAGCCAACCTGGTAGTGGTGCTGGGTTCGGGTGATGCCGCAAAACCCAGAGTTCAGAGCGCTGAATCTCGTACCGCTCTTGCGCGGTGGGATCGAGATGCAGCTGGCAGATGGCGCAGTTTTCCACGGGGATGATCTTCAACGACGAACAGCACCACGGCCATTACCGATCAGCCCGAAGTCGATGATCAAACCGATCAACACCACCAACAGGCCACTGAACGACGACACGCCCCCGAACGAGGCCGCAGCCCAGCAATAGCCGAGGGTTGTGGTGGGGAGAAACAACAGACCCAGGATGGGAAGCAACGGGTTGGGAACACTGGTGCCACTGAAGGGCTGCAGCACGAAACTGCTGTTGATAAACCACATCAACACCAAAACCAGGCGTGGAGCCAGCAGGCCAATCGCCGCCAGAAGACACATCGCAAGGCAGGGACGCTCGGTCATCCATAGCGACGTCCTCTGAAGGCGACATCGTCCTCACCGGAAGATTCAGGTTTCTAGCGAGCAATTCATCGCCAACTCGAACGGAACGGCAGCGTTGGGGATCGACAACAGGCTGCTCGAGAGAGACGCAAGATCCTCGGGTTGGGTCATCGCGGCAGGTTCAACGGCCGTCACCGTACGAGCCATATCGGTGTTGACCCAACTGGGACAGATGGCGGTCACCCGAATCCCCTTGTCCCACCCTTCATTGCGCATGCTCTGACAGAGCCCCATCAAGGCGAATTTGCTCACGGGATAACCCGCCATTCGACCTTTGACGCGTTTGCCACTCATCGACACCAGCACCTGGATTCGTCCATGGCCACTGGTCGCCAGATACGGCCAGGCCGCACGGGTCAGCCACCAGGGCCCCTTCACGTTGATTGCCCACAGTTCATCAAGCTGCTGCTCTTCGCGATCCGCAAACAACAACGGGGTTCGATGCAAAATTCCCGCGCAGTGGATCACGGTGTCGATGGCACCCCAGTGACGAACGGTGCTGTCAACCCAGGCTTCAACACTGGCTGGATCGTTGGCGTCGTAGGCGTGATGCAACACCGTCTCAACATCCAAGTCTGTTCCCCTTAGAGCCTGCGGATCCCGCAGACCAAGGCTGAGGCGGTGACCATCCTTAAGCAACCGTCTCGCAATGGAACGTCCGATGCCACGACTGGCTCCGGTAAGCAAAACCGTGCGTTGCATCAGGACGCGTTGAGGAGTCGATCGATCAGCAATTCTGGCGTTGTTGCATCCAGGAGGAGCTGGCGATTTCGCTGCGAGAGAAAGCCCGTCGAAACGCTTTGATCCAAAAAGCTCAGCAACGCATCGAAGTAGCCATCGATGTTGAGCATGCCGATCGGCTTGGCATGAAAACGAAGCTGAGCCCAGGTCAAGGCTTCAAACAACTCGTCGAGGGTTCCCAGGCCTCCGGGCATGGCAACGGCTGCATCGGCCAGATCGAGCATTCGCGCTTTGCGCTCGTGCATCGATCCCACAACCTCGAGATGGGTCAAACCGGAGTGCACCACTTCATCCTGCGTTAACGCCTCGGGGATCACCCCGATCACCTCCCCTCCAGCCGCCAAAGCGGCATCAGCAACAGCGCCCATCAAGCCAATGCGAGCGCCGCCGTAAACCAGGGCCATGTCCTGGGTGGCGATCAGTTCACCCAGCTCAGTGGCAGCAAGCTTGAACAGGCTCGAGTCGCCGCTCGAGGAGCCGCAATACACAGCGATTCGATTCATGGCGCCTGGCCGTGATCCATTCATCCTCACCTGCGATGGCTGGCAAAAACGAGCCAAGCCTCGAGAATCACCAGGAACGGGTCCCGATGAGGATGACCTCGATGCGCCTTGAGCTGCTGAGCCGTCACAGGATTCGAGACCCAGGCCTCGGGCTGAATGAACCATCCGGACTGACGCTGAACGCAGATGGATCAGCGCTGTACACCGTCAGTGATGACACCAAGGCGATTTTTCGTCTGGATCTCAAAGGCAGGGTGTCGGTGAGCGACTCGTTCTTCATCGGCCTCGACGACTTGGAAGGCATTGCACTCCGTGGAAATGACAGCGAGCTGCTCGTGGTGCAGGAGCGGAGCAATTCTGTGGTGGTGGTGGATCTGTGCAGCCGGCGCGAACGGTATCGGCGCCCGCTGTCAGCCATGACCAACTACGACACGATCGCGCACCACTTCCCAGACCCTCCGGACAACAACGGATTGGAGGGCATCACCGTGAACACCAGCAACAACCATGTGGTTGTGGTGAAAGAGCGCAAGCCCGGTTTGCTGATCGAACTGGATTCCACACTCACCACAATCCTCTCCACACGAATGCTGCAAGCCAGCCAAGGGTTCATGCACCCCGAACTGAAGGCAGAGAAGCTCGATTTCTCGGGCCTGAGCTACGACAGCAGCAGCGACACCCTCTGGATCGTCAGCGACAAGGGGCGGTGCCTGTTCCAGTACGACTGGGCAGGCGACACTGTTCTCCAGCGCCTCGATCTCACCATCAGCACGGGAGACAAGCCAAGGCAAATCCGCAAACCTGAGGGTGTTGCCTTCGATCCCGGGCGGAAAAGGATGTACGTGGTGAGCGATCGGGACGCAGATCTCTACGTGTTCAAACTCCATGACGACTGCTGAACAGCGCCGCGTTCTCATCACCGGTGCTAGCAGCGGCATTGGCCTTGAAGCGGCAAAAATCCTGCTGGCCCGTGGTGATGCACTCACCGTTGTTTGCCGCAATGCACAACGGGCCGAGCGAATCCGCACGGCTCTGTCGGGTTCCGTTGACATCTGCATTGCCGATCTGGCGGACCTTGTGTCTGTGGCCAGGGCGATCGAACAACTCCGCCATCACGAGATGCCATTCGATGCACTGGTGCTCAATGCCGGGTTGCAATACGCCGGCTACAGCTCCCCCCGTTGGAGTGCACAGGGCATTGAACTCACCTTTGCGGTGAACCACCTGGCCCATCAACTCCTGGCTGAAGGATTGAAGGAGCAAACCCAAGCCATCGTGATCACCGCCTCTGAGGTGCACAATCCAGCCACCGGCGGAGGACGGGTTGGCCAGCCTGCAGGGCTGGGCTCGCTACAGGGACTGCGCCAGGGCCCCGGGGCGCCAATGGTGGATGGAGAAAGTCCGTTCAATGCAGACAAGGCCTACAAAGACAGCAAGCTCTGCAATCTGCTGATGGCCCTGCAGATCTACCAGCAGCGTCAGGATTTTCCTGTCGTGGCCTGGAGTCCGGGGCTGGTGATTCCCCGCACCTCAGAGGGTTTTTTCAGAAACAGTCGCCAGGCCAATCCACTTGGGCAGGCCTTGTTTGGGTTGGTCGCTCGGGATCTCTTGCGATTGACGGAAAGCGTTGAGCGGGCAGGGGCACTGCTGGTTCAGCTCATCGACGAACAACTTGATCAACCGGGATTCAGCTACTGGAGCAATGCCCTCTTGGGCCCTGGCCGGCATCAATTCAAACCAACGGAACCCTCCGAGGAAGCGAAGAACAGCGACACAGCGTCGATGCTCTGGATGTTGTCGAACAATCTGATCAACTCTTTTTTGACGCCATCCCGCTGATCGCCAAACCGTTCACAACCAGGAGCGTTGCGTTAATTCATTGACTGATTATCAAACTTGTACACACGGTTGGGAATCACACTGATGTTGACGTCAAGGTCATCCAAGCCGAAGCCTTTGGCTCGTTTCAACATCTGCTGATTGACATCGTTCATAAAGGATTGATCCAAGATGTCTTCAGGTGCATTGAGCACAATATCCAGCCTTGCTTTGTTGTTAACAACACTGACGCTGGTGTACATCATACGAACTTTTGACCACAACCTCTGGTTGCCTCGCGCGAGGGCTACACGTTTGAGTTGTCCTGCTTTGAAGCGACCAAATTCCGCATCCATCTGCTGCCGCACACTGAAGTCATGCAATGCCGATGACAAGGGAAGGCTCAACAGCCCGAGCAATCCCAACCAGACCAGAAGATTGCGCCAACAACTGCGGAATGAGCCGTAACGCTGCAGCAAAAACACCACAAGGCTGGTGACGGTGATGCCGATCAGGTTCGCCAGAAAAAGCAGAAACGATCCCTCCGCGATCTGGTTGGTGAGACCCGCCACCGTTCCACGGCCAAACACAGCAACTATTTCCGAGCCGAGCGTGAGGCCAATGCCGCTGACACAGAGCGGTGGCACAAGGGCGACAGCAATTGCCACACCTGCAATCGAATTCGACAATTGCTTGCGGGTCATCGAGAACGACCCGGCAACGGCCGCCGCGATGGCGATGCCCAGATCGATCAAGTTGGTAGACGTGCGGCCAGTGATCTCCGACTGCACATGGCTGATGCCCAGTCCCAAACTGATCTACGCCGCGGTTCCAATCACCGCCAGAACACCGAAGCCAATGGTGAAGGCGGAACGTCGGATCAATTTCCCATGGCTCACGGCCAAGCCAAAAGCCAGGCTGAGGATGGGGTCCATCAGCGGAGCGACGATCATGGCCCCGATCACAACCGCCGTGCTGTTGGAGATCAGCCCGAGGCTGGCGATCACCGCAGAGCTGATCAGAAGAATGAAAAAACCAAGCGATGGCTTGGATGAAGCGATCCGCGCTTCATAAAGCTCCGTGCGAGGAACACGACTTTCAAGATTAAGCGCCCAATGCCCCGACAGGGTCTCCAGCAATTGCCCCAGCACCGTGCACGTCTCCAGGCCTCAAATTCCTGAATTGTGCACAGAGTTCTCGACTGCGCAGCAGACTGCACAACGATCAATACCAGACCATGACGGGTGTACTGGCGGCCCTTGGAGCAGCCATGGCCTGGACTGGAGCCAGTGCACTCTGGCGATCGCTATCAGGGCGAGTCACGGCGATCCGGCTCAACGCCATGAAGAACGGCTTGGCCAGCCTGCTGTTTCTGCCGGTTCTGCTCACACTTCCGCACAACACCGAAGTGCATGCTGTTCTGCTGCTGTTGATCAGCGGCTTGATCGGCATTGCGGCTGGCGACAGCTTCTATCTCGGGGCGTTGCGGCGACTTGGCACCCGACGAACCCTCACCGTGGAAGCCAGCGGTCCGGTGCTGGCCAGCATCGCTGGGGTTCTGGTGATGGGGGACAGCCTGGCCGTGAAGAACGGTCTCGGAGCGCTTTTGGTTTCAAGCGCGGTGGTTCTCATTGCCATGCAGGCGAAAGAGACAAGCCAAGGGGAGCGGGGGGGCAGCGCTGCTGACTTCGGCATCGGGCTGCTGTTGGCACTCACCGCCGTGGTCTGTGGCCTGAGCGGAGCCTTTCTGGCCCGTCACGTGCTGATCAGCAGCGACCTCACCCCATTGCAGACGGCATCGATCCGGCTGCTGGGCGGATGGCTTGGTCTTCTTCCCTTCCTCAAAGGGATCTGGAGACAGACCATGCTGAAGCAACGGGAGCAATGGAAGCTTGTGATCGCCACCGTGGTCGGAACCAACGGGGGAATCCTGTTGCAACAGGTGGTGCTGCAAACGATGCCCGTTGGAGAAGGGGTGACCCTGATGGCTACGGCACCAGTGATGGCTCTTTTTGTGGGCCAAATAGAAGGAGACCCGATTCAGCTCTCCGGCGTGGCTGCCGCGGGGCTGGCCTTGGCCGGTGTGGCCTGCACCAGCCTCTGAAGGCCGGATTCCAGGGCCGGAGCTGCAGCCTCGTTCAAAGCCAGCACCACCAGATCAGCACCACAGCCCTGATCGGGACGCCAGGCATGGCTGGGAGCTGCTTCAAACCAGCTGTTCAACCGCGGACCCACCATCTGGATCTGAAGCGGAAGTGCTTTGCTGGGCAGCCAGACACGCCCCTTGAGTCGAACCACCTGGTGATTGCTCACGAGGCTGGGCAACAGCTGCTCGAGGGCCTGACGGTCCAAGGCCCCTTCAACACGAACATTGCTGCCGACCATGTCGACATGGCTGTGGTCGTGATGGTCGTGGTCGTGGTGGTGGTCGTGGTCGTGGTGGGTGTGGGCCTCCTGGGGGGTGGGCTGGTGCTCAAGGCCCAACACAACGGATGTCTCCACTTGTCCCTGAGAAACAGGAAGCAGAGCGGTACCCGGGCGCACTTTGTCTTTGATCCGCCCCTGCACCTCAGCCATCGCTGATGCATCCAGGCAATCAGCCCGGCTGATCAAGACCAGGTCAGCGGCCTGGAGTTGATCCTCAAACAAGTCGTCGATCGCTGTGAGGTGATCGAGGCTGGGATCCTCGGCCCGTTGCCGCTCCAGCGCTTCAGCATCAGCCACTGGGCTGCCTGTAGCCAAAGCTTCGCCATCCACCAGCGTCACCACACCATTCACATGCACACGGCTGCGAATGGCCGGCCAATCCAGGGCCTGAAGCAGAGGCCTTGGCAAAGCGAGACCGCTGGTTTCAACAACGATCCCATCCAATTGATCCGCCCGTTCCAGCAACGTCTCCATGGTCGGCAGGAAGTCGTCCTGCACCGTGCAGCAGAGGCAGCCGTTGTTCAGCTCAACCAAACGGCCATCCACCTCCTCCTCAGGACAAAAGCCGCAGCTGCGAATCAGATCACCATCAAGCCCAACGCTGCCGAATTCGTTGACCATCACGGCCAATCGCTGACCGCCACGGGTGAGGAGGTGGCGGAGCACCGTGGTCTTGCCGGCCCCGAGAAACCCGGTGATCACGGTCACCGGAAGACGCTTAGCCATGACGATTAGGGGCGGCAGCCCAGGCTCTCACGGGTGGAGACACCACTGATCGGATTGGATCCATCCGCCCGAGCGCAGAGGGCCCGCTGTTGGGGAAGGTCGATCACGGCGTTGGTGAAATCAGCACCGTCGATCTGCGCGTCCGTAAAACGGCTCTGCATCATCATCGCGTTGGTGAAATTGGCCCCCCGGAGATCGGCGCCCTCGAAGTGGCTGGCAAAGCCCACAACATCGGAGAGATCGGCATCGCGGAGATCGGCCCCCTGCAGTTGCGAGGTGTTGATCACAGCACCGCGCAGGTCTGTGCCGCTGAGATTCACCTCGCGCAAATCGGCCTTGAGGAACTCTTTTTCCTTGAGGTCAAGACCGTGCATATCCGCGCTGATCTCCTGAACTGCGAACTGACCACGCAGCTCGGGAGCGGTGATGGCCTGCACTGATTCAGCCCAAACAACAGTGCTGAACGCCAGCGTGATCACCGCCAGCAGCGAGGCCATACGTCGAAGGGCGCCCATGAGACCGGTAATTTGAGCAATCACGTTATGGCAACTGTCCGCGGAGCGAGTCGATATGGCCATGAGCTTGCGGGTGGTGGTTCCACCCCATCCCCTGATCGGCCATTGGCTGACCATGCTTCGGCATCGGGAAACCCCTGCGGCCCTCTACGCCACAGCCCTGCAGGAACTGGGCCGATGGCTCACCTACGAAGCCCTGCGGGACTGGCTGCCCCATCGCCGAGAGATGGTGCCCGGACTCCATGGGGACACCGAAGGCACCCTCGTTGAAGCATCGGTACCGCTGATCGCCATTCCAGTGCTGCCAGCAGGCCTCGAGCTTTGGCAGGGAGGACGATCCGTCCTTCCCGATTCCTCCCTCTGCCTGGGGTCGTGCCCACAGGAGATCGAAGCCAACGCCGGGGTGATTCTGTTCGTGGATCAGATCAGTGATGGTGAGGCCACCCTCAAGCTTCTGCAGGAGCTCCAGAGCAAGGGTGTGGATGGACGGCGGCTGCGGCTGATCACTGCCCTGTGCGCCAGTCCTGGACTGAAGCTTTTGGGTGAAGCGATTCCAGACCTAACGCTGCACACCGCCTGCATTGACGAAAGCGTGGGTGAGCAGGGTGAGATTCGTCCAGGAATCGGTGACCCTGTGCGACGGCTGAACCTCAGATCTTGAGGGCATGACTAACCTTCAGGCAGGTTGATCGCACCCATGGCCCAGCAGCACGACACGGGCTCAGGCACCCTGGCAACTCTGGTCACCGGAGCAGTGCTCGGTGCTGCAGGCCTGGCCTGGTGGCTCCTCAACGAAGCCGACAGGCGCAGGCGTTACGGCGCGCAGAAGTCGATGTTGCACGCACCGCGGATGCAGGACGGTTCCGAAGTGCTGGACAGCGCAGACAACGGACACCTAGAGGAGCGGGTGGAAAAACTCAACGCGGAGATCGCCCGTGTTCGCGCTCAACTCGAGGGACTCGGTAGCGAAGAATGAGCGCTCGGTAGGTTGGCTTGATTGCCACTGGTCCGCTCCGTTCCATGCTTCGCTCCGACGCCGTCACCAAAGGGATTCAGCGGTCTCCCAACCGCGCCATGTTGCGGGCCGTGGGCTTTGGAGACAGCGATTTCGGCAAGCCCATCCTGGGCATCGCCAACGGCTACAGCACCATCACCCCCTGCAATGTGGGGCTGAACGACCTGGCCAAACGAGCTGAGGAAGCGGCCCGGCAGGCCGGAGGCATGCCACAGATGTTCGGAACCATCACCGTGAGTGATGGAATCTCCATGGGCACCGAAGGGATGAAGTACTCCCTGGTGAGCCGTGAAGTGATCGCTGACGCCATCGAAACGGCCTGCAATGGCCAGAGCATGGATGGGGTGCTGGCCGTTGGTGGCTGCGACAAGAACATGCCCGGCGCCATGCTTGCGATGGCACGGATGAACATCCCTTCGGTGTTCGTCTACGGCGGCACGATCAAACCGGGCAAGCTGGGCGGTTGTGATCTCACGGTGGTGAGCGCTTTTGAAGCGGTCGGCCAACTGACCAGCGGCAAGATCGACGAAGAGCAGCTCACCGCAGTTGAGAAAAATGCCTGCCCTGGGGCTGGCAGTTGCGGCGGCATGTTCACCGCCAACACCATGAGTGCCGCCATCGAAACGATGGGTCTCAGCCTCCCCTACAGCTCCACGATGGCTGCCGAGGACGAGGAAAAGGCCGACAGTGCGGCTCGCTCCGCCGAGGTGCTGGTGGAGGCCGTGAAAGCCAACATCCGCCCCCTGGATCTGCTCACCAAGGAAGCCTTTGAGAACGCCATCAGCGTGATCATGGCGGTGGGTGGCTCCACCAATGCGGTGCTGCACCTGCTGGCCATTGCCCGCACCGCCGGCGTTGACCTGAGCATCGATGACTTCGAACGGATTCGTCAGCGGGTGCCGGTGATCTGTGATCTCAAGCCCAGCGGCCGCTACGTGACCGTTGATCTGCACAACGCCGGCGGCATTCCCCAGGTGATGAAGCTGCTGCTGGATGCAGGCTTGCTGCACGGCGACTGCCGAACGGTGGAGGGCAAAAGCCTGAAGGAGTTGCTGGCCGATGTGCCCTCGGAGCCGCCCTCCGGGCAAGACGTGATCCGCCCCCTGAGCAATCCGCTTTACGCCAAAGGACACCTCGCCATCCTCAAGGGCAACCTCGCCAGCGAGGGAAGCGTGGCCAAGATCAGCGGTGTGAAGACCCCTGTTCTCACTGGCCCGGCGCGGGTGTTTGAAAGCGAGGAAGACTGCCTTGCCGCGATCCTCGACAAAAAGATCAAGGCCGGGGATGTGGTGGTGGTCCGCAACGAGGGTCCCGTCGGTGGACCGGGCATGCGGGAGATGCTGGCTCCCACCTCAGCAATCGTTGGTCAGGGCCTGGGGGACAAGGTCGCCCTGATCACCGATGGGCGCTTCAGCGGCGGCACCTATGGCCTGGTGGTGGGTCACGTGGCTCCTGAAGCCGCTGTCGGTGGAACGATCGGGCTGGTTCAAGAAGGCGACAGCATCACGGTTGATGCTGATCAGCTGCTGCTCCAACTCAACGTGGATGAGGCGGAACTGGATCGCCGCCGGGCGGGGTGGAGCAAGCCGGAACCGCGTTACCGCAACGGAATTCTCGGCAAATACGCGCGGCTCGTCTCCAGCTCAAGCCGGGGTGCGACCACCGACCACGCCGATTGAATTCGGCGCGGTCAAACAGCCGGTTGCACCAGAGCCCGTAGGCGCCGACCCAAGGCTTCCAGCGGAGCGGCATCCTGCGGTGCCGCACAGCGCTGCCCCGATGCGCCATCCATCCAGACCGGATGGCGCCCGTGCCAGAGCATTGGACGTTCCGGTTGGTCCCACCAGCTCAGCATCAGATTGATCTCATCGCCACTCCGATAGATCTCCAGTTCAAGATCCTGATCGGAGCAACGCTGGCCGTCGCCATCACGGCATTCAATCCGCACGTGCAGATCATCGATTTGTTCTGGAGCCGAAGGATCCATCAGAACAACAGCATGGCTCCAGGGCTTGAGGCAGACGTCAGCCGCCTTGGCAATCAACACCAGAAGGTCCATGGACTCAAGGCAAGGCGCGGATTGAACGGATCAGCACCCGGATGGAGCCAGCGCGAAACCCAGGATTGAGATCACCAGCATCGCCGAATTTCGAGTGCAACACCTGAATGCGGGTGATGCCACTGGGATCGAAGCGCAGCGGTAAGCCAACGGGCTTGGCACGCACCGTGGGCCTGAGATCGGCGAATGGCACAACAACAGAGGTCAAACCGGACGGTTTGGTCGCAACATCCACCACCCAGCGGAGACCACCGGGAATCAGTTCCGTGAGTCCCATGGCTCCATCCCGACAACCAAGGGCAATCTTCAGGGTGCGTCCCTCACCCTCAACATCCAGCTGAAGTGCTGAATAAGGGGACAGATCGAGCGGGGGCTGCAGGCGAGGGGAGCGGCAGCTCACGAAACCACCGCCGGTCTCCACCAGCTCCCCGTCCAGCACGAGTCCGTCGGGGGTCACGCGGCAACCGGCACGGGATCGGCCGCCCATGATCGTGTCGTTCAGGCTGGCCCAGTCAGCAAAGTCGCTGCCCTGGAAAAGGATCTGTTCAGAGGCCGGCGGCTGCATCCTGATCAGCAAGGATCAGCACATCACTAGCAGGTTGAACCAGCCGAGCGGGAGTGCGATCGGAGGATTCGGAGGGATCGACCAGTCTCCGGAGGGCCTCCTGTTTACCGGCACCACTGACGAGGAAGATCACCTGACGGGCGGCACTGAGCACAGGAGCCGTCATGGTGATGCGATCCAACCCCTTGCCACGCCCGATGGTCGTCCAGCGATCCGACACCGCTGGAGCCTCGGTGCCGGGGAACAGAGATGCGGTGTGGCCGTCATCCCCCAGACCCAGCAACATAACATCGAACACCGGTGGTGCTCCTGAGCACAGCTGAGAAAGCTGGTCAGCAAAAGCCTGGGCACTGGCCTCAGGGCTTTCCAGTTCCACGGTGGGCACGGGATGAAAAGCGGCTGAAGCTCCAGGCCCGGGTGCGAGAAGGGTGCGGCGCAGCATGCCGGCGTTGCTGGACGCATCGTCGGCAGCCACCCAGCGCTCGTCACCCAGAACAACGTCCACCCGGTCCCAGGGCAACCGTTCCTGACCGAGCAGGGAGTAGGCGCTGGCGGGCGTGCTCCCACCGGAGAGAGCGATCTGGCAGCGGTCCCGTTGATCCAAGGCCAGATCGATTTGGGCGGCAACAGTTTCACAGACCTGACGGGCGAGGTCCTGAGGATCCTTGGCCCGCTCGATGCGGTAGTTGGTCATCGCTCAACCGCTCAGCTGAGCCATTCGGTGTGGAACGTCCCCTCCTTGTCGACCCTTTGGTAGGTGTGGGAGCCGAAGCAATCGCGCATCGCCTGAACCAGGTTCTGAGGAAGGCGACCGGAGCGGTAACTGTTGATGTAGTCGAGGGTGCTGCTGAAGCAGGGAACGGGAATGCCGGCCTCGGCGGCACCGGCCACCACTTGAGCCAGTCCGGGCAGCCGTTGGTTGATCTGTTCAGCGAACCAGGGATCAACCATCAGGTTCGGCAGCAGGGGATCCGCGTGGAAAGCATCCTGAATGCGCTTCAGCAGACGGGCCCGAATGATGCAGCCACCCTTCCAGATCTGAGCGATAGACGGCATGTGGAGTTCATAGTCGAGGTCCTGGGAGGCGATTCGCAGAAGCTCCATGCCCTGGGCATAACTGGCGATGCAGCTCAGCACCGTGGCATCCATCAGCGGAGCCATGGCATCGTCGGGTGTTCCCAGGTCAAAGTCCTTGATGGTTGGTCCTTTGAGGATCGATTCGGCCGCCACGCGTTGGGGCTTCATCGAGCTCATCACCCTTGCATTGAGAGAGGCGTAGATGGTGGGAACAGAGGCACCCATCTGCAGCGCCGTCACCACGGTCCAGAGGCCCGTGCCCTTCTGGCCAGCCTGATCAGTGATTTTTTCCACCAGATCAGTGCCATCAACGGGATCCTTAGTGCGGAGACACACCTCGGTGATTTCCACCAGATACGACGACAACTCTTCTGTGGCATTCCATTGACCGAGAACGTCGGCCATCTGCACACCGGTCATTCCTTTAACCCGCTTCATCAGGTCGTAGCCCTCGGCAAGGATCTGCTCGATGCCGTACTCGATCCCGTTGTGGACCGTTTTAACCAGGTGTCCTGACCCGCCTGGACCGATGTAGGTCACGCAAGGTCCGTCTTCGACCTGAGCCGCCATCTTGTTCACAAGGCTCTCGATGGCCTCGTAGGAGGTCTTGGTTCCTCCGGGCATCATGCTCGGACCTTCCAGGGCACCTTTGGCTCCACCGGATACACCCATACCGATGAAACCGAAGCTCTTGCTCTCGAGTTGCTTCACCCGACGTTCAGTGTCGTGGTAGTCGGAGTTGCCTCCATCAATCAGCAGATCGCCTTCTTCGAGATAGGGGGAGAGCTGATCAACAACAGCATCGACGGCAGGCCCCGCCTTCACCATCATCAAAATCCGACGGGGTCGTTCCAACTTGCCAACGAAATCTTCGAGGTCAGTGGCGCCCTGAATGTTCTTGTCCTTGCCACGCCCCTGGAGGAAGTCTTCGGTTTTGGCGTAGGTGCGGTTGTAAACAACGCTGGAGAAACCGTTGCGTTCCGCATTCAGGACGAGGTTCTCGCCCATCACGCCAAGACCGATGAGGCCGAAGTGAGACTTGGACATGGCCTGAAGGACCACTGAGGACTGAACTCAGTGTGTTGATCTCGGCTGGTCTGAGCGCAAATCAACCAATAAATGTCAGGAATGAGCCATCGGCAGAAAGACGTCGGCTCATTCCTGGAAGAGGTTGCTGCCCTCAGATCACCGTTCCATCGGCGATGGTGGCGTTTTTCTGAACCACCACAATGCCGTTGCGGATATAGAAGCCCTGATCGGAACGGTCGGCTTCTTCCACGTTGTCCTTGTTGATGATCGAGACACCCGAACCGATGCGGGTGTTCTTGTCGAGGATGGCGCGTTTCACCGTGGTGCCCTTGCCCACGCCAAGCGGAATGCCTCCGCGCTCTTTCAAGACAGCACGTTCGTCGGGAGATTCGAAGAAATCGGACCCCATCACCAGCGTGTCCTGAAGCACGCAGTCACTTTCAATTCGACTGCGCACCCCGAGAACACAGTGGTGGATGCTGCAGGACTTCAGGATCGATCCTTCGCCAACAATCGAATTGGTGATCTGGGCGTCAACCAGCTTGCTGGGGGGCAGGTAGCGAGGACGGGTGTAGATGGGGAACTTCTCGTCGTAGAAGCTGAAGGGGGGCGTGGGTTGTTGGGTCAGCGCGAGGTTGGCTTCATAGAACGCACCGATGGTGCCGATGTCTTCCCAGTAGTCGTCGAACACATAGCTCTGAAGCTTGTCGCCCCGCGCGAGAGCCTCGGGAATGATCTCCTTGCCGAAATCCTTGTGCCCTGGATGCTTGTCGAGCAGATCAAAGAGGGTCTGGCGGCTGAAGACGTAAATGCCCATCGAGGCCAGATAGGGCCTTTCCTTGGCTGAATCGGCACTGAGGCCGAAGCGAGAGGTGTCGACAGCCATCTCCAGCAGCGAATCACCCTTGGGCTTCTCGCGGAACTCCTTGATCGAGCCGTTTTCATCGGTCCGCATCAGACCGAAAGCCTCTGCCTGCTTGGGATCAACCGGAAGGGCAGCAACGGTGAGATCAGCACCAGAGTGGCGGTGGTGCTCGATGAAGAGGCTGTAATCCATCCGGTAGAGCTGGTCGCCGGAAAGGATCAGGTATTCATCAACGTCCCATTCCTGGAACAACCACTGGTATTTGCGTACAGCGTCTGCAGTGCCTTCAAACCAAGTGGGACTGTCGGGGGTTTGCTGAGCTGCAAGCACCTCAACAAAACCGCCACCGAAGGAATTGCTGAGGTTGTAGGTCTGGCTGAGGTGACGGTTCAGTGACGCACTGTTGAACTGCGTCATCACGTACATCTTGTTGATGTCGGAGTTGATGCAGTTGCTAATCGGGATATCAATCAGTCGATATTTGCCCGCCAGAGGGACGGCCGGCTTGGCGCGCATTTTTGTAAGCGGATACAGGCGCGTGCCTGCACCGCCGCCCAGAATGATGGCCAAGACCCGCTTCATGCCGCTGTCCCAAATCGGCGTTGCCGCAAGAACTTACCGGAGTTTTTGGCTTCGCAACCGTCTTTGGGAAGAATCAGTCGAGATTACTGGGATTCAGATCGCGACTGAATCGCTCAACAGCTCAAGAAGCTTCCAAATCGAACAGTCGTTCGACAATTCGGAGAGCCTGTTGGCGATCCTGACGGGTCTGGGGAGCCCGCAGCTGGGTCACCGGCGTGTGGAGGATTTTGTTGATAATTCCTTTGCTCAACGCTTCGACAACCTTGCGTTCCCGGGCTGAGAAATCAGGGCCCATTCGGCTGAGGGCTTTCTGGAGTTCCTCCGAACGGATCGACTCCATCGAAGAGCGCAGCTGGTTGATGGTCGGCACAGCCTCAAGGCTGTCCCACCACTCGAGGAACTGCTGCGCTTCTTGCTGAAGCAACTGCTCAGCCTCGCGGGCCATGGCCTGACGGGCTTCCTGGTTACGGGCAACGACCTCTTGCAGGTCGTCCACATCGTGGGATTCAACGCCGACCACATCGGCAGCATCCGCAGCGATGTTGCGCGGCACACCGATATCAATCAAGCGCAGCTTGCTGCGCCGGTTCAGAGGAGCCAGACGTGCGGCATCAATGATCGGATCATCGGCGGCGGTGCTGGTGAACATCAGCGAGCAGGTGCTCAGGTACTGATCCAGATCCGTAAGCGGCCTGCACTGAACAGGAAGATCAGGGAAATCAGCCGACAGCTGCTCGGCCCGTTCAACGGTGCGGTTGAGCAGAACAACACCCGAGGCTCCTTTGGCCTGAAGGTGCTGGAGCAACAGACGGCTCATGCGCCCTGCACCAACAACGGCGATCTGCTCGCTTTCCAGGGTGACCAGTTGATCCAGTCCCCGGGATTGACCGAGCTTGAGCTGGGCGAGCTCAACGGCAGCTGAGCTGATTGAAACAGCACCCGTTCCGAGGTTGGTTTCACTGCGGACCCGTTTGCCGGTGGAGACAGCCTGGGTGAGCAAGCGGTTCAGGATCGGACCCAGGGATTTGTGCTCCTGGCCGAGCCGCATCATTTTTTTCACCTGGGAGAGAATTTGACCTTCCCCCAGCACAAGGCTGTCGAGACCTGCTGCCACCCGCATCAGGTGGTCGACAGCGTCTTCGTGGTGGTAACTGAACAGGTGGGGCGTCAGCTCCCCTGTTTCAAGACCGGAGTGGCTGCTGAGGAAGTCGCTGACAGCAGACACGCCGAGGTCCGGATTGCGGACCAGGGTGTAAATCTCAAGGCGGTTGCAGGTGCTGAGGATCGATGCCTCGAGCACCTGCTCATTGCCGCGGAGGGATTGAAGGGACGTCTCCATGGTCTGCTCAGGGATGCTGAGCCGTTCCCGGATCTCCACCGGTGCCGTCCGATGACTGAGGCCGACGACGGAGATATGCATGAAGACGTTCCTCTCAACCAGTTGATGACGATCAGCTCAGAGCAATGCTCTGGGCGCCGTCTTTGATGTGCACGGTGTTGGTGAAGCGACAAGTGTTGTCCAGGTTGCTGATCACCAGGCTGCTTGTGCGGGTGCAGTCCTTTTCGAACTTAACGCCATCAAAGAGCAGACCATCCGTGATGCCGCTGCCAGCGAAACAAACATGCTCGCCGCAGGCCAGCTCCTCAGCCTCATAGACCTTGTCGGGATCGGCGATGCCCATCTCAGCGAGACGCGCCAGGTTGCCCTCTTTGGTCATGTCAGCCCACTCGGAGGTCTGAGCAATCGCAGGGTCATACACCAGTTGGCCCTGGAAGTGACCACCAAGAGCGCGCATGGCAGCGGCGGAGATCACACCTTCAGGGGCAGCACCGATGCCCATCAGGCAATGGGTTCCGGTACCAGCGAAACCGCAGGCGATGGCGGCCTGAACGTCTCCATCGGAGATGGGCTGGATGCGAGCGCCGGTGGCACGGATCTCAGCGATCAGATCCTTGTGACGGGCGCGATCCATCACCACGATGTTCAGCTCGTCGACGGGGAGACCCAGACACTCGCTGAGGATCTTGATGTTTTCAGTGGCTGACTTGCGGATATCCACCTTGCCCTTAGCTGCCGGAGGAGCAGCCAGCTTCTTCATGTAGAAGTCGGGGGCGTTGAACAGACCGCCACGGTCGGAAGCGGCGAGAACAGCCATGGAGCCGCGCTGGTTGAAGGCGCAGAGGTTGGTGCCTTCGCAAGGGTCAACAGCAAAGTCAACGCCGGGGCCGGTGCCGGTGCCGACCTCTTCTCCGATGTAGAGCATTGGGGCTTCATCACGTTCCCCCTCTCCGATCACGATGCGGCCCTGCATCTGGATCTGATTCATGCGCTTGCGCATGGCATCAACGGCCAATGCATCGGCTTCATCCTTCAGGCCTTTGCCGGAGAGCGAGGCGGAAGCGATGGCGGCCTGCTCGACGATCTCGAGAATTTCCTGAATGAGGGTCTGATCCACGGGACTCCGGATGAGGTGGGACGGGTTGGCGAGATCTCCTGGACGGGCAGTTGGCCGTCGCCGCAGTGGATCTCGACGTCTGAGCGCGGCTCACTGTATCAGTGGTTGCAGGAGTCCCTAAAATCTCCCGGCACTTCGCGCTCCTCATCCATGAGCACCAAGCCCCTGGTGATCTCGCCGTCAATCCTGTCGGCTGACTTCGCACGCCTCGGCGAAGAAGTGAAAGCCGTGGACGAAGCCGGTGCGGATTGGATCCATGTGGATGTGATGGACGGCCGCTTTGTTCCGAACATCACCATTGGACCGCTGATTGTTGAGGCGCTGCGGCCGGTGACCCAGAAGCCCCTGGACGTTCACCTGATGATCGTTGAGCCGGAGAAGTACGTCCCCGACTTCGCCAAAGCCGGTGCCGACATCATTTCCGTGCAGGTTGAAGCCTGCCCTCATCTGCACCGCAACCTGGCTCAGATCAAGGACCTGGGCAAAAAAGCAGGTGCAGTTCTGAACCCATCAACACCGATCGACACCCTCGAGTACTGCCTCGAGCTCTGCGATCTGGTGCTGATCATGAGCGTGAACCCCGGTTTCGGGGGCCAGAGCTTCATCGAAAACCAGGTTCAGAAAATTCGCGACCTGCGCCGCATATGCGACGAAAAGGGTCTCGATCCCTGGATCGAAGTGGATGGCGGCATCAAAGCAGGCAATGCCTGGAAGGTGATCGAAGCAGGTGCCAACGCGATTGTGTCCGGCTCCGGTGTGTTCAACCAGCCCGATTACGCCGAAGCGATCAAGGGCATCCGCAACAGCAGCAGCAAGGAAGCTGTTCTTGCCTGATCAGGAGACCATCAGCTGAACACCAAAAGCCTGGCAGCCATGCCGGGCTTTTTTTTATGAGCACTTCAAGCAAGAACCCAACGCTTGAACAGTTTCATCATCTCCAAAGATTTAGTGACCACAGTGATGCGAACAGGCCTCCGATAATCAATGGATGAATGATGACGTCAAATTGGTTGCCGCCTTCCTGGCGCTGAATGCTGGTGTGATCGCATTGGCTATTGCCGGATATCTCAAAGGGAGCATGAATATCGGTGCAGTCCTTCAATATCTTGCTCAATAGTTCCGTTGACTTTGCGCATCGGGCAGGCCCAGGCTCTCTTCCCTGCGGCTGAGTTGAAATACGGATGATCAAAGCAGCTCCTCTCGAGGAGACTGGGAGAGTCGAAGTCGGAGGCGTCCAATGCGTGACGACGGTCCAACTGAGCAAGATCTAGAAGCTGCCTGACTGGTCTGACAAGCCATACAGCCAGACGCTTCGTTCAGCTTCAAAGAACGCCAACAAGGTTTAGGCCATCCCTTTGCAGGGGTGGCCTTCCTTTTTGCCCGTTGGCTTGATGCATGTCCTGAGAAGCCAACAACAACTTGGAAGGGCATCACGTCAATCAGTGACGTGGATCACAAAACAAGACTGAAGATCATGGAATTATTCAGTCACGCGATGGACCACAGGTCACGGCGCGAGATTCACGCATAACTGGGAGAACAGCATGAGCAGACGAGGCATCCATCCACTGCTTCGGGGTCTTGATCGGCCTCAGCGAGTCGCACCTTCAAGACGAGCTGTCTTGCTGTCTGGCCTGGAATCGGCGCAGCGGAAGCGTTATCTGCGCTCTGAAGCAGAAGAGAGCGAAACCTCCCAACAAACGATCCAACGTCGCTCATCTCAGTGAGAAGGATGCCCCTGCAGGCGCTGATTTGTTCGTTCCCAGTGCACAGGAGAGGGTTGTGATCACAACCCAGAGTTGATTGGCGTGGGGGGAGAGTCCAAGTGGACCTCGATCCCCCCTGAGTGGTGGGGAGAGTCCGTAGGGCCTCGATACCCTGGTGGCGGCCGCTTGCGCTGCCAGACCCACATCTCCACCATGGTTTCCATCCGCAGCTGCAGGCATGCAGCTCAAGTATCTCTTCCACTGATGGTGGGCCATCTTCACAAACTGAACCCGGGCAAAACATCCCTGGAATAAGGGATCTGGGCCAAAGGATCAATCCCTCATCCGAGGGTGGAAATTGTGACTGGAGAGCATGCCTCGTTATTCACTGGATTTCAGAAAAACCAGCCGTAGCTGTGCAAACCAATGCCCAGCAGATTCACCCCGATGTAACAAACAGCGATCACCACAAGACCAACCACAGCCACAAGAGCTGGGCGTCGGCCCTGCCAACCGCGACTGAGGCGGGTGTGCAGATAAGCGGCATACACCATCCAGCAGATCAAGGCCCAGGTTTCCTTGGGATCCCAGCTCCAGTAGCTGCCCCAGGCTTCATTCGCCCAAACAGCACCACTCACGATGCCCACCGTAAGCATCAAGAACCCAACCGTGATCGTGCGATAACTGAGGCTGTCGAGTTGCTCATTGGTGCTCAGCTGAACCGATTGCAGCTGAACAGAACCACCGTTCGCGATCGAGGCCGCCTGACGATAGCCACCACTGCCAATGGAACTGCTCCGCAGTTCCAGGGATTGGTCGCGATCGGTGACCAACACCGCCAGGGAGAGAAGGGAACCCACCAGCAGTGCGGCGTAACTCACCATGATCACGCTCACATGCATCACCAACCAGCTGGAGCGCAGGGCAGGAACCAGAGGAGCCGCTGACTGCAATTGATCGGGCAAGGCAAAGCTGGCGAAGGCAATGCAACCAAGGCCCATGGGGGTGGCCGCAGCCGCCACGATGTTAGAAGGCCAGGCCCGTTCCACCAGCAGCTGGGTGAGGGTGCAAGCCCAGGCGAGAAAGCACAGGGATTCGTAGAGGTTGCTGATCGGGAAGTGGCCGGATTGCCACCAACGCAAAATCAGCTGAGCCGTGAATAAGAGATTGGCGACGGCCACCAGCAGCCGAACCAAGCCAGCACGGGACTGGCTGGACACCGCCCAGAAAGCCAGGGGCATGGCCAGCAGCAGCAACACAAAGCCAGCGAAACCAAGACTGGTGACCAGCTCAAAGGGCGTGTTCAGCACACCATTTCCATAAGACACGGCGATTCTGCCTCGGCCAATCAGCGACTGGCCTGTTTCAGCAACAGTCCACCCGCCCCGAGAGACAACATCACAGGCAGCCAGGCCGCCAGGATCGGTGGCAGGGTCCCCTTCACCCCGAGGGAACTGAAGCTGAAACCAATCACGTAATAAACAGCGATGATGCCGAGGGTGAGCACAAAAGCAAAACTACGGCTGCTTCGATAACTGGGCTGAGCGCCGAGGGTGGCTCCAAACAAGCCAAACACCAGACAGGCCATCGGAACCGTGAACTTCTCCTGGATCCGCACACGGATTTTGCGGGCTTCCTTGATGCTGCCGGCCTCTTCGTACACCCTTTGGGCCTGCAGTGCTTCAGCAACGGTCATGTTCACGGCATCGTTCTCAATCCCCGCCAAACGCAGCGGCGCAGATCCCAGGGGATAGACGTAACGATCGAAATCGGCCTTGGTTGAACTGCCATTCGCCGCCAAAGTCAGAATCTGGCCATCCATGAAATCCCAGCTGGCTTGGGCCTCATTCCAGATGGCCCGATCAGCACGCAACATCTGGGTAAGACCGGGTCTGGTGAAATCCAGAACCGTCACATCCAGCATTTGGCCGTTCTGGAATTTGCGGGAATAAAACAGTTGAAGCAGGCCCTTGTCACCCTTCTCACCATCTGAACCAACGCGTCTGCCGAAGCGGGGATAAATGACGTCGCGTCCTGTCTCACTGGCGAGAGAACGCCCCAAGGCACGCTTCAAGCTGACCTCTGCATAGCGTTGGCTGCGGGGTACCACCACGTCGTTAAGAACGAAGGTGAACAGGGTCATCGCCATCGAGAGGGCGAGAGCGGCACTGATCATCCGCTTCGTGGTGATGCCGAGGCTTCTCAGGGCGGTGAGTTCGTTGTTTGCAGAAAGACGAGTGAACACGAACAGCGAGGCCATCAGCGTTCCAATCGGCACAGAAAAGGCCAACCAACGCGGAATGCTGAACAACAGCACCTGAGCTGCAACTGTGATCGGCAGGTTCTTATCAACCATCTGCCGCACCAGTTCAAACATCACGCCGCCTGTTAGCAGCAGCAGGGTGAACAGAGCAATGAAGAACAGAAGCGGACCAAGAAGCTCCTTGAGCAACCAACGATCCAGAAGATCCAGCCGCATCCAGGTGGCCCGTTTGAGACGATCCAGAATCACAGTTGGAATCCCTCCCCGAGGTAATAACGACGCACCTGTGGATCAGCTGCCACCTCCTCGGAACGTCCTGCGGCCAACACCGCACCATCGTTGAGGATGTAAGCCCGATCAGTGGTGGCCAGGGTTTCGCGCACGTTGTGATCGGTGATCAGAATCCCCATGCCCCGGGAGCGCAACCCCTCGATCAGCAGCTGCAGATCCGCCACCGCAAGGGGGTCGACGCCGGCAAAGGGTTCATCCAAAAGCAGATACGTCGGTCCGTTGGCACCCGATGCCAGTGCCCTGGCCACTTCGCAACGGCGACGTTCTCCCCCGGAGAGTTGGAAACCAAGACGGTTGATGAACGCGCTGAGGTGAAAGTCCTCAATCAGCTGCTGGCGCCGATCCCGACGCTGCTCGGAGCTGAGGTCGGTCTGTTCAAGAGCGATATCCAGATTTTCACGCACCGTGAGATTGCGAAACACACTCGCTTCCTGGGGCAGGTAACCCACACCAAGCCGGGCTCGCTCCGGCATGGGCAGATGGGTGACCCGCTCACCGTTCACGGTCACCTCGCCCTGAGTAGGGGAGAGCAAACCGATCACCAGATTGAAGGTGGTGGTTTTTCCAGCTCCATTGGGACCGAGCAGGCCGACCACCTCGCCGGGGGCAAGCTTCAGATCCAAGCCCTTCACCAACTGGCGGCCCCCAAGGGTGATGGAGACATTCGACAGTTCCAGGGTCATGGAGTCACCGGGTTGGTCTCGGCCTGAACGTCGAGCACGGGTTGGCTGGGAGTGAGTGACCACTGACTGAACACCTGCTGGCCAGGAACAGGGCTGGCAATCGCGCGACCTTCATCCAGGAGATAAGTAAACCGATCAGCGCGGAGCTGGTTGCCATCAGCCTGGATCACATCCACATCACCACTCAGCACAATCCGGTCTTCCTCCGTGAAGTACTGGGCTTGTCGGCTGGTGGCCACCAAACCACGACCGGCGTGCACCAAGCGAACATTGCCGCTGGCGGTGATCACACCCGTTACGTTGTCGGCCGATTGAAGATCAGACTCAATCGTGATGACGCCTGCGTCAGCTGTTTGCTGAGCCTGGACCGACAACAGGGGCAACAGAGTGGCCAGAAGGGACAGAGCTAAAAGAAGCCCCCGAAAACGGAGCATTGCTTTCACTGCCACACCACCTGCCCAAGTTGGTCGAGATTACCGGCGCTTCAGCGCATGAACTCAAGAACAGGGACAGTGCATGACTCGGGATCCCCATCCTGCTGAAGCGCCTCGAGCCGCTGTTGCGCAGCACGGCACAGAGACGCAAGATCCAAGCCAAGATCCGGAGTTCCCTGACGTTTGAGACGCCCCAGAGCTTCACCGAAAAGAATCGTGGCACCGCGCCGGTTGCCCCGTTGCAGGTGCAACTGCGCTACTGCCACCTGCAGGATCCCCTGAAGGCTGCGTCGTTCCGGATCAGCTGTTTCATGCCAGAGCTCCTCAAACAGATCATGAGCGGCGTACCACTCACCCGCATTGAAGAGCTCCACGCCCTGCTGAAAGCGAGGGTCTGCCTGAGGCATCAGCGCTTGGACTTGGCCGGCTTCTTGCCGGGAAGTTTGCGCAGACGGATCGACTCGGGCGTGACTTCGAGCATCTCATCGGGACCGATGTATTCCAGCGCGCGCTCCAGCGTCATCTGCACCGGTGCTTGCAGCGTGTCCAGTTCCTCAGCGCCCGCGGAACGCATGTTGGTGAGCTGCTTGGTCTTGCAGACGTTGATCTCGAGGTCCTGAGGCCGGTTGTATTCCCCGATGATCATTCCCTTGTAGACCTTGGTGCCCGGGCTGATGAAGAACTGGCCACGATCCTCGGCGTTCTTGAGGGCATAGAACGTTGCTGTTCCTTCTTCGAAGGCGATCAGCACACCGTTCCGGCGGGTGTCGAATTCACCCATCATCGGCCGGTATTCATAGAAGGAATGGCTCATGATTCCTTCGCCGCGGGTGGCCCGGATGAATTCACCGCGGAAACCGATCAGACCGCGGGAGGGAACGATGAACTCCAGCTGGGTGCGGCCATCAGCGCTGGTTTCCATGTTCTGCATCTCGCCCTTGCGGGTGCCCAGTTTTTCGATGCAGCTGCCCACCGCTGGTTCAGGCACATCCATCACCAGGGTTTCCACCGGCTCGCAGGGGGTGCCATCGATGGTGCGGTAAATCACCTGCGGCTGGGACACCTGGAACTCATAGCCCTCACGGCGCATGGTCTCGATCAGGATGCCGAGGTGCAGCTCACCGCGACCACTCACCGCAAACCGGTCCGGTGAATCGGTGTCTTCCACACGCAGGGCAACGTTGGTGAGCAACTCACGCTGCAGGCGGTCACGCACCTGACGGCTGGTGACGAACTTGCCTTCCTTGCCCGCAAAGGGTGAATCGTTGACGACGAAGGTCATCTGCAGGGTGGGCTCATCCACCTTGATCAGCGGCAGAGCGGTGGGCTCATCGGGGCAGGCGATGGTTTCGCCGATGTTGACGTCGTCAAAGCCAGCCACGGCCACCAGATCACCGGCAGACGCCTCTTCGATCTCGACGCGCTGCAGCCCCTCGAAGCCCAGCAGCTTGCTGATGCGGCCCTTCTTGATGCTGCCGTCGTCCTTGATCAGCGCAGCGTTCTGACCCTGTTTGATTTTTCCGTTGTGAACGCGGCCAATGATGATCCGGCCGAGGAAGTCGGAATAGTCAAGGGTGGTGATTTGCAGCTGGAGGGGCTTCGCCGGATCACCAACCGGGGGCGGAACGTGGCGCAGGATGGCATCGAACAGCGGACGCATGTTGTCGCTGTCGGTCTTCATGTCGGGCTTGGCGAAGCCTCCGAGACCGCTGCCGAACAGGTAGGGGAAATCGCACTGATCATCGTCAGCGCCGAGTTCGATGAAGAGGTCGAGCACCTTGTCGACGGCGGTCTCGGGATCCACCCGGGCCCGGTCGATCTTGTTAACGAACACGATCGGACGCAGGCCCTGCTCGAGGGCCTTCTTCAACACAAAACGGGTCTGGGGCATCGGCCCCTCGTTGGCATCCACGATCAGCAGGCAACCGTCAACCATGCCCAGCACCCGCTCCACTTCTCCACCGAAATCGGCGTGACCAGGGGTGTCAACGATGTTGATCCGGGTGTCGTTGTAGGTGACAGCCGTGTTTTTCGACAGGATCGTGATGCCCCGCTCACGCTCCAGGTCGTTGGAGTCCATCACACAGGTGGGGACGGCCTCGTTGTCGCGGAAAATTCCTGACTGCGCCAACAGCGAATCGACCAGAGTCGTCTTGCCGTGGTCAACGTGGGCGATGATCGCGATGTTGCGGATCGCCTTGTTGTTGGCGCTCATGCGGGCTGACCGTAAGTATTTGTGAAGAACGCCAAAGGCGCAGTGCGACAGGTTATCTCAACGTGAGAATCGACTGGTGCGCTCCGGACCCTTGCTGCGCAGGCTCCTACGTGGCACAGCAAGGCGTAAGCAGTTAATTTCAGCCCAGAACTCGGTTCTGGACCCATCTCTGACCTCAAGCAGAGCAATGCATCGCAGGGATTGGACGGTGCAAACAGGACGATTGACAAACTGATCCCAGAACGAAGGGTTGCCTTCAGTTACCAGAGGGTTTCAACCCCTGACCAAGTCCAAGGGGTTGGCTTGAAGAGACAGGAAAATCTTTTTGAGCCTTTCTGCGAAAGGCACGGCCTGATGCCCAACAAGGACCGAGTCATTGATCAAGGGCTGTCGGCATATCACGGCCTTCATCACAAGAAAGGGAGCCTGGGGATGTTCCTGCAGGCCCGGAGAGATGGCTTGATACCAGCAGGTGCAGTCCTGGTCGTGGAGGAGTGGGATCGGTTCTCCAGACGCAAGGCCAGCGTCAGCGAACGAATGCTCCACGAGATGTGGGAGCTGGACCTGGCTCTTGGCGTGGTCAGCCAGGACGTGATCATCACTGAGCAGTCCTACAACGCAAATATTGGTCAGTCGGTGCTTCTTAAGGTCCTTCAAAATGAGGCCAACGAAGACAGCGCCAAAAAATCCAGGCGAATCAAAGCCGTCTGGCGAGAACGCTGGGAGCGTTACCGGGAGACGGGTGAGAAATTCCTCTCAATGTCCGACGCCCCTAAGTGGTTGGTCATAGAAAACGGCGATTTCACACCAGGTCCCGGGGCAGACGTCATCAAGCTGATTTTTGATTTGACGGTTGACCAAGGTCTGTCTGGCGTTGGCGTTGCAAGAGAACTGAACAAGCGAGATCTCAAGACGCCTAGCGGGGCGGTCTGGACTAACGCCAACGTGTCAAAGGTGATCAAGAACGACCAGGTGATGGGTCGTAAGGCATGGCCAGACGGTCATGTCAGCGAGGGTTATTACCCGGTGATCGTTAAACCCGAAAAGGTCAAAAGCCCGGGAACTCGCTGAACGGCGCAAAGCAAACCCGGCCCTGGGACGCACCACAACTGCCAAGGGAGGCCAACTAGGTCCCTGCAACAACATCCTGAAGGGCATCACCTTTTACCAGTGCGGTGCTGCGATGACCGACACCACCAGCCACAGCGGCAAATATCTAGATCTCGTGTGCTCGGCTCAGAACAGTGGCAGGGAGTGCAAAGTCCCAACAAGACAGTGCTGGAAGGTGGACGAAGAGCTTCTCCTTGAGGCGTTTATGCACCGGCGATGGGAACGATTTTTCAAAAACCCGGCAACAGGTCCGCGCATCAGGGAGCTTGAGGAACGACTTTTGGAGGAGCAGCGCGTCGCAGGGCAATACCGGACGACAGCAAATGATTCCCGCGCCAATCTTCAACGGGCTGTGGAGCAGAAAGACGCTGATCTAGACCTGCTCAAAATGCTTGGCGAAATCGTCTGCAAGGCTGAGAAGCAAGCCGAAGAGGCCGAGAATCAGACCAGAGAGACCGGGGCAGAAATTCAGGCTCTGCAGTCACAACCAAGTGGCGAGCACATGCAGAAACAAATTCGGGAGAAGGTAGAGGCATTCCTGGCCTTGCCTAACAGAAGTGACCGGGAAGCACGAAATACGTTTAACGACTGGGTCAAAACAACCGGGGCTCGCATCGTCTTTATGAGCACGCAGCCACTACGAGTGCGTTGGACCTGCTCTGATTTGCCGACGGATTTTTGGTGGCGTGAGTTGCGGCCTGACGTAACAGACGAACAGTTGAAGAACCGCGTTGAGGAGTTTTATTTGTACCGCCGTGGCGATGAACTGGTTATGGATCAGACAATCGCCAACATGGCCCGCCTCGGTTTTGAGGCCGATGTAATTGAAGAGCAACGGAAAAAGAAGGAAGCATCCCTCCCAGTGCCAAAACGCATTACATCTCCGACCTGGCAGCCTTCAGCCCTCAGTCAGCAGCAGCAATAGCCAATGTTTGAGAAAAAAAGGGGGGGGGGGCGGCGTCTCATGTCCGCCCCCAAGGCATCGAAGCCCTGAGTCGTGGGCCGTGCCTGAAAAGGTTCTATGCCAGCTCTTTCCCCACAAACCTGAGTTTTTTTGCTCAATTCACCTCAGGCGTTTGGTAGCAAATTTCGCTGAATCGACTGGTATGACTTGAGTACAAAAAAAAAGTCCTAGAGGTGACGCGAAAACTCCTCAGGACGCGGACCCATGCCTGACAGTGTTGGGTCCGTCTGCTCAGCGCACAGGAGGAGGGCAGCGCCTCCAGCCCGTCTTCTGCATCGTCTGCCAAGCCTCAATGGCGTTGTGCCGCAGCATCCGCCGACGAGGCATCGGCTCACGCGGGCGGGGCGGTAATCACTAAAGGCTCGCAGTCACATTCCCTACGTCGACCATTTTTTTCTTTTTAGTTTTTTACTCCGTTGATAAGGAGTGAGATGCGACCTGCCAAAACTCCAATAGAAAGGCTGGAGTTCGGTCTTCGGTGGGAGGCCTGTCGGCTTGCCTACTTCTCGTCCATTGGTCACAGCACGAAAGTTGCCGCCTTGACCGCAAAACTGCAAAGGCTTGAAGAAGACCTACGCAGAGAGAGCTACCAGTTCAGCGATGTAGGTCAGACAACTTTCCAGTAGTCGCAAGTCAGTCAGCAATCTGAGCCAGCTCAATCACGTTTCGCAGCGTCACCCACTGCATGTTGAATCAAAGCTCTTGGCACCGACGTGGCTGATACCAGGGGATGACTAATCCATCAGCCAATCAAAATCGTCCTTCCAGACCTGGTGCCTACCGCTATGTCGCCTGCGCTTCTTGGGTTTGGCTGGTTCTAAAAGCAAGGGAGGTGGCGGTAGCAAGAACGGCAGGACAGGTATCTCTTGCTTCCTCACTTGATATGGAATCACCTGCAGGCGAATGGGCTCCGCCCCCCTTGCGGGCAGTGCTATCAGCACCAACAACGCCAGCAATGCTCTGCGCACGCATAACCTGAAGATGGCCAATATTCTCTACGACATCTGCGACCACAGCCCCCTCTATCGGCGGGGCTGACTTCCAACAGCCGTTACCGAATCAAAGATGCGGGACTACGGAACCGCGAGGAGAAACTCGTTCGCCCCGAGCGATGCGGTCCGTTCCATAACGCTGCCGACGAGTTCTGCAATCCAGTGCAATGCACTGAATCTTTACCGTTATTGGAAGACGGGGTTAAGCGCAGAAAGCCAGCCCCATCCACAGTTGCCGTGGGATGGGGACTGGATTGTCTGCCAGCTAACGGGTCGCTCTCCCGTGCTGCTGCGATGGCTCACTCAGCCGTAAGAGGAAGTACCGCAGGTCTCCTTGATAGGTGCTCGCTAGTGGCTCTGCACACCATTTTTCGAAGACCTTTGGGATCAAGGATTTCTTCCGTGACAGTCCGATAATCAGGTCGCGATGACTACAGAAAGTCGTCGTGTGTCCACCTAACTCCTACTAGCCCAACGCCACAGGCGTAACCTCTCAGAGGGAACAGGTAATGCGTTAGCTGTCCTCAGCCAGCTCAATCACGTTGCGCAGCGTCGCCCACTGCAGCTCTGTCGCTAACGCCTGAGGAACACGCTGTAGGGACGCCACTGGCAGATGCATTGCAACTTCTCCCGCAGCCCCTCTATGTCAACCAATCGCTGTCCGGTGTGTTGCTGCACATGGACATGCTCGTGGAGGTAGCCATCGTTGATCAGTCTGTAGAGCTGAGATCTGGACTTATATCCGAGGCGTCTTGCAGCCTCGCTAATCGTCATTAACTCCATCTAGCTGTCCCTATCTGTCTACTGTTTTGACAACCACAGGCTAGATAAACAACGCGCCTTCGGATGACCCGAGGCCGATGTTCAAGTAAGGGCCCTGAAGTCACCCTATTGCTAAATCTACTGCTCTTGAAAGAGTCAAACCAAAAACGTCAAGCACAACAAATCCATTTACAAGTCGTACCATTTTTGAAACAGAAGTTTTACATGAATCTTGAGAGTAGTCAAAGCAAACCTCTGCAGCAAAGAAAAAATATTCAAGAGGACCTGGCCCATCTGTTACTACAATTGCAGGCGACAAATTTCTTTCAAATCGCCCATGGTTTATTCGCCAATACCACCACGAAAAGCAAATCAAGATAATTGGGATGAAAAGCAAAAGCTCAACAATTAAAAGAACGGGGCTTTTGATAGGAGCAACAAGAAGCAGATTAATAATGACAAGCTCAACCATCCAGCAGGCTGTAAGGAAAATTGCTAGCACATCAATCAATCTTCGCGACTTATTCCCCAACAGTCTTAGCACTAGTAGGATAAATGTGTATACAAAAAATGCAGCCCCTATTGGCTTCATATGATTAGTGAGTGCGTCCAAGAATGAATGAGATATTTCAAGAAAATCTCTAATTGCACTTTCTTCGACCGCTTCCAGGTTTAAATTTCTGTCAAATTGCTCGGTAAAAATAAAAGTAACAAGCAACACATAAATCTCTCCAGGGCTTTTTAGCCGATCAATAAGTGACATTGCTTCATCAACCAGTTTCGAACATATAAACAAAAAAGCCCGGGGTGTCCAAGCCCCGGGCACCATCTGCACCAGGGCAGGCAACGATCGCGGTTATGCGATCGCGTCCTGCATGGCAGCGAATGATTCAGCGTGACGAACAGCGATATCGATCGACTGCAGAGCCCGGACACCAACGGTGCCCTTAGCGAAGTCGGTGTAGAGATCAACCAGGATCTCCAGCTGGCCGAACATGCTGATCAACAGGTCTGCAAAGTTCCCGTAAATAACAGCGGACAGGTTGGTCCCTGTGCCCTTCGTGAGATTTGAGGGGACGTTGTTACTGACCTCAAGACGCCGCCCTGCAATTTGGCTACGGCCAAGTTCAGCTCCATAAGGGCTGAGGAGGTACTGGTTCTGGGAGTCCTTGGCTTTGGCAAGAACGGACTCGACTTTCGCGTTCGTGAGGAAGCCACAGGTACTGACGTCAGCGTTATCTACAGCGACCTCTTTCTTGAGGTCGAGGAGATGATCGAGCGTTGGGGCTAAACCGTTTGTGCCGCCAGCTACCGAGCCGATACCTGACGTTTGCAGGATGCCGGTGGGTTGGCTGCTGCTGCCAGAACCATTGATGGCAGCGGTGTCGATCGCGTCGGCCAACAGGGCAACGAAGTCAGCGCGGATGAGCTGCTCAATGTCCGGTGTCGACTGCAGCTCCATCAAGCGGGAGAACTTGCTGTAAGCACCGACGGTCTTTGGGCTCATTGAGATGGTGCCGATCGTGCCGGTTGATTCGGTCACGGCATCGGCGTTATCAGCACCGAACCAATAGGCAGTCGCAGTCCCCGTGCGCTTAGGGATTGAGACATCACCAACCAAGCCGGTGAGCATGGTGGCGCCGAGTTCAGCAACGGCGAGACGGTCACGCAGCGCCTCGACGAAATTGCCGGCGAGCAGGTCGGTGGCGACCAGGAACGTGCCCTCGTTGCAGGTGCCGAGGAAAACGGAATGGCGTGGAACGGGCGACACCTTTCGTCCGTACGGGGTGCGGAAGCTGTCGACGTTGGTGCTCAGAAAGTTCTTGAGATGACCGGCATGGGTCTGGCTGGTGATCCCATCCAGCTCCCCCAGCTCCAGCCCCCAGAAACGATGGACCGTGAGCATCGCGTCCTTGCTGCCGATGCGCCCTCGGAACGTTGTGAACCACGGGTCGAACAGCGTGCGCCAGAACGATGTCTTCCGGCTGCCTCCCTCTCCCTGCAGGACCAAACAAGTGTCGTGCTGACAGCCCGGCTCAAAGGCACGACGCACTGCGCCGACCAAGGTTTTGACCAGCATCCGGTCGTAGATCGTCTCCTGTCCAGGAAGGTCAGCAGGGCGGAGGAACTCTGAGGCGAGACGGCAAATGTCGTACGGCTCGCTGTCCCTGCAGCTCAGCAACCAGTCCTGCACCGGGTGATACGCATCACCCTGCGCTGCAAGGTCCAAAGCATCGATGGCTTCACCCTTGGCGATGTCATATCCGCGGCTCTGACAGAGCACGTAAAAGCAGTCGTGCGCGGTGGGGGAGAGGGCCATGCCCTCCACCTCCACCTCATGGGTCATCAGGTTCCAGCGCAGCGTTCCATGCCCTTGTGCTGCGCTCTCAGACAGCACCTGCATCACCGTCGCCGCATTGGCTCTTTGCGGCGACCGGGCTGGCAGTAGTTCGCTCAGCAGGTCATCAGGGTTAGAGCGTCGAGCAAGGGCCGCCACCTTCTTGGTTGCGGCCTGCTCCTCCTCCCAGGAGTCGTAGATCCGAGCACTCGTCATCGCCGAGCCCTCCTCGCCTCGCGTTCCCAGAGCAAGCAGCCCAAGGGAAAGTGATGGGCATGAAGGTCAGCGATGCGTCGGCAATGGTCAGCAGACCAGCCGCCTTCGCACCCTTGCCGCAGCAACGCGCTGGTGGTCGAGACATCGATGTCTTGCCAGGGCCAAGCTGTCCTGAACTCCGACGCCAGGGGCCATCCATTGCTGGATGCCGCAGGTACGTTGAAGTCAGTCTTTTGCTCTTGGCCCCCTGTTGGCGCAGGGGGTTTTTTCATGGCTGTGCACCCTCCACAGCCTCGAGGCGCTCGCTGAGGCCTGCGACGGCCACCTTGGTGATCTCCTGCGTCAGCTCCGCTTTGTCGTTGGTGCGGATCACTGAGCAGACATTGACCTGGTACGCCTCCTGCAATTGCAGGAAAGAAGCGGTCAGGTAAGCCACGTGGTGGGCCAGCGCCGTTTCCATGTTGGAAGCGCAGTGCGGCTCCCACATGCCGATCATTTCCTTGGCCTTGGCCTCAACGGCCTCTGAGGTCCACTGAATTTCAGGCATCTGCTTTGGCTCCTGCAGATGCGTGGATTTCAGTCGATGAGGCGACTGAAAGTTGATTTAGGCCGTGGTGGAGAAGTTGGCGCATCAGGCTGCTCTTGGTGCAGCTGTAATCCCTGCAGGCCCTCTCGAGCCGCTCCACCAAATCAGTGGGGGCTTTGCAGCAGATCATTTGCTGCGGATCGCTGTGAATATGAATTGACATGTCGTCAAAACGGTGGACGACACGGTTCTGACAGGAGATGAGACTCCTGTCTACGACTGAGATCTCAGCGACGTTTAGGGCGATTTGGCTCAGTACGCCCAGTTGACACTTTCAGGCTGCCGCGGGTGACGCCCAGCTGGTGGTGGATCTGCTCCTGGGACCAGACCTCCTGGGTGGCCATCCGACCCGCCAGAGCCTCGGAGTAAAGGCTGACGCGCCGTTGCGTCGCAGCGGCATCCTCATCTAGAAGTTCGAGCCGGATCCTGCGCACGCCTGCCCGCAGCAGCGACGGAAGCGCTTCAACGCCCGATTGCGCCATCCCATTGAAAAGGGTGTTCCGACAACCCAGATCAGCCCGCAGTGGGTGTTCAACGCCACTGCGATCCCGCAGAGTGACGTGGTGCTTCTCACAGGGACGACCGCAATCGGTGTGGTCCTTGCCGTCCGAGAGGAATGCACAGAACAAGCAATGCTCCATGTGGAACAACGGCATGTTCTGGTGCAGGGTGACCTCCAGCAGCGCTGGATCAACGGCGGCGGCCAGATCCAGCAGTTGCTGAAGGTTGAGGTCGTAACTGGCCGTGAGTCGCTGCAGCGCCCAATGGTCGCGATACCAGTGGAAACTCAGGGGGTTGGCGGTGTTGAGGGAAAAGTCACCAATGCAGGGGGCCAGCGGCGTCAGCACCTCCAGCTGATCGGCATTTCGCACCAGGAAACCGTCAGGACGGGCCCGAATCAGTGGCTCAAGCGACCAGCGTTCATCAGGCCGTGTGATCCGTGCACCGGCCAGCCATACACCCTCAGGCCAGCAGCCTCGACCGATCGCCACCGCTTCCCGCAGCTCCCGAGGCTGCTCGAGATCCGCCACCACCGAGCGAATCGGCAGGTCCGTGCCGGAGAGATCCACCAAGGCCTGCAGCTGCTCCAGGCTGCGCACCAGCACCACCAAGCCTGGCTTGGTCTCGCTGAGGGGAGCGACAGCTGGTGGGCACATCTGAGCCAGCAGCTCCGTTGGGTCTGCCGTTTTGGTGGCTGCAGGGACAGGCCCTGAATCGGTGCTGCAGTCCCCTGTGGCCTCCAACTGCTCCAGCAGAGCCCTGCGCATGCGGTTCAGTTCCGCCACGGGCAGAAAAAGATCGCCCTCCAGTTCGATCTCCAAATGCTGAAGCGACCAACCGGTTCCCCCCAGGCGTCCCAATTGCTGCTCAAGCCGTTCCCGGTCAAGGGGGCGCTGCGAAGCACTCTGCAGCGGCATGGTGCTGCAGAGCTTCAGCTCAAATTCCTGGGGCTCCAGCACCTGCAACTCCAGCGGGGCATCCAGCCGACCGGACACCCGCAGCGCCAGATCCCTGGACCGAGCCTCCACCGTGCGACGGGCGGCACGCTGCCAACGGGACTGCCAATCGGGATCACTGGTGAGCCAGACCGAGGCGCCAGCTCTCAAGCCAGAGCCATCCACACGATCGGGCCCCAGGCGCAGCTTCCAGCGTTCGTCGCCCATCCGCTCACACACCATGATCCGGCCACCGATCTCCCGAGGCGGCTGCAGCGGGTCGGACGACAGTTGTTCCAGCACAAGGCCCTGCCCGGGATGCAGCTGTTCCCGGCTGCGCAGATGCAACCAACCACCCCGCTCCACCCGCAGCAACTGCCCCAGTAGCGGGCCCCGCTTCTTGCTCCAGCGGCCATGCACCAGACGGCGATGGTTCACCCCTTCAAGCCAACCGGTGGAAAGGCCTCGGGAAAAGGCCAGCTCAAGCTGGCGTTGCACCTGCGGCGCCGAAGCGGGGGTTTGATCCAGGCGCTGGCGATAGGCGTCGGTGACAGCAGCCACGTAGGCAGCATCCTTCAGACGCCCTTCGATCTTGAGGCTGGCCACGCCGATGCGCTGCAACTCCGGCAGCAGCTCCCAGGCCGCCAGATCCTGGGGCGAGAGGAGGTAGCGCTGGTCTTCAAGGGGGTGGGGTTGCCCATCCACCACCATTTCGTAGGGCAGGCGACAGGCCTGGGCACACTCACCTCGATTAGCACTGCGCTGCCCGAGGGATTCACTGGTCAGACATTGACCGGAATAGGCGACGCAAAGGGCGCCATGCACAAACACCTCCAACGGCATCGCAAGGTTCCGCTGAACCAGTTGTGTCTGCAGTCGCTCGAGATCACGCAGGGCCAGCTCACGGGCCAGCACCACCCGCCGGCAACCGAGCGCGGCAGCCTGGGCAATACCCGCGGCACTGGTGATCGACATCTGGGTTGAGCCATGCACACAGAGGTTCGGCACCAGACGCTGGGCCAGGCGACAGAGCCCCACGTCCTGGACGATCACCGCATCCACACCGGCTCGATCTGCAGCGATCAGCAACTGAGCCGCTGCCTCCAGTTCATCGCTGAACACCAACACGTTGAAAGTGAGGAATCCCTTCACCCCCCGCTGATGCAGCCACTGCATCACTTCAGGAAGGTCTTGCAGTCGGAAATTTTCAGCCCGCTGGCGGGCGTTGAAGGCATCAACGCCGAAATACACCGCATCGGCACCGGAGGCAGCGGCCGCCTTCATCGCAGCCCAGTCGCCGGCAGGTGACAGCAGTTCGGGAACGGTCAAGGGTCGCGCCTGGAGAACCGACTGGCCGGCTCGAACAAACGCAGTGCATCCGCATTGCCCTCGTAGCGCCAATGCCAGGGCTCGTACATCACACCCTGTTTGTTGCCCTCAGGGAAGGACAACACGAAGTGATATCTCGCCGCATGGTCCTGCAACCAGCGAAAGGCGGCGGTGTCTTGAAAGCTCTGGGAGAGGTTGGTCTCAGGGAAACGGCCATCGCCTAGATCGACGGCGTAACCCGTGCTGTGCTCGGAGTAGCCCGGTGGAGCTGACACCTGGGCTCGCTCTTCGGCGGTCTGGTTCCGTTCGGAGGCCACATCAAAGAAGATCGATTCCTGAAGGGCCAGGGAGCGGAATCCACTGAGCAGACGCAGATCGATCCCGTCAGCCAAGGCGGAACGCATCATCGTGTCGAGGGCCTCGGCGGCTTTCACATTCAGCTCGATCCCCGGTTCAAAGACAATGAGTTGATCAGCGTCAGCCTCTCCGTAGGGGAAGTGGCCCAGGAGTCGGCCATCGGCGTCAGGACGTTCGCGAAAGCCTGAAATCTCAAGGCTCTGCGTGGGCTGGCGCCGTGACAGCAGCGTGGGAACAAGCATCACCACAGCCAGGCTTCCGGCACAGACGAGAACGAGCCCGAACAGCAATCCAGCTGCGCCATTTCCCTTGCGTTGACGCGGCTGCCGTGTTCGTCGAGCGACCGGAATGTCCTCCCGCTCGATGCGTCGCGCAGAGGAGGCCCGAACCAAGGCGCTGATGCGTGTTGTTTCGATCGTAAAGGCAGCAGCCAGCTCAACCCACAATGGTTGTTGTGACAGTGATAGCTTCACAAAACAATCCAGCGGAGACGGGCTGAGATGTTGCGAGTTGCGGTGATCGGCGGTGGCCCAAGTGGCTCCTGTGCTGCCGAAATTCTGGCCAAGGCGGGAATTGAAACCTGGCTGTTCGAGCGCAAACTCGACAACGCCAAACCCTGTGGTGGAGCCATTCCTCTTTGCATGGTCGAAGAGTTCGACCTGCCTGACGAAATCATCGACCGCAAGGTCCGCAACATGAAGATGATCTCCCCTTCCAACCGGGAGGTGGACATCAAGCTCGATCCCCTCGGTTACGACGAAAACGCCTACATCGGCATGTGCCGTCGTGAGGTGTTCGATGCCTTCCTGCGCAACCGCGCCGCCGATCTGGGCACAACTCTGATCAACGGTCTGGTGCAGAAGATCGACACCGGTGCAGACCGTCAGGGCCCTTACACCATTCATTACGCCGACTACAGCGGTGGGGGCCCCACCGGTGAGCAGAAGACTCTGGCTGTGGATCTAATCATCGGTGCCGATGGCGCCAACTCCCGGGTGGCGAAAGCCATGGACGCCGGGGATTACAACGTGGCCATCGCCTTCCAGGAACGGATCAAGCTTCCTGCTGAGGAGATGACCTACTACGAAGATCTGGCTGAGATGTACGTCGGAACAGACGTCTCTCCCGACTTCTATGCCTGGGTGTTTCCCAAATACGACCACGTGGCCGTGGGAACGGGAACCATGCAGCAGAACCAGAGCCTGATCAAGGGTCTGCAAAGGGGCATTCGTGAGCGGGCCAACAAGCGCCTGTTCCAGGGCGAAGTGATCAAGGTGGAAGCCCACCCAATTCCTGAGCACCCCCGTCCGCGACGGGTTGTGGGCCGCATGGCCTTGGTGGGCGATGCAGCGGGCTACGTCACCAAGAGCTCCGGGGAAGGCATTTATTTCGCTGCCAAGAGCGGCCGGATGTGTGCCGAAGCGATTGTGGAAATTTCCAACAACGGCGCCTCCATCCCCACCGAAAAGCAGATCAAGTCGACCTACCTCAAGCGCTGGGACCGCAAATACGGTGCCACCTATGCGGTGCTCGACATCCTGCAGCGGATCTTCTACCGCAACGACGCTGCCCGGGAAGCCTTCGTCGAGATGTGCGACGACAAGGACGTGCAGAAGCTGACGTTTGACAGCTACCTGTACAAACGGGTGGTGATGATGAACCCCTGGCAGCAGATCAAGCTCACCCTCCGCACCCTGGGCAGCCTGATCCGGGGCGAGGCTCTGGCGCCATCCGTCTACAACCCTGTTCCTTCGGCCGTTGGCCGTTCCGACGGTGATTTCCTGGCGGAGGAAGCGGCCCAGCAGATCAAGGCTCAAGCTGGCGAATCCAAGGAGGGGAACTCCAAAGGTTCCGAGTCGAAGGAAAAGGCCGGCGTCTCCTGAGGGAGGCCGGCCCTCAACATCACTCCAACACCCACAACAATGCTGCTGGTCAGTTGCGTGACTCGATCGCCTTGCCAGCGGCATCCTTGATCCGCTCAATCCCCTGCTCAATGTTCTTGGCGGGGGATTTGTCTTTCTTGGTCGTCGACCAGACGGTGATGGCATAAACGGCGGCAGCAGCCAAGATCAGCGCCGCAATCACGCTGCCCAGACCATTGCCTCCCTGGCGGATCACCACAGGCTGCTGGGTGGTGGTCGTCTGTTGATCAGACATTGCGGCCCCTGCGGCTGGCCCCTGCTTAGCCGCAGGGGCCAGGGCTGCCTTCATTTGGATTGAATCGATTCAAATTCGGCCAAGACCGAAGCCTGATTGCGCAGGACCGCCAACAGGTTGAGGCGATTGAGCCTCAGCGCGGCATCGTCGACCATCACCATCACGCTGGTGTCACCATCAAAGAAGGCCTGGAGCGCCGGGGTTGCCGCGACGAGCGCATCGGCAAGGGCCTGATAAGACCGCCGCTGAGCCAATGGCTGTAGCTGCTCGAGAGCTGCGAACAGATCCTTCTCACTGGCGGACTCGAACCGTTCGGCCTCAACCACATCGCCGGCCACAAGCTGATCGCGTGCCAGATCACCTTTTTCGGCAAGCTTCGCTGCCCGCTGCACCACCGCCTGGACGGCATCCAGCTGACCGCTGTCCCGAAGGTCACGCAACAGTTGAATCCGCTGCTTGACATCCAGGGGATCACTGAGCAGACGCTGACTGGAGACAGCATCACCAGCCACAGCCTGCACCAGATCAGGCGCAAAGCCGTCGTCTTCCAGTTGAGACACGATCCGCTGCCGCATCAGCTGACAGAGGTCGTTATGCAGTTGGCTGGCATCCACCGCAAAGGCCGGGAAGAGAGCAGCCCACTCCTCCACGGCGTGACTGAGGAAGGCCATGAGGTCTAGGCGCCAGGCCATGCCCCAGAGAATCTGCACAACACCATTGCCGGCCCGCCGCAGGGCATAGGGGTCGGAGGATCCGGTTGGTCGCTCTCCCTTGGCAAAGATGCTGAGCAGCAGCTCGAGCCGTTCCGCCAAGGCCACAACGGCTCCCGCGGGGGTTGTGGGCAGAGCATCACCGGCTCCCCGAGGCAGATAGTGCTCCACCACAGCGAGAGCAACATCGCGCGGTTCTCCCTCCTCCAGGAGGTATTTGCCCCCCATCAGGCCCTGAAGTTCAGGGAACTCACCCACCATCTGGCTGACCAGATCGTTCTTGCAGAAATGAGCGGCACGCTGGGCCGCATCCACCACGCCCTGATCCAGACCGAGTTGCTTCAACAGCAGGCCCGTGAGCCGCTCGATTCGCTCGGAGCGGTCCAGAAGACTTCCCAGGCCTTCGGCGAAGGTGACACGGTCGAGGGCTTCACGCCGGGATTCGCTGGACTGACGCCGGTCAACATCGAGGAAAAATTCAGCATCCGCCAGGCGAGCTCCAAGCACGCGTTCATTGCCGCGAACAATCAAGGACGACGCCGGGGCCAGGCCATTGCCCACCAAAAGGAACTGGGGCCGAAGCACAGCCTCAGCGGTGAGTCGGAGCGGGTCTGCTTCCAGACCAGGCACCTGCAGCGGCACATAACGCTGGTGAGCCTGCATCACCGTGCTGATCACCTCCGGAGGAAGCTGCAGGAACCGCTCAGCAATGGTTCCCTCGAGAATCCTGGGGTCTTCAACCAGGTCCACCAGTTCCTCAAACAGCGACTCCGGACAGTCGGGAGTTCCGTTGGCGGCCTGTGCCGACTGGTCCAGGCTGGTGCGAATTCGTTTGGCCCGCTCCGCACGATCGACAACAACGCCAGCGGCGGCAAGGGTCTCTCCAAACTGCTCCGCTGATGCGATGGAGAGGGGCTCGTCACCATGGAGACGGTGGGAACGGCTGAAACGATCGCTGCGGACCTCAGGGTCAGCGCCGCCCAGCACCACCGGGATCACCTCTGAACCCTTCAGCGCCAGCAGCCAGCGAATGGGGCGGCTGAAGCGCTGGGCTCCGGTGCCCCAGCGCATGAACCGCCGACCCTGCAACGCATCAATCCATTGGGGGATCAGCCCCTGGAGCAGGTCAACGCAGGCTTGACCGGGGGTGAGCACGGTTGCGAAGACACAAGGCCCCTTGGGAGTGTCACGCTGTTCAAGTGCTGAGGGATCAACCCCGCAGCGCTTGGCGAAACCGATCGCCGCTGGCCCTGGGATGCCGTCCTTAAAAGCCTGAGCCACGGGAGGGCCCTTGCGGTCTTCCTCAAGATCGGGTTGGCGGTCCTCCAGATCAGCGACGGAGACCACCAGACGCCGGGGGGTGCCGAACACCGACACCGCTCCATGGCCAAGCCTTGCCTCACGCAGATCACGGCTCACCCGTTGCTGCAGCTGGTCAAGCGCTTGCCTGACGAAATCGGCAGGAAGCTCCTCGGTGCCGATTTCCAGAAGAAAGGTTGCCGTCACGCCAAGGTCAGAGCCGGAAGCGACTGTATTGGAAGCCGTTTCGCTACGTTCAAATCAAGAAATCCTTTTCGGGGTGGGGGAAGGCTCCTTGGCAGTGGCGGAAACAAGAACTCAATCGCTGTCCAAGGCGGAGCAGCGCAAGCTGGACAGCGACCATCTACGCGACCCGTTGTTGAGCGAGCTCAGCAACGACGATGTGCGCTTCACGGAAGATGCCGTTCAACTGCTGAAGTTTCACGGCAGCTACCAACAGCACCACCGCGAACTGCGCAAGACGGACAAGGTTCGCAGCTGGCAGATGATGCTGAGGCTGCGCAGTCCGGGCGGACGCATCCCTGCCCGACTGTTCCTCGCACTCGATGACCTCTCCAACCGCCTTGGGGACGGAACTCTGCGGGCCACCACCCGTCAGGCCTTCCAGATGCACGGCATCGCTAAAGCCGACCTGAAAGAGGTGATCGGCACCATCGTTCGCAACATGGGCTCGACCCTGGCGGCCTGCGGGGACATCAACCGCAATGTGATGGCACCACCAGCTCCTTTTGAGAAAGGCGGCTATCCCGTGGCACGGCGCCTGGCCGATGAAATTGCTGATCTGCTCAGCCCCGAAGCGGCCGAGGGGGCCTATCTGGACCTCTGGGTGGATGGTGACCTGAGTTATCGCTTCAAGCCCAGCCGAGCCGTTCAGAAGGCCAGAAAGCGCCAGAGCGAGGGCGGCGTTTTTTCCGGCAGCACTGAGGAACCTCTCTACGGAGACACCTACTTACCACGGAAATTCAAGGTGGCCGTCACCGTGCCGGGGGACAACTCTGTTGACCTGCTCACCCAGGACATCGGCCTGGTGGCCTTCACCGACCCCTCCGGCGATCTGCGGGGCTGCAACGTCTACGTGGGCGGTGGCATGGGCCGCACCCACAACAAGGAGGAGACCTTCGCCCGCACGGCGGATCCTTTGGGTTACGTCGATGCTGCCGACGTTCTGGATGTGGTTCAGGCGATCCTGGCGCTGCAACGGGATCACGGTGATCGGGAGGTGCGCAAGCACGCCCGCATGAAGTATCTGCTGCACGACAAGGGAATCCAGTGGTTCCGCGACACCCTGTGCGCGACCTACTTCAAGGGAAGCCTCAAGGGGCTGCGCAATGAGCCCAAGGCCAAGCTTTTGGACTATCTCGGCTGGCATCGCCAGAAGGCAGGGATGTGGTTCGTGGGACTTCCCCTGCTCTGTGGCCGCCTGAACGGAGCTCTCAAGGCAGGGCTGAGGGAGCTGGTGGAGACCTACCAGCTGGAGATTCGCCTCACCGCCAACCAAGACCTGCTGCTGTGCAACATCGGCACCTCCCAGCGAGCCAGCATTCGTACCCAGCTGGAAGCCCTCGGGTTTGAGGTGCCTGAAGCCCCAGCACCTCTGGCCAGGCATGCCATCGCCTGCCCAGCTCTACCCACCTGCGGGCTCGCCATCACCGAATCTGAGCGCATCCTTCCGGATGTTCTGGATCGCCTCGATGCCCAGCTGCGACGCCTCGAGATTGAGAAGTCCCTGCTTGTGAGGATGACCGGCTGCCCCAACGGCTGTGCCCGCCCCTACATGGCGGAGCTGGGCTTGGTGGGCAACGGTGTTAACCAGTACCAGCTGTGGCTCGGCGGCACCCCCAATCTCCAGCGTCTGGCGCGCCCTTACCTGGAAAAACTGCCCTTGGATGATCTGGAGACAACCATTGAACCGCTCCTCCTCAGCTGGAAAGCCGCCGGTGGACGTCGCAGCTTCGGGGACCACATCGAGAAGCTTGGTGATCAGGAAGTGAGCGCGCTGTTGACGGCCTCGGCGTAGACCGCCACAGCTGCACCTTTTCGCCAGGCCCAGAGCTGATCACCGAACGAGAAGTGCCACCACTCGTTCGGATGCTGGGCAAAGCCGGCTGCTCCCATCACTTCAGCCAGCAACTGCCGGCGTTGATGCCAGCACCGAGCTTCGGAATCCTCCCGACCGGCGTAGTGCTGCGGTTCAGACACCGCACCAATGGCATCAATCTCTCCCCCCATGGCCAGCGGCGTTCCATCGCTGCTGCTGAGGGTGAGATCAACAGCCGCACCGGTGCTGTGGGGAGGCGGGGTCGCAGGATCCCGACTGGGAGCAGCCCAGAAGCGCCCCACATCGGCCACCACCTGATCGAAGGCGTGCCCTGAGCGCGCTTCCACGCCGCGTTCACGGCAGAGTTCCGCAATGCTGTGGTCCACCATGAAGGCCTGCACGGCGATCGGCCGCCAGGCATCAAAAATGCTCAAGCGCAGGCGGGGATCGTGCTCGACCAGCTGCTGCTGAGCATCAAGAAGGTGCTGAACGACCCCCAGGCGCAATTGAAAGGGATTCCCCGACGTCCCATAGGGCGCCCCCAGCGCCATGTACGGGTGAGGTTCCATCCGCAACAAAGCAGGAGGCAGCGCTTGCAAAGGCTCGCCGCAATCTTCGATCGGAATTGAACTCCAGGGGCGCATCGAATCGCGGCAACGGGATGGATCAGTTCAAGGGGGTGCCACCGCTGAGGCGACGCTGCTGGGCCTCCAGGGTCTCGCGCAGCAACGGGTGCTGCGCGAGCTCAGGATCGTTGTTCAACAGCTCCTGGGCGGCTGTTCGTGCGTCCTCCAGCACAGCACCATCATCGGCAAGGCTGGCCAGGGCCAGATCAGGCAGGCCCGATTGTCGGGTTCCCAGCACCTGGCCAGGCCCCCGCAAGCGCAGATCCATCTCGGCGATCTCGAAGCCATCGGTGGAGCGCACCAGCACATCCAGACGCTGGCGGGCCAGGGGATTGGAGCTGCCATTGATCAACAGGCAATGGGAGGCAGCGGCGCCACGGCCAACGCGCCCCCGCAACTGATGCAGCTGCGCCAGGCCGAAACGTTCGGCATGGTCGATCACCATCACGCTGGCTTCGGGCACGTCCACGCCCACTTCCACCACCGTGGTCGACACCAGCACCTGAGTCGTGCCAGCAGCGAAATCGGTCAGCACCGCCTGCTTTTCAGCACTGGAAAGACGCCCATGCAGCAAACCAACGGCCAGATCTGGGAAGACCTCCGAAGCCAATTCAGCGTGAACTTCAACGGCTGAGCGAAGCTCGAGCTTTTCAGACTCGTCCACCAGAGGCAGAACGACATAGGCCCGCTGGCCCAGCTGCACCTCCTCACGGATCAACTCATAGGCCTTCTCGCGCTTTGCGGCCGTGAGCATGCGGGTGCGAATCGGTGTTCGCCCTGGCGGCAATTCATCGATCTGGCTGACATCGAGATCCCCATGCATCGAGAGCGCCAGGGTCCGAGGGATCGGTGTTGCCGTCATGGTGAGCAGATGGGGCTGCAAGCCCTTGTTGAGCAGGCGATCCCGTTGATGCACACCGAAACGGTGCTGTTCATCCACCACCACCAGCCCCAGGCGGTTGAAAACGACAGGATCCTCGAGCAAGGCATGGGTGCCCACCAGCACCTTCAGCGACCCGTTGGCAAGGTCATCCAGCAGCTCCCGACGGCGGGGCCGCGGCGTGGATCCCGTCAGCAAGGCGACGCTCACATGGAGCTGCGGCAGCCACTGACAGAGGTTGCGGTAATGCTGCTCGGCCAACACCTCCGTTGGGGCCATCAGGGCCCCCTGCCAGCCCGAGGCAATGGTGCTGAGCAACGCCGCAATGGCAACCACCGTTTTGCCCGAGCCCACGTCCCCCTGCACCAGACGGGCCATGGGTTCGCTGCGCGCCAGATCGGCTTCGATCTCCTGAAACACCCGTTGTTGGGCTGCGGTGAAGCGGAAGGGCAGAAGATCCATGAACTCCCCCACAAGCCCATTGGCACTGGATTGGAGATCCAGGTCCGGGCCCGTCCGAGAGCGCAGCGCCTGGCGTCGGCGCAACAGACCGAGCTGCAGGAGCAGAAACTCATCGAACACCAGCCGGCGCCGTCCCCGATCGAGGCTCTCGCGATCCTTGGGCGCATGCAGGGCCTGCAGGGCCTCCGACAATGCCGGCAGCTGGAATTGCCGCTGCATCACTGCGGGGAGAGGATCAGGCCACGATGCGGCGAGGGGCAGGACCTGATCGATCAGACTGCGGAACCGATCCGCGCCAACTCCTTCGGTGAGGGGATACACCGGGAGAAGCCGGCCGATGCTGGGGGATTTGACCGGAGACGAGGGGCTGTCCAGCACCTCGATCAACGGATCCTGAAAGGTGATGCCGTAGGGGCCGTCTTTCACCAGACCACTGACGGCCACGGTGGCACCAACGGGGTAGAGACGCTGCTGGCCTTTGAGGTAAGCCGGAGAACTGAAGCGTTTGCCCGCCAGGAAACGGCTTACCTTCAGGCGACCGGTCGGGTCCTGCAGCTGGAGCTCAATGATGGCGAGGTTGGTGTTCCGTGGGCTGACGAATCCGTTGCAACGGCGAATCGTGGCGACAATCGTGGCTGTTTCCCCCGACACCAGCGCCTCAATGCGGCGCATCGCGGAGTAATCGACATGATCACGGGGGTAATAGCGGAGCAAGTCGCGGACCAGAAGCAGGCCGATCGAAGCCAGCCGTGCCGCGAATTTCGGACCCACACCACGGATCTGGGTGATGGGACTATCGAGCTGCAGTGGTGAGCTAGCAAGCTGCTGGGGCGACGCCTGAACCTTGAGGCGTGGCGGTGCCATCGGAGCCGAGGGTTCCAGGCGATGGCGCAGCTCATGCAGCCACTGACGGGCATCGGTGACCAAGCGACGGCGGGCAGGATCAGAGAGCTCCGGATAGTCGGCAAAGCCAGAGCTGAGCTTGGACATGCGTTCACTGACCCCCTGGGGGAAGGGAACGGCCGGAGGCGCTGCGAGTTGCTGCTGCAGAAACGCGTGAAAGCGCTGCTGGCGACCCTGCAGATTCTGAAAACCACGATCGGCCTCCAACCCCAGCGAGCGCTGAAGGGGAAGCATCCAGGTGAGGAGCAGCGACAGCTGCTCGCTGGTCAGTCCCCGCTCAGCTGCTGCGTTGAATCCGATGGGGTCTGCCAATGGGTCCGGGCCTCACGATCCAGGGAGCGACGCTGCCAATGACGCTGCTGCCGCACCATTGTGAGCAGAGCATGGTGGTGAGCGCGCAATCGTTTGCGGCACTGACGCAGACGTAGGCTGTCGAACTCCAGATCGTTGCTGCGTAAGAGCACACAGAGCACATCCATGCCCTGGTCGAGCTCACCGACGGCCAGAGGGAGGCGCAGGCGAAGCACGTTCGTGGCGGTTGGCTGCGTTTCGACCTGCCCCTTCAGGACAGCATCCAGAAGGCTGATGGGAAGGAGGGTCTGGGCCAGTCCTGACCGCAGCATCTGCACATTCACCGCATGGGACAGGTTGCGAAGGCGTCGCTCAAGCGCCTGATCCATGGCCTGGATCCAGTGCAACAGCGCATCCGGTTCATTCGGAAGAAAGTGGTCGTTGCCGTCCAGCGAAGGATCAAGAACAGCACCGGGATCAAGGGGCTGTTGGGCCTGCTGCATCGCATCACCGGCCAGCTCGAACAGTGAGCGGAGCACATCCAAATCACCCGAGGATTTGTTGTCTGCGGGTTCAGGGACGGGTTCTTTAACGGGATCCGGGGAAGCCGTCCTCGGGGGGGATTCAAGCGGTGAAGCCAAGCTCAACTGAATGGATCCGCTCGGTTCTTCCCGTGGGAGCTCAGAGGTGGGTGGCTCGGGTTCAGGCGCACTCTCCTGGGACTGGCGACTGAGCATCTGCAGCATGCTTCTGCTGGCATGGGCCTGCTGGCGCCGTTGCTCCTGCTGCATCTGCCGCACCAGCTGCATCAGCTGCTCAACTGTGAGCAGAACACTGCAGCGGTCGATCAGGTCTGTGACCGCTGCATGGAAATTCTGACGGGTCGACTCCGGCAGCCGACCAAAACGGGAGGGATCAACCTCACCGAGAAGATTGAACAGGGCCTGACGGGTGGCTCCTTCCAGCAGTTCCCGCAGCACCTGAAGATATAGAGCCTGCTCCCTGTACAGGGCGACGGCCCGCAGCCGGCACAACCGTTGAAGGCGTGCCAGCTGTTCTGACGGGTCGTAAGCAGGCCTGACGTCCGGGTCGGACAAGGGAATCAGCCGGCGTTCTGCATGGACGCCACTTCAGCAGCGAAATCGTTCTCTTCCACCTCGATGCCCTCGCCCAGGGTGTAACGGGTGAAGCGACGAACTTTCACGTTCTCGCCGATCTTGCCAGCGGTTTGCTTGACGAGGTCAGCAACGGTGATGGAGCTGTCCTTGATGAAGGGCTGCTCCATGAGGGCGAGTTCCTTGAGGCGCTTGCCGATGCGGCCCTCAACGATCTTTTCCTTCATCTGCTCAGGCTTGCCCTCGAGATCGTCACGACCCATCTCGATCGCCTTTTCCCGCTCACGGATCTCGTCGGGAATCTCGTCGGTGGTGACGTACTCAACGTTGGGGCATGCCGCCACCTGCATGGAGACATCACGCAGCAGCGACTGGAACATGTCGCCCCGGGCCACGAAGTCGGTTTCGCAGTTCACCTCAACCAGCACACCCACGCGGGCACCGGTGTGGATGTAGCTGCCGATGGCACCCTCGGCGGCGGTGCGGCCGGATTTCTTTTCAGCGCTGGCGATGCCTTTCTGGCGAAGCCACTCAACGGCCTTGTTGGCATCGCCTTCCGTGGCGGCCAGGGCCTTTTTGCAATCCATCATCCCCGCGCCGGTCTTGTCGCGCAGTTCTTTGACAAGCTTGGCGGATACGGCAGCAGCCATCGGTCGGAGCAGTGAGAAGGGAAATTGAGTCGCCGCCGATTCCCTGATTGGAATCAGCGGCGTGAACTTAGCGGTGAGAGGAGATCAGCCTTCGCTGTCGCCACCACGCTGATCGTTGGAACCGTGGCGGCCCTCATTGATCGCATCGGCCAGACGGCCCAGGATCAGTTGTACAGAACGAACGGCGTCGTCGTTGCAGGGAATCGGCACCTCACAGAGGTCCGGATCACAGTTGGTGTCCAACATGGAAACCAGGGGGATGTCGAGCTTGCGGGCTTCGAGCACCGCATTCGACTCACGACGCTGGTCCACCAGGACCACAACATCGGGAAGGCGACGCATGTTCTTGAGGCCACCCAGATACTTCTGAAGACGCTCGAGTTCGCGACGCAGCACCGCACCTTCCTTCTTGGGGCGCATGGCGATGGCGCCGCTGGACTCCATCCGCTCCAGATCCTTGAGACGGTCGATCCGCGCCTTCATGGTGGTCCAGTTGGTGAGCATGCCGCCCAACCAGCGCTGGTTCACGTAGGAGGCTCCGCAGCGGGCGGCTTCCAGCGCCACAACTTCAGAGGCTTGCTTCTTGGTGCCAACGAAGAGGAAACGCTTGCCGCTGCGTGCCGCAGAACGGGTCCACTTGTAGGCGTTGTTCATGCAGACGGCGGTCTGCACAAGGTCGATGATGTGAACGCCGTTGCGCGCGCAATAGATGTAGCGCGACATCTTGGGGTTCCAACGACGGGTCTGGTGCCCAAAGTGGGCACCAGCCTCCATCATCTCGGCGAGGGTGACGACAGCCATGGTTTGAGGGTTTCGGGTTCGCCTCCACCTGCCAGGGACCTGAACAACCAGCAGGAGCTGGTCTCACGGTGCACCCGAAACGGGCAGGTGTGCGGTGTGAAAGGACCTATAGAAGGTATCAAAACGTTGATCAGCGAAGCCCTGCCGCTCTGGCTTCACGGAACAGGGCACGCACACCGATGCGATTAAGGGGCAAACGAAGCAACTCCATCGCCGTTCCGGGATAGCCATGCCGGATCAGCCAACGGAGCAGCGGGCGAAGACTTGAGGGATTGATCAGCCCACCGAGGGTGAGCACTTCCCAAAGGATGCGATGGAACCAGGTGAACTGGATGATCAAGCGCACCCGCCTGGTGGGATGTTTGCGGTAAAAAACAAGCCCCATACGGGCCCGTTCACCCTCCACTTCCACAAGTCGGGGGATCTGGTCGAGACTCAGGGCGGGGTGCCAGTGATAGCCGACAGCGTCCGGGCACTTCACCAACTCAACCCCCATCCGCCGCAGACGCTCACCCAGTTCCAGGTCCTCCCAGCCGTAGAGGCGGAAACCGGTATCAAACAGGCCTGAGCGCTCCAGCACCTGCCGATCGATGGCCACATTTCCAGTGGCGAAATAAGCCCAGGACAAGTCTCGTAATTTGTGGCGCTCCGAGCAGGGTGCTTCGAAGTTGGCGGTGTTAATGACAGCGCCGTAGGTGAAGCAGAGCCGATCACCGCGCCGTTGCCAGCACTGCTGCAACGCCCGTGCATGGGTGGCCAGAAAGGTTTCTGTGACCACCAGATCGCTGTCGATGAAGACGATCACATCGCCACGGGCGTGATCCACACCGCGGTTTCGGCCCTCGGCAGGACCACCGTGCACCTGCTCGATCAGGCGCACATGGGGAAAACGCTGGGACTGCTCGCTCAGCCATGACGGAGTTCCATCGGTGGAACCGTCGTCAACTACAACAACCTCGTAGTCCTGAAGAGCTCCAGCAAGCTGCTGATCTTCCAGTGCCGAGAGGCATTTCTCGAGGATCGGGCGTCGGTTGTAGGTCGGAATAACGATGCTGACGAACATCGCGACGGCCGATGCAAATGGCCACCCACCCTACGAACAACAAAAAAGGGGCCCGCAGGCCCCCTTTTTGATGCATGGTCTGATCCGTTGATCAGTCGGCGGCACCACCGTTGTTGGCGGTTCCGGTCACACCGTTACCAGCGCCTTCACCACGGCCATCGTTCCGCATCTTGCGCTTCTTGAACTTGCGGGCGTAGGCGCGGTTCCGCTCCTGCTTTTCTTTCTTCAGGTTTCTGCGCTTGGCCATGCGGAACTGCGGGCTCTGATGTCAACTTTCATCGTACTAAACAGCATTCTTTAATCGCCCGTCCTCCATCTGAAGCAGGCGATCGGCCACATCAACGATGCGCGGGTCATGGGTCACCATCAGCACCGCGCAGGATTGTTCACGGGCGAGTCGGCGAAGCAGCTCCACCACCTCCCGGCCCGTACGGCTGTCCAGGGCAGCGGTGGGTTCGTCAGCCAGGAGAAGGCGGGGGTTTGCGGCAAGGGCACGGGCAATGGCGACCCGCTGCTTCTGTCCACCGGACAAGTCATGGGGGACTTTGGCCATGTGGTCCTCCAGGCCAACGGCACGGAGCCACTGACGAGCCTCATCCCGGCGCGCCCTGTAACTGAGATCAGGCAGAAGATCGGCGCCCATCTGCACGTTCTGTTCAGCCGTGAGGCAGCGCAGAAGGTTGTGCCCCTGAAAAATCATTCCAATGCGCCGGCGCACCTGCTGGCGGCGCCGGCGGCCTGCACCATGCAGGGACTCACCAAGCACCGACACCTCACCCTGCTGAACCGTCCGCAAGGCGCCGATCAAAGTGAGCAGTGTCGTCTTGCCACAGCCTGAAGGACCGGTCAGCAACACCACTTCGCCCGGCTCGATGCTGAAGCTGATGTTCTGAAGAACCGCGCGGCGCATCTCCCCTTGGCCGAAAGCGTGGGAGAGGTTGTCGACAACAACAGCTGCCATCAGAAGATCTCCGCAGGGTCTGCATCGATGAGACGACGCATGGCCAGGAACGACGACAACATGCACATCACCAGGATCATCACCAGAACGGTCAACGCACGGGACAGATCCATGCCGACGGGCAGCTTGGTGGCGTCACGAACGAACCAGTACAGCCCCTGACCGGCCATGTAGGCGGGGACGTACCCCATCGCCGCCAGATAGAAGCCCTCACGAACCACCACTCCCAGCAGATGGCTGAGGCGATAGCCCATGGCCATCAAAGTGGCGTACTCCGGCAGGTGATCACTCACATCGGTGTACAGCACCTGATACACGATCACGCAGCCCACCACGAAGCCCATGGCGGCGCCGAGCGTGAAGATGAAACCGATGGAGGTGCTGCTCTTCCAATAGTTCTGCTCGAAATCGATGAAGCCCTGCTTGGTCAGCACCGAAACATCCTTGGGCAGTCGCTGTCTCAATCGGGACACCACCTGCTCAGGATCCGCGCCGGGCTTCAACCGCACCAGACCCACTTCGATCGCCCCAGGCGGCTTCTGAGGCATCAGATCGAGGAACGTCTCCGTGCTCGTGAGCAGGTTGCCGTCGGCACCGAAGCTGGTGCCCAGGCTCACCAGACCCGCCACCCGGACGCGGTTGCCAGCGATCTCGGTTTCCACCACACGGCCATCGCGATACCAATCGGCAATGGGTCCGAATTCAGGACGTGACAGCTGATCGAAGAGGATCCGCCCCTTCTGCTTGAGAGCGTCAGTTTTCTCAGCCAGGGAAGGATCGACAAAAAAGGGGTCGTCGGGATTGAAACCCAAGGCCAGGATCGACCGGTTGCGCCGCGTTTCCGGGTTCCGCCACAGCATCAGCCCCCAATGCACCGGGGTCACCCCATCGACGTCTGGATCAGCCAGGGTCTGAACCAACCGCCGCCTTGGAAAGGCCTCCATGCTCACGGAGCTGGCAGAGCGGGGACTGATCAGAACAACATCAGCATCGAACAGCCGGTGCGCTGTGACGCTGGCGTCAAAGAGGCCATCACGGAATCCAAGCTGCATGAACATCAGAATTCCCGCGAAACTGATGCCAGCAAGCGCCACCAGCAAGCGAACAGGCTGGCGCGTCAGCAACAGCCAGGAGAGGGGAATCCGACGCCCCCGCCAGAACCGGTTCATGGATCGAAGCGGGCGATCACCTTCAAACCCGCCAGACGACTGACCTTGGCGGCATCTTCAGGGTTCAGCACCACATCAACCATCACAACGCGGGCGTCGGCATCGCCGGTGGGATCGGTGGAGAGAACAGACCGTTGTTCCACCTGCGGGCTGATGCGCAGGACGCGCCCGACGAGTTCACCTCGGAAACCACCGTTCTCGCTGATGAGGCGCACGGACTGGTCGAGGCGGATCAGGGAGATGTCGGATTCGTAGACCTCGATGCTGGCCTGCATCGCCTGATTGGCCCCCACATCCATCACCCCCTCTGCACCAGGGCGCTCGCCTGCACGGGCATGCAGCTTGAGCACAACACCATCCAGGGGCGAGATCAGCTGACTGAGCACGAGGTCGGCCTGAAGCCCTTTGCGCTCCGCCAGGGCCTGATCCCGCTGTCCCTGAAGACGCACCAGCTCTTCACGCTTGTTGTCCACCAGAGTCAATTCGGCCGCACCCCAATCGGCGGCTCTGCTGAAGCGCTCTACCTCAAGGGCCTGAAGCTGTATCTCCTGATCGAGGCTGCGCAGCTGCGCATCGACGCGCTCCAGATCAGCGAGCAGTCCATCCCGGTGATCGAAGGACGCCAACACCTGGCCGGTCTTGATCAGATCACCCTCATTCACATTGAGGGCTGCCACCCGGGGTGTCCCCGCCATCCCCGCATTGGGAGCCGCCAGATTGCGGATGTCCCCGGCGGGCTCCAGCTGCCCCAGGGCCGCGACCGCTTCGGGAAGAACCGTGGGTGCAGGCGTCGGTTCAACCGGCTTGGGTTCGGGCGTCGGCCGCAGCAACCAGCCGCCAATGACCGCAATGACCAAACTTCCAGCCAGAACAGACCAGCGCTTGGGGGTCATCAGAGTTCCGGAGGGTTGTCGAACAGAAGCATGTCGATATAGCGATCGGCCCAGGCTGAATCGAAGGCCTTCTCGAGCACGCGGCGGGTCTTGTCGTTGCGTTTCTGCTGAAGGCAATAGTTCAACTGACCCTCGTACCGGCGGACTGTAGTGAGAGCCGTGGACGGTTCGGGAGTCGCCTCGATCACGCTGGTGGCCATCACCTGCAGGTAATGGCTCACCAGTTCCTGAAAGGCTGCTTCCTCGTCAGCACCATCGGGGCGGATGAAGCACACCTTGTTCGAGAAGATGGCTGATCCCCAGGCCGGCAGCTCCCGAACCTGACGGAACGCCGGCCATGGCCTGGCCTCAAGCCGCTGGATCAGCTGCTCCGGCAAGTCATCGGAGGTGGGGGACAGATCGACGATCGCGGCGGAGATGCCTGCCGGGCCGGCCACGATGTCGGCCCCGAAGATCGGCAGGTCGTAGTGGGGATCGGGGAACCAGACGCTATGGAGGATCTGCAGGCCGTTGCCGAGTCGCGCAACCTCCAAATGAAGTTTGCGAAGGCCGATGCAGCGAAAAAGCTCGTTGCCGATCGATAGGCCCTCGCCATCGAGTTGCCCCTGGATGAAGCGCAAATCCTCATCGCAGGGGAGGATCTCCAATCCGGGCAATCCCGCCCAGGCACTACGGATCGACGCCGCCAAGGCCTGCACGAGGGGATGCTGTCCTGGCGGTGGCGCCAGCGGCTTGGGCTGCATCGAAGGGGCAGGCACAGAATGGAACTTTGCCACGCAGTTCTGAACCTTCCGTTCTCCGGTCCCCCACTGGACCATTGGACCCTCCCCAACGGAGTGCGCTGCGTGACGGCGGACATGCCGGATGCACCCCTGACCTGTCTCGATCTCTGGTGCCGTGCCGGCAGTGCCAGTGAGCAGCCAGGGGAAGAGGGCATGGCCCATTTCCTGGAGCACATGGTGTTCAAGGGAAGTGAGCGGCTGGCCGCAGGGGCATTCGATGAAGCCATCGAAGCTCTGGGGGGCAGCAGCAATGCCGCCACAGGCTTTGATGACGTTCACTTCCACGTGCTGACACCCCCGGATCGAGCCCGCGAAGCGTTGGATCTGTTGTTGGAACTGGTGTTGCAGCCAAGCCTCGAGCCTGACGGGTTCAACACGGAACGGGGGGTGGTGCTTGAAGAGATCGCTCAGTACGCCGATCAACCCAATGAGCAGGTGCTGCAACTGCTGTTGAGCAAGGGCTGTGACCAGCACCCCTACGGCCGACCCATCCTGGGTACCCCCCGCAGCCTGGAGGCCATGACGCCCGAGGCCATGCGGGCGTTTCATCAGCGGCAGTACCGCGGTTCCAACTGCTGTCTGGCGATGGCCGGGCCTTCGTCAGCGGAGCTGCGCAGTGCCCTGGGTTCCTCGGCTCTGGCGGACCTCCTGGATGCGCCTGAGCCCTCATCACCGTCATCGCCCCTGAGCGTGCGTCCTGGACGCGAAAGCGTTGTTGTGGACCGGCTCGAATCCGCCCGACTGCTGATGCTCTGGGAAGCTCCACGGGCCCAGGATCAAACAGGCGTGATGGCCGCTGATCTCGCCACAACCCTGCTGGGGGAAGGACGACGCAGTCGTCTCGTGAACCGCTTGAGGGAGGAACTGCAAATCGTTGAAAGCGTGTCGATGGACCTCTCGGTTCTGGAGCAGGGAAGCCTGATCACGCTGGAGGTGATCTGTCCAGACGAGCATCTGGAGGCTGTGGAAGACGAGGTGAACCGGCAGCTGCGCGCCATGGCGGAAGAGCTCGTCAGCGATCAGGAGCTGAAACGGGGCCAGCAGCTGGTGAGCAACGGACTGCGCTATGCCTTGGAATCGACGGGCCAGGTGTCTGGGCTCAGCGCCAGCCAGACCCTCTGGGACCGGCAGCAGGATCTGCTCCATCCTCTTGCTTTCCTGCCGCCATGGACGGCCGAGCGGCTTCGCTCAGACCTGTTCCCAAGGCTTCAACCCGAACAGGCGTTTGTGCTGACCGCCCAGGCAAAGACGAAAGACGGATGAGCAACCCCGAACTGCTGATCGAACCGGTCTCAAGCCCGGGGATTCTGGCCGCGAAACTGCTGCTTCCTTTCGGCAGCGCCGACGACCCTGCAGGAACACGGGGTGCCCATGACCTGCTGGCATCACTGCTCAGCCGCGGCTGTGGACGACACAACCACGTTGACCTGGCGGACCTTGTTGAGGGATGCGGAGCAGGTCTGCGCTGCGATGCCCAGGAAGATGCGCTCGTGCTGAGCCTGCGCTGCACGGTGGAAGACGCGGAGCAGCTCCTGCCCCTGCTGGCCCAGATGGTTCGTTCCCCCCGGCTTGAGCCTGGCCAGGTGGCCCTTGAACGTTCGCTCACGATTCAGGCCTTGCAACGGCAGCGGGAGGATCCCTTCCATTGCGCCACGACCGGATGGCGGCAGCTGACCTATGGCAACGGGGGCTACGGCCACGACCCGATGGGCATCGCTGAAGAGCTGGATGATCTGGATCGGGAGGCACTTCTCCCCCTGGCCGAGCGGCTACCGAGGGCATCGAGCGTTCTCGCCCTGGCGGGCAGCGTCCCACCGCAAATCATCGACACGATTGGCTCACTTGAGGACTTTCGCGACTGGCCAGAAGGGAGCGGCAACGATCGCTCAGGCCGTCGTCCCTTCGCCGAAGCGGTAGGAACCGAAACGATCCAGCTCGAAGCAATGGACACCGAACAGGTGGTTTTGATGCTTGGGCAGGCGACGCTGGGGCATGGACACCCGGATGAACTGGCGTTGCGCCTGTTGCAGTGCCATCTGGGCGTGGGGATGTCGAGCCTGCTGTTCCAGCGCCTGCGGGAAGACCATGGCGTGGCCTACGACGTGGCCGCGCACTTCCCTGCCCTGGCAGGACCGGCGCCCTTTGTGCTGATGGCCTCGAGCGTGGAGGAGCGCTCAGAGCTCGCGCTGGACTTGCTGCTGAACATCTGGGACGAGCTGAGTGAGCAACCCCTCAGTGAGGCCGCACTCGAGCTCGCACGGGCTAAGTACATCGGTCAGCTCGCCCAGGGCCTGCAGACCTGCTCCCAACGGGCAGAGCGACGGGTTCAGCTGAAGGCCCAAGGGCTCCCCGACGATCATGACCAGCGCTGTGTGCGGGCTCTTGCGGCACTGACACCGACGGATGTGCTCCATGCCGCCCAACGTTGGCTGAGGGAACCACGACTCAGCCTGTGCGGAACCTTCGCTGCACTGAAGCAGCTTGAACGGCGCTGGGATCGGCGGGACGCTGCTTAGTCCACCTCAGCGGCATCCACCGGATCCAGCCGATCGAGGGGGATCAGAAACGTGCCCCGGCGAAAACGCACAGCAACCGTGTCCATCGGATGAAGGGCAACCACCTCGCCCACTTCACCGGCGGCCACCAGATCCGGCGGTCGCAGCATCGGCATCGGATCCGCCGACTTGAGGTACGGAAGCTGCTGCGACAGGCGCAGCTGATCACCAATGGATACCGACATCTGAACTGGGCAGGATCTGCATTGTCGAGCAGGATGGGCCGAGTTGAGTGAGTGATGTGAGGGCTCTCGCCTCCTGGTGTGGTGCCCTGGCGGGTCTGCTGGCCATCCTCATCGGTGGTCTTGTGCCGGCCGCATTGTTCCTGCCTGCTCCCGAGCCGGTCCTTCTCCCCCTGCCGGTCACGTGGCAGGTGCCAGCGCTGCTTCTCTGCGCCATGGTCAGTGGCCCGCGTGCCGGCGTGATGGCCGCTGTTGGCTATCTGAGCTTGGGGTTGTTCAGTCTGCCGGTGTTCCATGGCGGTGGAGGGCTGAACTACGTGCTTGAACCGGGTTTCGGCTATCTCGCGGGCTTCGTGCCCGCAGCCTGGCTCACCGGTCGACTGGCCCAGCAGGACGGCATGGATGACCTGCCCAGACAGTCGCTCTGTGCCCTGGCAGGGCTGCTCGTTCTCCAGATCTGCGGGGTGCTGAATCTCACCCTCGGGGCACTGCTGGGGCGATGGAGCCTTGGTTTCCCCGAGCTGCTGATGCAGTTTTCAATCGGTCCGCTACCGGCTCAGATGCTGCTCTGCATCGGTGCAGGATTGCTTTCAATTGTGCTGCGTCGGTTGCTGATCATCGAGCCATGACGAGACCACTTCCACGTCGCTCAACCCTGCTGATTGCCCTGGTGATCGTGGTGGTGGATCAGTTGAGCAAGGCGGCGGCCTCGAGCGCTTTGCGAGAGGGTCAATCCCTACCCCTGCTGCCACATCTGCTCTCGCTGCAATTGGTGCACAACACCGGCGCGGCCTTCAGTGTTCTGCAGGGCTCCACTGCCCTGCTTGGGCTGCTCAGCTTGGGGGTGGGCATCGGGCTGATCCTATGGATCTGGCGTGAACGGGTGCTGCCGTTCTGGCAGGCCCTCGCCGCTGCTGCGCTTCTGGGTGGAACCGTGGGCAATGGGATCGACCGTTGGCGCCTAGGCCATGTGGTGGATTTTCTGGCCCTCGAACCGATCGATTTCCCGATCTTCAACGGGGCGGATGTCGCCATCAATCTCGCCGTGCTCTGCTTTGCCATCGACCTCTGGACCCGCCGGGGGGACAGCAGCCTTCGTGACAACAGCCTTCGTGACAACAGCCGTGGCTGACCCAAACTTGCCCTGAGGCTGGTGTGACGCAGGCATGAAACGCCAAACCCGGTTGCTGATCGGTCTCGCCGTTGCCTTTGTGGCACTCGTGCTGATCGGCGCTGCCGTTCAGACCATCCGCAGCCTGCTGTGGGATCTGAGTTACTTCCTGCCTCCCTGGTTGCTCACGCCGGTGCTGCTGCTGGGGTTCGCGCTGGTGGCCACCCTGGCGGTGCAGGTGGGTTGGCCGATGTGGAAACGCCTGAAATCACGCCCAAGCCAACACCCACGCCAAGCCACCCCGGCTCCACAGAACCGGAGGGATGCCGCGACCACCAGCCTCGGCCATGTGGATCGTCTGATCGAACGCATTCAGGACGACATCAGTCGCCGCAGCCTTCAGAACGAACGCGACCGGGTCGCCGAGGAACTGAAGCGAGGCGATCTGGTGGTTGTGGTGTTCGGCACTGGATCCAGTGGGAAGACATCACTGATCCGTGCCCTGCTCAATGAAATGGTCGGCGATGTGGGAGCGCCCATGGGCGTGACCAAAACCAGCCGCGCCTACCGGCTGCGTTTGAAAGGCCTGGAGCGTGGTCTTCAGCTCGTGGACACCCCAGGAATCCTGGAAGCCGGAGACGAAGGACTCAGCCGGGAGGAAACAGCCCGTCGTCGGGCGGTTCGTGCCGATCTTTTGATCGTGGTGGTGGACGGGGACCTCAGAGCCTCGGAATACGCCGTCGTGACCTCGCTCGCCGGGCTCGGCAAGCGGCTGCTCCTGGTGCTGAACAAGCGGGATTTACGCGGAGTTGACGAGGAGAAAAGGCTCCTGCAGGTGCTTCGCTCCCGTTGCCAGGGACAGCTCAACGCTGCTGATGTGGTGGCCTGCAGCGCCTCTCCTCAATCGATTCCTCAACCCGGCCGTCGCCCGCTGCAGCCGCTGCCTGACGTCAGCGATCTGCTGCAGCGTCTCGCCGTTGTGCTGCACGCCGAGGGGGAGGAATTGATTGCCGACAACATCCTTCTGCAGTGCCGATCCCTCGACAGTCGCGGGCGTGACCTCTTGAACGACCAGCGGTCTCGGGAAGCCAAACGCTGCATTGACCGCTACAGCTGGATGGGAGCGGGGATTGTCGCTGCCAATCCGCTGCCCGGGGTGGATCTGTTGAGCACAGCAGCGGTGAATGCCCAGATGATCCTGGAGATGGCCAAGATCTATGGGGTCGAGATGTCCCGTGATCGCGCCAAGGATCTGGCCCTGTCCCTTGGACAGACCCTGGGCAAGTTGGGCATCGTCAAAGGTGCCATGAGCTTGCTGGGCACCAGCCTGAGCCTGAGCTTGCCCACTCTGGTGCTGGGGCAGGTGCTCCAGGGGGTGGTGACCGCATGGCTCACCCGAATCGCCGGAAGCAGTTTCATGCGCTACTTCGAACAGGACCAGGACTGGGGTGACGGTGGCATGCAGACCGTGGTTCAACAGGCCTTTGAGCTCAACCGACGGGAACTCTCACTGCAGCGCTTTCTGGCCAGTGCCATGCGGCAAGTGGTTGAACCGCTTCAGCAGTCGGCGGCGGGACGTCTTCCCCCCCGGCCAGGGCCTCAGCAGGAGGGGGAAGCATCGGCCCCCGGGCATCCAGAACGGTGATCAGAAGCAGATAGAGCACACCAATCGCCACGGAGATCGCCCCGGTGACGATGGCAACCCAGCGTGAACCCTGCTGCTGTTCCGGCATCGGAGCGTCTCGAACGATGGCGATTGTGAACGATCAGGCTGGAGCCAGCGATTGATTCAGTCGTCCCGACAGGTCGCTGAGGTGCTGAGCCGTGGTGTGGGGGTTTCCAAAAACCGCCTTGAGGCAGAAACGGTCGCCGTAAAAGGGTCGCGACAGCATGTAGCCGTGAGACAGCAGCATTTGCCGGGTGTCTTCACTCCAACGGCCGGCTGCAGCAGCATCTCCATGTTTGGGATGAAAGGCCAGCAGGTGCAGGTCACCCGGCAGCAACGTGAACTTCTCCGGGTCCAATTGGGCTGCGAAGGCGGTTCGCCGTTGCAAAGCTCCGCTGAGCGTTGCTTCGATGCCCGCCTCGCCCAACTGGCGAAGGCCCAGCCAAAGCTTGAGGATCTCCGCAGGTCGGGTGCCTTGCAAGCCGATCTCCCCGCCATGATCCATCCCCTTTGGCACCTCCATGTAGGGCAATCCTGTTGAAAAGGCCTGACGCAGATGGGTTCGATCCCGAAGCAACAGCAGGGATGACGCCTTGGTGATGCCCAGCAATTTCTGGGGATTCAGCGTGATCGAATCGGCAGATTCCATGCCATCCATCAGAGAGGCATGGCGGGCCGTGAGGGCGAACACACCGCCGATGGCCGCATCAACGTGCAACCAGACCCCAGCATCACGGCAGAGGGTTGCCAGATCCGACAGAGGATCAATGGCTCCACGCACTGTGGTGCCGGCCGTGGCCACCACCGCCAGACAAGGCCGCCCCTCCGCTTGCAGAGCTCTCAAACGCTTGGCCAAAGCCTCGAGGCAAAGCCCACCATCCGCGGCCACGGGAAGCGTCTGAAGGGCATCATCCGCCAGCCCCATCACCTTTGCCGCCTTGTTGATCGAGACGTGAGCGTCTTGGCTGCATAGCAGCACAGGATCCCGATGGCTGGCCTTCAACGCCGCCCGTGCGGCCACCAGGGCCATGAGATTGCTCAGGGTCCCGCCGCTGGCCAGCACCCCTCCGGAACCGGCAGGCAAGCCAATCCTGTGGCAGAACCAGCGGCAGAGGTCATGTTCCAGGCCGGTCAGACCAGGCGAAAGCTCCTCGGCCAGGAGGTTGTTGTTGAGACCTGCACAGACCAATTCCGCTGCAATGGACGCGGTCAGCGGGGGCGGATCGAGATGGGCGAGAGCACCGGGATGGGACGGCTGATACGCCCCATCCATCACCTGCTGAAGATCACTGAGCAGCGATTCAACGCTGGCCCCATCAAGCCCTGGTGCCACGTCAGGCAAGGGCCGCATGACGGGGACCGGGCTTGATCGATCAGCGGAGCCGATCCAACGGCAGAGCAGATCCGAACTGCGATGCAGGAAGTTCCTCAGCACCGGGTCTTCGGCCGAGGGGATGGCGAACGGAGCAAGCCGATCCGGTGGGTGCTGAGACTCGGAACAGGCTTGCAACGGAGACCCGTGAACTGCACCGATCTTCGCGTCTCGTGGGATGGTGCTCAAAGGACAACGTGGAACAGCAGTGGATCAGCGGGATGAGTTCACTCGCTGGATGGATGTTCTGCTCCAGCGCGCGGAGGAGGCTGGAGCGGAAGGAGAAGTTCCGGTGGCAGCAGTGATCCTGGATGGACAGGGCCGAGCCATCGGTCATGGGCGGAACCGGCGCCAGAACGACAGGGATCCCCTCGGGCATGCCGAACTGGTGGCCTTGCAACAGGCAGCGATCGTTCAGAACGACTGGAGATTCAACAGTTGCACCCTGATCGTCACCCTCGAACCCTGCCCCATGTGTGCGGGGGCCCTGGTGCAGGCCCGCATGGGAACCGTGATTTTTGCGGCGTCAGATCCCAAGCGCGGTGGCCTGGGGGGAAGCCTTGACCTCTCCACCCATGCCAGTGCCCATCACCACATGAACGTGATTCAGGGCGTGCGCGAACCCGAGGCGAGGGAGCAGCTGGAACGCTGGTTCAGGCGGCGGCGGCGACGGAACCGCTGAAGCGAGGCAGCTCTGTCTCAAACAGGTTGAGCAGACGGTTCACGTTTTCAGGGGTGGAGTTGTAGCCCATCAGGCCGATGCGCCAGATTTTGCCGGCCAGGCTGCCGAGTCCACCACCAACTTCAATGCCGTGGTTGTTGAGCAGGTGCTGACTGAAGGCCTTGCCATCCACACCTTCAGGGATGCGAACTGTGGTGAGGGTGGGCAGTCGGCGCTCGGCCGGCACATGCATCGAAAGGCCGAGACTTTCCAGCCCGTTCCAGAGCATCTCCGCATTGCTGCGATGGCGTGCCCAGGCCTGGTCGAGACCTTCTTCAGCCAGGAGACGCAGGGCCTCACGCATGCCGAAATTCATGTTGACCGGCGCGGTGTGGTGATAGACGCGATCGCTGCCCCAGTACTGGTTCAACAAGGAAACATCCAGATACCAGTTGGGCACCTTGCCCTGACGGGCTGTCATCTTGGCCTCAGCACGGGGGCCCATGGTGAAGGGTCCGAGTCCGGGAGGGCAGCTCAGGCCCTTCTGGCTGCAGCTGTAGGCAAGATCGACTTTCCACTCATCGATGTAGAGCGGAACGCCCCCCAGAGAAGTGACGGTGTCGAGCAGCAGAAGGCAATCATGCTTCCGGCAGAGGTCGCCGATGCCCTCCATGGGTTGGCAGACACCCGTTGAGGTTTCGGCATGGACCATCGCCAAGATGGCGGGCTTGTGCTCAATCAGGGCAGCTTCCAGCTCATCGAGGGAAAACCACTCACCCCAGGGTTTTTCAATGGTTTTCACCTCAGCGCGATAGCGGCCGGCCATGTCAGCCAGACGCAGGCCGAAGTATCCCTTCACCGCCACCAAAACGGTGTCTCCAGGCTCGACGGTGTTGGCGATGGTTGCCTCCATGGCAGCACTGCCGGTGCCGCTCATCGGAAGCGTGAGGCGGTTGTCGGTCTGCCAGGCGTAACGCAGCAGTTCCTGCACTTCGCCCATCAGATCCACATAGAGAGGATCAAGGTGACCAATCGGGGTTCGCGACAGAGCCTTCAGAACTGTTGGATGGGCGTTGGAGGGGCCTGGTCCAAGCAGGAGGCGGTCGGGTGTGCCGATCGGTGCAAAGGCTTTGCGGTGACGATCGTCAACAGAGAGGAGTGAGTTCGTCGTCGCCAAAGCCCTGTTCATTGGTTCGAGTGTTGAGCCTACGCAGTCACGCCCCTTGGAAGGGGTGAGGGAGGCTTGATTGCAATCTGTTCAGGTCTTGCGTTGAGCGTGCTGGATCAGCGCTGGCGCACATTGGTTTCACCCAGGCCCTTGGCCAGGTGATCGAACGGCTGAAGAACGGTGGCGAGCTGATCGGATGCAGCACCGTTGGCCAGAAGCATCTCGGAAACAACCTCTCCCAGCAGAACGATGCTGCGGACCGTTGGGCCAGTGGGAACGCCGAGACTCTTGTAGGTGTCGTCGAGTCCGTTCAGCACACGCTCATTGAGGATCGTGCTGTCACCGGCCACCAGGGCGTAGCTGGCGTAACGCAGGAAATAGTCCATATCCCGCAGGCAGGCGGCGAGCCGACGGGTGGTGTAGGCGTTGCCGCCAGGCAGCAACAGGTCGGGTTCATCCCGGAACAGGCGCTGGCTGGCCTCACGCACAATCTCGGCCGAGGATCCGTTGATTAGCTCTACGGCCTGAATCCGCAGTGCAGATTCATCCAGATACACATTGATGCTGTCGATCGCCGGGCGGTCGAAATAGCGACCCAGCTGGTCGTAACGACCGATCAGACCGCTGATTGCATCGCGCATGTCCCTGAATCTCCAGAGGATCCCCAGCGGAAGCTAACACCGTTGAGGCGGGCAGATCCTTTGGCATGCCTGCATTTCAGCCAAGTTGACAGAAACGGTTACGCAGTCGCCTTCCAGCAGCTGAAACGTACCCCTTGATACAAAATGGTGTCTTGTGGCTGTATACGGTCACATCACTGCACAATTCAGTCGAGCAGTCCCTTCTTATGTCGAAATCCCCCCAGGACGTCCTGCGCCAGATCAAGGACGAAGGCATCGAACTGATCGACCTCAAATTCACCGATCTGCACGGCAAGTGGCAGCACCTGACGGTGTGCACCGATCTGCTGGAGGAAGAATCCTTCACGGAGGGCCTGGCTTTTGACGGCTCATCCATCCGCGGCTGGAAAGGCATCCAGGCCTCCGACATGGCCATGGTGCCGGACGCCAACACGGCCTGGGTGGACCCCTTCTACCGGCACAAAACCCTGAGCATGATCTGCTCGATTCAGGAGCCACGCACCGGCCAGCCCTACGAGCGCTGCCCCCGCGCCCTGGCCCAGCGGGCACTGAATCATCTGGCCAGCACCGGCCTGGCCGATATGGCCTTCTTCGGTCCTGAGCCGGAGTTCTTCCTCTTCGACGACGTCCGCTACAACTCGGCTGAAGGGGGTTCCTTCTACAGCGTCGACACGATCGAAGCGGGCTGGAACACCGGACGGATCGAAGAAGGCGGCAACCTCGCCTACAAGATTCAGGAGAAGGAGGGCTACTTCCCTGTCGCTCCCAACGACACCGCCCAGGACATCCGCTCCGAGATGCTCCTGCTGATGGGTCAGCTGGGCATTCCCACCGAGAAGCACCACCACGAGGTAGCAGGCGCGGGTCAGCACGAACTCGGCATGAAATTTGCTGAGCTGATCCAGGCCGCCGACAACGTGATGACTTACAAGTACGTCGTGCGCAACGTGGCCAGGAAGTACGGCAAAACGGCCACCTTCATGCCCAAGCCGGTCTTCAACGACAACGGCTCCGGCATGCACGTGCACCAGAGCCTCTGGAAAGGCGGTCAGCCCCTGTTCTTCGGCGAAGGCACCTACGCCAACCTCTCGCAGACGGCACGCTGGTACATCGGCGGCATCCTCAAGCACGCCCCCGCCTTCCTGGCCTTCACCAACCCCACCACCAACAGCTACAAGCGACTGGTGCCCGGTTTCGAAGCCCCGGTGAACCTCGTCTACTCCGAGGGCAACCGCTCTGCCGCCGTGCGGATCCCGCTCACCGGCCCGAGCCCGAAGGCCAAGCGCCTCGAGTTCCGCTCCGGCGATGCCCTCGCCAACCCCTATCTGGCCTTCAGCGCCATGATGATGGCTGGTCTGGACGGCATCAAGAACCAGATCGATCCCGGCGATGGCGAAGATCGCGACCTGTTCGAACTTCCGGCTGAAGAGCTCTCGAAGATCGCCACGGTCCCCGCATCCCTCAACGGTGCCCTGGAAGCGTTGAATGCTGATCGCGGCTTCCTCACCGCTGGCGGTGTGTTCAGCGACGACTTCATCGACAACTGGATCGACCTGAAGTACGAGGAGGTGCAGCAGCTGCGCCAGCGGCCTCACCCCCACGAATTCACCATGTACTACGACGCTTGATCAGCGCCCGTGCATCCCACGACCCGCCTCCAAGGAGGCGGGTTTTTTTGTGGACTGCTGGCCACGCGATTGTGCGCCTCATTCGTTGGAATGGGTTTGTTGTCTGAATCCGCGATGGCGTCAACGCCCCTGAGCAAGCTTGCGTACCAAACGCTTCAGCAAGGCAAAAGCATCGCGGGCCTGGCCCACAAGGAGCTGAGCACCAAGCTGATGGAGCTGTTGGCGCCAGATGCGGTGCCGAAAACCGAGCCCGTGTCCGCCGAAGTTCTTGGAGAGCTGCAGCTGGATATGAGGAAACTCCAGGAACAGGACTGGCAGGACGCCGAACAGGGGATCTACCCCGAGCAGTTGTTGTTTGATGCACCCTGGCTCGACTGGGTCAGCCGCTACCCGCAGGTTTGGATGGATCTTCCCTCCACCTGGGATCGACGCCGCGAGCGCAATGTGCGGGATCTGCCCAAGGAAACCGAAAAAGCGCTCTACCCCGAGTACTACCTCCAGAATTTTCACCATCAAACCGACGGCTACCTGAGTGACCATTCGGCTGGTCTTTACGACCTGCAGGTGGAGATCCTCTTCAATGGCACCGCCGATGCCATGCGACGCAGGGTTTTGGCTCCCCTGAAACGCGGCTTGAAGCACTTCGCAGACCGTGCTCCGGGTTCCCTCAAAATTCTCGATGTGGCTACCGGCACCGGCCGGACCCTGCAGCAGATCCGCGCCGCCGTTCCCCACGCGCAACTGATCGGAACCGATCTCTCCGAGTCGTACCTGCGTCAAGCCAACCGCTGGCTGAATGACGGCGATGCATCGCTGGTTCAGCTGATCCGTGCCAACGGGGAATCACTGCCCTTGGCTGATGAATCGGTTCAGGCCGTCACCAGTGTGTTCCTGCTGCACGAACTTCCGGCGGATGCCCGCCAGAACGTGCTCAACGAGGCCTGGCGGGTGCTTGAACCCGGTGGTGTGTTCGTGCTTGCCGACTCTGTGCAGATGGCCGATTCAGCCAAGTTCGCCTCCGTGATGGAGAATTTCAGGCGCGTCTTCCATGAGCCCTACTACCGCGACTACATCGGCGACGACATCGACACCCGCCTCTCAGCTGCAGGGTTCGAAGGCATCACCGCGGAAACCCACTTCATGACGCGGGTCTGGTCGGCACGCAAACCCATCCCAGAGGCCAGCTGAGGGGATTCCCTGACAGCGTCCCTTGCACGAACGGCTGCGAGCCATAGGGTGTGCTGAATCCCGAAGGGAACGTCATGACCAATCCCTTCAGGCTGCGTTGGCTTCAGGGCTGGACATTCCAGGTGGTGCTGATGGAAGGCCATGTGCAGGTCGAAGCCCATGGGTTCGGCATCTGCCTGCGCACGGCCGTGATGCCTGGGGAAAGCCCTCAGGCTGCAGCCGATCGTTTGGTGTTGTCTGAAGATCGCCGCAGGCGAGCCCTGCACAATGCCTGGCTTCGCGGTCAGGACATGGCACAGCCCGCGGGGGTTACACCCACGAAGGAATCAGCACCGGCCTCGAATTCGCTGGTGGTGGTTGGCCAAGCCCATCGCCAACGGGTGGCCTGATCTTCTGATGCGTTCAAAGCTGCGCCAGCAGCCAGGCCAAGGTAAAGCCGGCTCCACCGAAGCGTAAGGATCTCCAGAAGCGCTCTCTAGACACTGGGGAGAAGGTCCAGCCCACAGGCCGTTGCGTGATCAGATTCGCAGCAAGTTTGCGGCGCTGCAGCCATCGCCGCGCCGCAACACCCGACCGGGCATGGGCCTGACATTGCCCTTGCAACACCAGCCGTGAGGCATGGTGCAACCAACGCAGTTCACGAACGCGTCGTTGGCCTTTGCGCTGTTCCACGCCATTGCACCCACATCAACCGAAACTAGATCGATCTGATGATTCAGGGATGACTTCACCTGACGCCCCATGGCCCGACTCCGCTACAGCCAAGGCGGAAGAACTGCACCAGTTGCTCCGCATCGGCGATCGCGACTGGCATCAGCTGAAGAGCAACCGGCAGCGGCGTGGAGCTGAGTTACTAGCAGCAGCGATGGTGCAACTGCTCCGCCAAGGGGACAGCGCCGACGTGGAGAACCTGACCCAACAGGCACTGGGGTGGTTCAAAGGAAAGCTGAAGGATCCGGGCTGTCCGCGTCACTGACGGGCCGACGGCAGGCCAGCTGCAGGCGATTCCCCCGGCGGCTCCAGCGCACATCATCAAAACATTGATGGATCAGGAACAACCCACGCCCGCTGGGAGCATCGAGAGCCGGCGGCAGGGTGGCTGTGCGGGACTGTTGTGGGAGGCCGCAACCCTCATCCTGAACCTGCCAGACCATCCAGTTGGGCGTGAGGATGCGGCGAACACGGAGCTTCTTGGCGGGGTTCTCGGCATTGCCATGGCGAACGGCATTGACCAGGGCTTCATGCAACCCCAGCTCAATCCGCTGACTGGTGAGAACACAACCGACGGGCTCGGTCAGCAGCTCCAGCAGAGGAGCCAGCTGCAGGGTCGACGGCAAGGTGAACTCAGCCCAGCGAAACCTCTTGGACGGCACAGTGGGGCCCGTTGACGTCGGTGTTTCGAACTTACCGTTGATGGGAAGCCCCGTCAGGATCTGCGGGCCACAAGTGCCGGATGATTCAACAGGGAATCCATCAGGCGAACGCCACGGAGCTGGTTGATCAACGGCATGTGCCCTTCTGGAGCCTCGATCGACCAGGTGAAGGCACCGGGATAACGCGTCCAGACGCCATCACATTTCCAGCCAATCCGGGGCCAAAGGCGTTCGTAACGCCCATCGAGGGCTGACAGCAACTGGGACTGGGCTGTGAAGCCGAAGCGACCTTGGGAATAGACCGTCCAGAGGCGATCAAGACTGACCAGATCAACGCCTGACATCGGCGCAACTTCTGTGAAGTAGACGTAGCCCCGTTTCACGGCGGCATCACCGGCCAATTCACGCAGGCACTGGCTGGTGACGCGATCCGCCTCTTCAAAGTTCTGATCGAGCAGCTCCTGCTGCAGCGGTCCGTAATCCAGGCCAACCCCGGAATCAGTGGTCAACCAGCCTCGATCGGACGACGCGATGAGAGCGGTGACTGCATCGGGATGGTGTCGCTGCAATACCTGCAAGATCCAACCTGCAGCCCAGTCATCACCGGCGGGGTCAAAGCCAGAAAGAAGGTCTGGGCCCACCGCAGCCAACTCGTCGGCGCGGGTTTCGATCTGCTTGATCAGCGGACGTCGCTGGCGAGGTGTTCCCTTCGCGAAACGATCCAGCAGCTGATCAATGCTGAGTTTTGTGGCGGGTGTGGAACCGGAGAGCATGAGTGGCAACCGGCCCCAACTGGCTCGGTGTTGGCCACTATGTCAGGCATGGGCGAGACATGTTCAATCGAGATCCAGCAGCTTCGCGAGCTGAAAGGTCCACTGGTGGACGTTCGCAGCCCCAGCGAATTTGAAAAGGGGCACTGGCCCGGCGCCATCAACGTGCCGCTGTTCAACGATGAGGAACGTGCCGCGGTGGGCACCGCTTACAAGCAGCAGGGACGCACACCAGCAATTCACCTGGGGCTTGAACTCACCGGCCCCAAGCTCAGCAGCCTGGCGCGCCAATTGGAGAGCCTGCGTCAGCAGGGGGAACCACGCATCTACTGCTGGCGGGGCGGAATGCGCTCGGCCAGTGTGGCCTGGCTTGCCCAGCAGATCGATCTCAAGCCAAGGCTCCTTGAGGGGGGCTACAAGAGCTATCGGCGCTGGGCCCAGAGCCGCTTTGAGCAGATCTGGCCCCTTCGCGTGATGGGAGGCCGAACGGGAACAGGGAAAACCGATCTGCTGTTGGCCATGGCCGCGCGCGGTGCAGCCGTGGTTGATCTGGAAGGGCTGGCCAACCACCGCGGCAGCAGTTTCGGCGGTTTGGGTCTGCCGGATCAACCCAGCACCGAGCACTACGAAAACCAATTGGCTGAGGCCCTGGATCAACACCAACGCCGTGGGGCCACAGCCATCTGGTTGGAAGCGGAAAGCATCCAGGTGGGCCGCTGCCGCATTCCCAAGGCCCTTTTCGATCAGATGCAAGAGGCCCCTGTGCTGGAGATTCAGCGCGACCTCGGGGAACGGGTGCACCAATTGGTGCAGGTGTACGGCCACCAGGGGGGAGCCGCTCTGGCTGAGGCGACCGAACGTATCAGCCGTCGCCTGGGGCCCCAGCGCACCAAGGAAGCCCTGGAAGCGATTGCCAGGGAAGACTGGGCCACCGCCTGCCGCGCCACGCTCGATTACTACGACCGCTGTTACGACCATGAACTGGCACGATCGCCCAAACGCGACACGATCGATCTCTCAGGGCTCAGCGCTGATCAAGCCGCCGAGACCTTGATCGACGGCGGGTTTGTTGAAATCCCCGATTAGGATCGCCCCCATCGACGGTTCGAGAACGGCATGAGCAAAGCGGCGATTCAGTTCTTTCGGGGAGTCAACGAGCCGGTGGTGCCCGACATCCGTCTGACCCGCAGCCGCGACGGCCGCACCGGTCAAGCCACCTTCCGTTTCGAGCAGCCTGCTGCGATTGCTCCCGAAACCATGGGTGACATCACCGGAATGTGGATGGTGGATGAAGAAGGCGAAATGGTCACTCGCGAAGTGAATGGCAAATTCGTGAACGGCACAGCCAGTGCCCTTGAAGCCGTTTACTCATGGAAGTCCGAGCAGGACTTCGAGCGGTTCATGCGCTTCGCCCAGCGCTACGCCGATGCCAATGGCTTGGGTTATTCACAAAGCCAGGATTCCAATCAGACTGAAGGGGCCGACGACCAACAAGCTTGAGACTGCCCCAGTGGCTGTTATTGACAGCCTTCATTGCAGCCATCGTTCTGCTGTGGTCACTGCGTGAGCTGCTGCTGCTGATCTTCGCAGCAGTGGTTCTTGCCATGGCTCTATGCACTTTGGTGGGCATTCTTCGCGAGCGGCGGCCGATGCAAAGGCCCCTGGCCCTGTTGCTCTGCATCGTTGGGTTGTTGTTGTTGGTCGCCGGTGCGGCTGGTGTTGTTGTCCCCCCGTTTCTCGAGGAATTCGCACTGCTGTTGCAGAAGCTGCCCGAAGCGGGTCAGACCCTGGTGCGGCTGGGACTCGGTTGGATCGACAGCATCAGTGAGGCCATTTATGGGGCCGATGCATTCCCCGACCTGGATCAATTGGGCCTGAACGGTCCACGCCAACTTGTGCCCGACAGTTCATCCCTCGCCGCTGGTGTGGGCAATGGCTTGCTGGGTCTGCTCGGTTTGGCAGGCAACCTCGGCAACGGCGTCCTGCGGCTGTTGTTCGTGGTGGCGGTGGCTCTGATGATCAGCATTCAGCCCCAGGCCTATCGGAATGTTGGCCTGCAGTTGATTCCCTCCTTCTATCGACGCCGGGGGCGTCGCATCCTGGATAAGTGCGGTGCTGCCTTGAGCAGCTGGATGGTGGGTGTGCTGATCAGCTCCCTGGCTGTGTTTGTGCTTTGCAGCATTGCGTTAACGCTGTTGGGCGTGAAGCTCGTTCTGGCCAATGCACTTCTTGCAGGGCTGTTGAACGTGATCCCCAATGTGGGGCCAACCATGAGCACGATCTTCCCGATGGCGGTGGCTCTGTTGGATGCCCCCTGGAAGGCCGCTGCGGTGCTGGGTGCCTACGTGGTGATCCAGAACATCGAGAGTTACGTGATCACACCATCGGTGATGCACCACCAGGTGAAGCTGCTGCCCGGATTGACTCTGGCGGCTCAGTTCCTGTTCACACTCCTGTTTGGCCCCCTCGGCCTGCTGATGGCGCTGCCTTTGGCGGTGGTGCTGCAGGTGATCATCCGTGAAGTCGTGATCCACGATGTGTTGGATCGCTGGAAACGCCTGGAGCCGGTTCGATGACCGCCGGCACGTTTCTCATTGCACTCACCTTGGTGGTGCTGGTGCTGTTGCTCTGGCACCTGCGGTGGGTGCTACTGGTGCTCTTTGGCGCCGTGGTGGTGGCCATAGCCCTGGATGTGCTGATTGTTCAGGTTCAGAAGCGAACCCCACTGGAGCGTCCTCAGGCCCTGGCGGCCGTGCTGGGGATTTTGATCCTGGCCGGGGGGCTGCTGGGGCAACTGCTGGTGCCGGAACTGATCAGCCAGTTTCAGCAACTGGGACGGGATCTGCCGCAGTTGGTCAGCAAGGTGTCCGACCTGCTGAGCAGTGAGCCGCGCCTGGCGCAGCTGAATGACGCTTTGGGGGAGGGCCTCAATCTGAAAGGGCTTCAGCCGTTGCTGGGGTTCGCAGGAGGTGCAGCGAACTCGCTGATTCAACTGTTCTTGATGGTGCTGCTCGCGATCCTGCTGGCCTTGGATCCAAGCGCCCACCGGCGCATGGTGGTGGCCATGACGCCCCGACCAGCCCGGGAGCGGATGGAACACCTGCTCAACGAGTGCAGGCAAGCGTTGGGGGGGTGGCTCAGTGGCATGACCCTCTCCGCCACCACCGTTTTTCTGCTCACCTGGGGCGGCCTGTTGCTGCTGAAATCACCCCTTGCCCTGTTGAGCGCCCTGGTGTGCGGCCTGCTCACGTTCGTGCCGACCATCGGACCTACGGCGGCAACGCTACTGCCCACGGGATTGGCCCTGCTGCAGTCGCCGCAATTGATGCTGTCGGTGCTGGTGTTCCGGCTGGTGCTGCAGAACCTGGAGGCATTTCTGCTCACACCATTGCTGCTGCGCAAAACCGTGAATCTGCTGCCAACGGTGGCCTTAACGGCTCAGCTCAGCCTTGGCGCTCTACTCGGGCTTCCGGGCGTGCTGCTGGCCCTTCCTTTGGTGGTGGTGCTTCAGGTGTTGATGCAGCGGGTGGTGGTGCAGCAGATCATGGACCGCTGGGCCTGACAACGCCCTCGAAAGATGTAACCCACGGAACATCCTGTAGCAGGGGTCACACCTGAGACCCGCACTGTGTGAGTATTTTTGCGGAGTCGTGAGAACGACGCGTCGAGCCTTGGGACTCTTGGGAGAGGGTCCCATTTTTTTCGACCGCATCAGAGCAGGTGACGTTTCTTTTTTTCGCTCGAATCACGCTCCCGCTCAACCGCCTGCCAATAGGCCGCAGAGACCGCCACCTCTTGACCACGCTCAATCTTGTTCAAGCGCGTCTTCAGAGCTTCCACCTCAGCACGCAAGCCGAAGACCACCTCGCTGAGACCAGGATTCAACTCCATGGAACCTGAGCAACCAAAGATGTCGTAGCTCAGGCTTCCCAAGAACTGACGTTCGTTGCGATACCGAAAAAGCCACCTCCACGCCCTTCAATCCAATAGTGTGTCCAAGAGATCTTGAGACGAACAGGCTTGGACGTCATCTTCAATTTCTCCCGTTACGAGGAACTGAGGCAGGCCGTGATGCAGCTGGTTCGCGAGAATCTTGACCCCGATTTGCTGCAAGAGGAAGCCCACGATCTGTTCGAATCGTGGTGGGCCTCAACCCACAGCCAGGGGCGGTGGAACGCCGAGGTAAAACAACGCACCTGGGATTCGATCTGGCGGGAATTCGGCAACGGCCCCAAGCGCTAACCGAAACGACGCCAGAGAGAGCCGGAACCCAGCAAGACCACCACAGCAAGCTGATGATGCCGAATGGCATAACCAAGCCCTGTGATCGTGAACTGATCACTGAGCAGCAGAACTTCGGTGCGCAGATCAGCCAGAGCCAGCAGGATCAACAGAATTGGAAACCAACGGGCCGAAACAGCACGGCGTCTCCGCTCTGAATTACCGCTGAATTTAGTCACGGGAGCGGTCCCACAGCGTGAGCAACGAGGGCGCCAGGGCGATGCTCGACCAGGAACCAACAACAACACCGAGGGCGAGGGCGATGGCAAACCAATACAGCGTTGCTCCACCGAAAAACACGAGCGCCAAGAGAGGCAGCAGGGTGGTTCCGCTGGTGTAGAGCGTGCGGGTCAGGGTGGCGGACACCGCTTGATCCACCTGCACTGAAAGCGGCAGGTCGGCAGCATCCTTGCTGCGTTCACGGATGCGATCAAAGACCACCACCGTGTCGTTGACCGAATAACCAGCAATGGTAAGCAATGAAACCGCAAAGAGGCTGTCCACCTCCAGCTGGAACACAACCCCGAGCCAGGCAAAAACTCCACAGACGATCGCAACGTCATGGGCCAGCGCCACCAGAGCGAGAAACGCGTAGCGGCGGTCGTAGCGGAAGCTGATGTAGGCCGCAATACCGCTGAAGGCCACCAACAGAGAAATCAGACTGCTGCGCAGCAATTGTTTGCCCAGGCTCGGCCCGATCGTGTCGACCGATTGACCACCGGAGAGGAATGGCCCTGCAACGGATTCAACCGCCAGAATCACCGCTTGGCCCTGGGCAGCCGACAAGGTTGGTAGGCGCAGCAACAACGACTGACCGCCATCCAGAAGCTGAACCCGGGGAGCGCCCAGGTTGGGCAGAGGTTGACCCTCCTCCTGGGGCAGCTCCAGGCTGCGGATCACATCCGAAACCTGAATCGCCTTGAGCTCGGCGCAGGCGTCATCACAACGACGCTCCAGTTGAATCTGCGTGCCACCGGTGAAATCCAGGCCGGGACGGAGGGGAGCACGAATCGCAGGATCCAACCAGCTGAGCACCAGGCCCAACAGGCTGATCAGGACCACCAGACTAGAAACGAGCCACACCTTGCGGCGCATGCTGCTGAGGGACCAGCGCAATCTGAGGACCGTGGCCGCTTGTGCCGATGACGATGCTTCAGTCATGGTTCAGGCGGTGGGGGAAGGAAGTTGCCCGGTGGGCAGAAAATTGCTGGCACGACGCAGACCGGCGTAGCCCATCAGGAAACGAAGCAGGGTGCGGGTGCAGGTAAGGGCCGTGAACAAACTCAGCAGAACACCAATGCCCAGGGTCGCGGCAAAGCCCTTGACCAGGCCGGTGCCAAGGAAGAAGAGAGCTGCACAACTGATCAGCGTGGTCAGGTGACCATCGACGATCGATGAAAAGGCCTCGGAGAAGCCTGTATCGATCGAGCGGATCAAGGTGTTGCCCCGCCGCAATTCGTCCTTGATCCGTTCAAAGATCAGCACATTGGCATCCACGGCCATGCCGATCGAGAGGATGAAACCAGCGATTCCCGGCAGGGTGAGGGTGACCGGAATCAAGGCGTACACCGCCAGGTTGAACAGGGCATAGAGGCTGAGGGCTATCACAGCCACCGCCCCTGGCAGGCGATAGGCCACCACCATGAACACCGCCACCAGAGCCAGGCCCGAGAGGGCGGCCACCAGGCTTCGGCGGATGTTCTCTGCTCCGAGCGTGGGCCCGATGGTGCGGACCTCGATCACTTCAACGGGGAGGGGCAGGGAGCCGCCGCGGAGCTTCACCTCGAGCTCACGGGCCGTTTCCGCAGTGAAATTGCCGCTGATGGTGGCTGCACCACCAGAGATTCCAGCACTTTTGAACTGGGGGCCAACGCTGGCGGCACTGATCAGCTGATCATCCAGAGTGATGGCCAGCAACCGGTCGGTACCGGCAATCGATTTGGTGAGGTCAGCGAAGGCCTCAGCACCCTCACCATCGAAATTGAGGGTCACCTCCCAGCTGTTCGGGTTGTTCTGGAGCGGTTGACGGCCTGCCGTCACCAGCTGTTTGCCCGTCAGGGCTGCCGGCTCAAGCATCGTGAGCAGATCGGCATTAACCTTCTTCAGAAGCTGGCGGAGCTGCTCCTCTTCCGAGCTGGCCTGCCCATCCAGACCCAGGGTCTGCTGGGTTGACTTCAGCTGAGTCAGATCCAGAGGCTCCGGGGTCTCACCACGGCGGATCTGATCTTCACGCAACCTGAGGATCGCTTCCACCTGGGAACGGAGCTGCCTCAGACCTCGGAACTCTGCTTCGGTGTCGGCCTTTTGGGCACGAAACTCCAACAGGGCTGTGTCGCCGAGAACCCGCGCAGCAGCGGTGGGATCCTGCTCACCTGGGAGCTGCAACACGAGTTGCGACTCACCCACCGTCTGAAGGGTGGACTCAGCCACACCAAGACCGTTGATCCGTCGATCGAGCACGGCTTTCACCGCTTCCATCTCTTCGGCACCAACCCGGGTGATTTCTCCAGCTGGCTTCACCTCAACGGTGAGCTGACTGCCGCCCCGCAGATCGAGGCCCAGTTCCAGCGGCGTCCGAACCAAAAACATCCCGGCGGCGATCACCAGGGCAAGAACAAGGGCAAACCAACCCTGATAACGAGCCATCAACGTCAGATGCCCTTGTTGACCAACGCCTGCGCCGCCTCAACGATCTGATGCGGCTGAATGATCGTGAGGTTCTCGAGAGAACCGTTGTAGGGGGTGGGGATGTCCTGACTGGAAAGACGCACAGGCCGGGCATCCAGATCGTCGAAGCACTGCTCGGTGATCAGCGCAATCAACTCGGCCCCGATGCCGCCGGTCTTCATGCATTCCTCCACCACGATCACCTTGTTGGTCTTGCGGATGGAGCGGCTGATCGTGTCCATGTCGAAGGGCTTGAGGCTGATCAGATCGATCAGCTCAACGCTCACCCCCTCTGCCTCCAGTTGCTCCACAGCCTTGAGACAGTGGTGACGCATCCGGGAGTAGGTGAGGATCGTCACATCGGTACCTTCTTTCACCAGATCCGCCTGGTCGAGGGCACAGGTGTAGTCGCCTTCGGGGAGCTCCTCACTGAGGTTGTAGAGCAGAACGTGCTCGAAGAAGAGCACGGGGTTGTTGTCGCGAATCGCGGCCTTCATCAGGCCTTTGGCATTGGTGGGCGTGCTGCAGGCCACGATCTTGATGCCGGGGACGGCATGGAAGTAGGCCTCCAGCCGTTGGCTGTGCTCAGCGCCAAGCTGACGACCCACACCGCCGGGGCCGCGCACCACGGTGGGAATGGTGAAGTTGCCGCCGCTCGTGTAGCGGAGCATCCCCATGTTGTTGGAGATCTGGTTGAAGGCCAGGAGCAGGAAGCCCATGTTCATGCCCTCAACGATCGGCCGGAGACCGGTCATCGCGGCACCAACCGCCATTCCGGTGAAGCCGTTCTCAGCAATCGGGGTATCGAGCACCCTGAGATCGCCGTATTTCTCCGCCAGATCCTTGGTGACCTTGTAACTACCGCCGTAGTGACCGACGTCCTCCCCCATCACGCAGACGTGGGGGTCTCTCCCCATCTCCTCGTCGATGGCTTCCCGGAGGGCGTTGAAGAGAAGTGTTCCTGCCACGGCGTCACAGTGATCCCGGCCAATCCGGGTGGTGAGGCCAAGCTATCTCAGTCAGCGCAGGGTCAACCGCCCGCCGCGAAGGTGAACAACAACAAAACGGAAAGCAGCATGGCCGGAGACAGCAGCAACGCCAGCTGGCCGAGGTCGTGGGGCGTCATCCAAACCCTGGCAATGAGCGGACGCTAGGCAGGGTTCTGATCGCGAGCCGTAAAGAGACTGCGAAGAAACACCAGGGTCAGGCCAAGGGCCACAAAACCCGTGCTGAAGGTGGCCAAGAAGGACAAACCCACCAGAAGGGTCTTCAGGGTGACAGCGATGTTCTGGGCAATCGGCGAGCTGTAGTGCGGGGGATGAACGGCGAAATACACCACCATCCGCCGACTCAGGCCCAGGGCTAGCCAGGCCAACAGCCCGGCCGTCAGCGCTCCGGAAAGAAAACTCAGCGGACCTTTGCGCGGATCCTGTGGTTCGGGGCTCTCTGGTGTGGGGACATCAGTCATGCCTCGATCCTCACGCCATCGCTGCGAAGGGCGCAAGACCAGGCCTTCAGGCCGGCGCGGTCCAGCTGGGGAGTGAGCTGATCCTGCGCCTGGCGACATGACGCCAGATCGGAGAACAGCGCGAAACAACTGGGTCCAGAACCACTCATGGCCACCGCCAGGCTTTCGTGAACGCTGTTCAACAGATCGAGCGCCGAACGCACCGCAGCTGTTTCAGGAGCAACCACCTCCTGCAGGTCATTGCGCAGGGGAGGTGGCAGCTCGCTGCGCAATGGCTGGAGCCAATCAACGCTGCGCAAGGCTTGCCGGCGTTGTTCAAAAGCCGCCTCATCAGCGAGGTAGTGGGATTGATTGAGCTCACGGCAACGCTTGTAGGCCCAGGGCGTTGAAACGCTCACCGTGGGGTCTTTGACCAAGAGCACGGCCAGGGGTTGAGGCGTTGGTGGCACAGCTTCCAGTTGTTCGCCTCGCCCGAAGCAGAGCTGACATCCTCCGGCCACACAGAAGGGCATGTCTGAACCGAGCTCAGCGGCCATTCGCTCCAGATCCGCGGGGCTGTGGCCCAAGCCCCACAAAGCATTCAGACCAACCAGTGCCGCGGCGCCGTCGCTGGAGCCACCAGCCAGGCCAGCACCGATGGGGATGCGCTTCTCGAGATGAATGGACGCCCCCAATTCACTGAAACCCGAACGGTCCCGCAGCAACTGGGCCGCCCGGAGGATCAGGTTGTCGTCGCCGACGCTGAGGCTGGCGTCATCGCAGGTGAGGCTGAGTTGTGCATCAGCGGTGTTCTGAAAGCTCAGGCGATCCGCCAAGTCGATGCTCTGCATCACCATGGCCAGCTCATGGAAACCGTCCGAGCGCAGCCCCAGGACCTCCAGGTGCAGGTTGACTTTGGCCGGGGCCGTCACCGTGATCATGGTGGTTGTTCAGTCGCCCCGATTCAAACCCCTGGCCAGGGCGACCCAGGTGGCGGGCGCGAGTTCCTGGGGGCGTTGCTGCAGGCTGAAACCCGAGGAGGCCGCCAGCTCCTTCAAGCGGTCTGGCTCAGCCACACCCGCCAGGGTGTTGCGCAACATCTTGCGCCGCGCCAGAAACGCCTGCCTCAACAGCGATTCCACCCGAGCGGCCAGAGCCGGCTCCACCCGCTCCGCGGCCGGCAGGGGCTCCAGGCAGATTACTTCCGATTGCACCTTTGGCGGCGGCTGGAAACAGCGCGGCGGCACCGGACACACCGAACGGCACCGGGCCAGCAGCTGCATGCGCACACTCAGGGCGCTGAAACTGCTGTGGCCGGGTCGGGCACGAATCCGCTCCGCGACTTCCTTCTGCACCAGCAACACAAGCCGTTGGTAGGGCGGATCCACCGGCCGGTCCAGTCGGCCCACCAACCGCTCCAGCAGTGGGCCAGTGATGTTGTAAGGAATGTTGGCCACCACCTTGTCGGCGATGCGGCCATCACTCAATTCCAGTGGGGCTTCAAGAACATCGCCCTGATGGAGGCTGAACCCAGGCTGAGCCTCAAAACGTTCCTGAAGACCATCCACCAGATCGCGGTCGAGCTCAATCGCATGCACCTCCTTCAGCCCCGCGGCCAGCAGACGCTCGGTTAATGCCCCGCGACCGGGACCCACCTCCAACACCCGATCGGTCGACTGCAGGTCAGCAGCCTCGATGATTCGTTGCAGCACGGATTCGTCCCGCAACCAGTGCTGACCAAAACGCTTGCGGGCGCGATGTCCGGAGAAACCCATCGGTCAACTGTGCATCAGCACAGCCGCTCCACATCAATCCAGCGAATCGTTCGGCGGGACGTCATCAAGGGAACGAGGGCCAGCTTGACCCGGAGCAGGTGCTCAGCGGATGCCGGATGCACAGCTCTCCAGCAACTGATCGCGCGGGCCATGCGGCGCCGTTTGGCGGAATGAAAGGCATCAAGGCCATGGCGGTCCCGATGCCCCGTGCGACGGCCCTTCACCTCCACCACCAGCAGCTGCTGCTGCCGCTCCAGCACCAGATCGAGCTCGCCCCAGCGGCAGTGCCAGCTGCGGTCCAGCAACCGCCATCCCTGCGCTTCCAGCTGCTGCAAGGCCTGCTGCTCCGCCCAGCCACCGCTGCATTGAGACCCCACCGGCTTGAACCCTTACGTCTTGGTTCAAACCATTCCCCCCTGGAACGGTTCTAGGGTTCGGCAGTGATGGTTCCGATCATGGGCAGACGCTTCACGGCCGTACTGATCTCTCTGGTGGTGTTCACATGCCAGTGGCTGATGCCGGCTCCGGCCCACGCCGCGATGGATGTGGCCAAACAGGTGCTGATCGGTGCCGACTATTCCAACAAGGACCTGCGGGGGGCCACCTTCAACCTCAGCAACCTGCGCGAAGCCAACCTGTCCGGGTCTGATCTGCGGGGAGCCAGCCTCTACGGCGCCAAGCTGCAGGATGCCGACCTCAGCGGCACCGACCTGCGCGAAGCCACCCTGGACGCCGCTGTGATGACAGGCACCAACCTTGAGGATGCTGTGCTGGAGGGGGCTTTTGCCTTCAACACCCGCTTCAGCGATGTGTTGATCACGGGGGCTGACTTCACCGACGTTCCCATGCGCGGGGACCAACTCAAAAGCCTCTGCGCCGTTGCCGACGGAACGAATTCCGTCACGGGCCGCAGCACCCGTGAAAGTCTCGGTTGCGCCTGAACCATGAGTTTTGATCCCCGCAGCCTCGAGCGCCTGCGTGAGTTGGGGCGTCAACTCCCTGCACGCCTGCCGGAACCGGAGAAGCCTGCGTCAGCTCCCAAAGCCAGCCAGGTGCGCCATCGCGTTGAAACGGAGAAGAACCCCGAGGAGCTCTTCCGGGAACTGATGAAGGCCAGCCAGGACGGCACCGTTCCTGAGCACCTCATGGACCGCCTCAAACAGTTGGAGGCCCAACGCAAACCATCGGCCCAACCATCGCCGTTCAACGACAACGACACCACCCCAGCCCTTGCCGCACCAGCGCGCAGCCAACCCGGACCGGGAAAAAACACCCAGCCGAAACGGCCGAAGGTGGACCCGGGCAGCGAGGAAGAAAGCCTCTACGTGGCTTTCGGGCAGCTGCTGCTCGAGGATGAGGGAGACGACGTTTGAACCCGGCCCGTTGCCGGATTCTTGCGGTGGGCAAAGTGCGTCGTGGCTGGATTCAGGACGGCATTGACCTCTACCTCAAACGCCTGCCTGGGTTGACCATCAGCGAACTGCGCGACAGCAATCCAGACAAGGAAGCCGATGCCATCAGAGCGGCCCTGCGACCCGACGAAACCCTGATTGCATTGATGGAACAGGGCGACACTCTGGCGTCGGTTCCCTTCGCGCGACGACTCGAGCAATTCGGCAACCAACGGCTGGCCTTCGTGATCGGTGGGGCCGACGGTCTGACGGCTGAGCTCAAGGCACAGGCCCAATGGCGCCTGAGCCTTTCACCGATGACCTTCCCCCACGAACTGGCCCGGCTGATGCTCGTGGAACAACTGTTCCGAGCCCAGGCGATTGTTCAAGGCAGCCCTTATCACCGTGCCTAGGGTTCGGCGATGGCCGCTGATCTCTCAGCCACGACCATGCTGCACATCATCGACAACCTTCTGCCCGCCAGCGCCCTTCAGGACCTACGCGACCTCTGTGACATCCACGGGCGACTCAAGGAGGAACACGACGGTGATGCTCAATTCAGCTGGCGACCCGAAACCGGTTCTCCCCGCTCGATTCACACAGCCGCTCAGCAAGCCGTCGTCGATCACTACCTCGACGAGGCCCTGCTCCCTCTGGCAACACCGTTCGCACCCCAGCGGGCCGGAGTCGAGTGGTGGTGCAACACCAACAACTGGACACCCTGTAAATTGGCATAAAATCAAGTCATAGCTTGATTCCTAATCAAATAAAGGCACTTGGTATTTGCTTGGTATGGATGCAGCTGGCATCCACGGCTCACTTGCAACAGTGGACAGATCGCAAGATTCCGAGATTGAGGTCTCTAGTCAGTTGATGAATGGCGTGTGATGACTGATAAGGGTTATGAACTGAGATGAGACTTGACTGCTGAGGTGGTGGTCCTGGCTCGGGTGATCTGCCTTTGATTTGCCGGCGGATCGCCCTATCCAATAGTTGCGACCCTCAGGAGTTGGTGTCCGCACAACAACGACCGGTGAGTGACAACAGTCGATCTCAGCCGCAGTTGGTATCAACTCAGCAAATGGTTGGTATCCAGCAGGGCTAGACCTCTGTCTCTGCCTGCTTTGTGGTCATGTTGAGCCCTCTGAGGAGCTGTGGCAAGACGTAAGTCCTTTGATTGCTGCATGGCCAGCCAGGAGGGCTATGAGCCCTTACAAGGCCATACAGCCGCGTCTCGCTGGACGGCGGAGGGGTACCGGGGGAGGTTTGCGGCCATGTCTATACGTAAAAGTGGTTCAGAAATTTCTATTGGAATTTCACCCATGAACTACTTATACAATTATTTTGAATTTACTGCATAAATAATTTGATGAGGCTAGGGTGAAATAAGAAGTGATTTAATCGTGAAAAGATCTCTCCTAATCATTGCTACATTGTTGCCACTGTTGAACTTAATCAATGCGCCAAATGCTTTGACGGAAGAAGAATGTGTAGAACGCAGAAATCCTGCTGATCCATTTGAGGAAGAATGCGAAAATAAAAAAGTGGTTGAGCAATATGATCCCGAAACACAGCTTGATGTTGTTGAATATAAAAGTGATTTAGACTGGAAAGTCGCCAAACCAAAGCTCCCTTGGTCAAAAATCGTCAAACTTAAATCTGAGCTTGATAGCGGCTATGACTTAATGGTTTTTGATAGAGACTATACAGATAGTTTTAGTACAGGAGCGAAGCAGGGTGTAGTCACTAGATGGTCAATTGATAGCGTGCAAGGCATTACTTACACAGCTGGAGGGTGCGGCTTCTGGACATGTACTTATGAGCGCTCTGTAGTCAATCAACTACCACCTTCAATTGAATTATTTGTAGGCAGCGATAGCTATAAACTCTATGGTGATGACGGATTGTTCTACCTGCCCGAGCCATTCATTAATTCAATTAAGAATGCATCGGAGCTGACAAAAGTGAATTTGAAATTTAAAACATCATCTGGTGGCTATGGTGTGGCACCGCTCGGTCCAGAGACAATTCAGTCCCTCAAGCGTCTTTATAACAAAGCAATTCCGACATGGGAGAAACCGAAAGTAAATATATCCTTGCAGTCGGTGAATAAAAACAAGCTTGATGTTGAAGACATTGCATCCCAATCATTGCCATCAATAGTAATGCTTAAAAATGATAGAAGTACTGGAAGTGGTTTTATTCTGGGAAAAGATACTGTGTTGACGAATAGGCATGTCGTAAGCGGCAGGGATCCAAGATTTTTGATTACTTCTCCTTCAGGAGTCAAAAGCGAGGGAGAGGTCGTATATATAGATAGAAAACTAGATTTTGCAATAGTAAGATCGACCGGGATTAATCGTTCATCACCACTACCACTGTGTTATCGCAGCTACCCATTCCCAGGTCAATCTGTTGTGGCATTAGGGTCTCCACTTGGGTTAGCTGGCACTGTCACTACTGGAATTGTCAGTGCAGTGCGATCACCTCAAACGAGTGGTGATTTAAAGGGTGTTGCGCCAAACTACATTACGCTTATTCAGACTGACGCTGCAATCAGTCCTGGAAATAGTGGCGGACCACTCTTAAATAATAGGGGTGAGGTCATTGGAGTGAATACCTGGAATTTAGGAGCTCGAGGAGGAGCTCAAAATATTAACTTTGCAATATCCATTGTCGATATTCTCAAAGCACTCGAAGTACAGGCTCCTCAATACTCACCTAATCTCAACAAGTGTGGGAATCCAATTAAAGATTGATTTCATTTATCTATAAATCGAAAACAAATCACTCTCACCTAAATGGTTCATCCAAGCCATGGCTTTGCTTGCTGTTGCTGGGATGACGATTCCGTTAATTGCGGGAGTCGCTGGATTCCTCAAGGATGAGTTAAGGAGACCTGCTGCTGTCGAGAGGACTAGTTAATAGCATTTGCGACTGATGAAAGCTTAAAAATCTATCGCGCTAGATCTATTATCTAGCATGCTTTTTAATGCACTATTATTTGCAAACTAACTTTCTATCTCCTCCAAATGCCTGAGCCACGTGATCAAGTATTTGAAGTAAGACTGACCAAGGCAGAGGTGTCATGGCTTGATCGTATTAGGAAACTCAAGAAGCACCGCGAGCCTGATGTCAGCTCAATGCTTCAGAAGCTAACTGAGAAGGCTGTGGAGATTCCGCCAGTGAGGGTCCCGTATCACCAGCAGGCGAAGGAATGGCTCGCTTCAAACCCTCCGTCATGGGAGGACATACGCGGAGCTTTGGACAACATATGAGCGCCATCACCGATGCTCTTGGCTGCTCTTGCATCCGTTGTGATCGCCTCCTGCTACGACGGGGATACCTGCACCACCACAACAGGTGAACGGGTTCGACTCGCCTGTATCGACACTCCTGAACTCAGCGGGAAGAGAGCTGAGCCGGTAGCAGCCAGCGCTGCTCGAGACCATCTAAGAGGTCTAGTGGTGGGCGAAGGGGTGGGAATCCGACGGATCACCGAAGATCGCTTCGGACGAACGGTGGCAGAGCTTTTCCTTGGAAAGAGGAACGTTCAGGAAGAGATGGTCGGTACCGGTCACGCTGAGGTTTATCCGCGATACGCGCATCAATGTCCGTGGACTGAGGGGTGGTAATGGGACCTGACTCATGAGGTGGGTCGACCCTGACCGGGTTGACACCAGTCCTCAAGAAACCCGTACTGACACATATGTACGCTGCAGAGCAGCTCTGGAAGGAGTTACACCGCGTTGGCTGGAAACAAGTGGACCCTTGCTGGGGAGCTTCTGCTGAGCCGTAGGGAGGGCATACCCCCATGGGGAAAGCTCGCGTCTCTACTCGTGGCTAAAGGGGATCAGAAATTTCTGTTGGGTTTCTCAGCCAGCAGTTCAACCTTCCAACACCACCCCTGAAAACCATTAGTAACGGAGCTACCGCTGAATTCGCTCCTCAACACGCGGAAACAGAAGCATGCTGGCGGGGTGACAGCTTGGGCAGAGCTAGAAGTCCTTGCGAGGGAAGAACCCTGCCCACAAAGATCCCTTATTTGAGGGATGACATGGATTGGCGACTGAAGCCATGCTGATTGAAGCGCGCATCCGCACAACAAATGGCCATCGCGACAGCCGGAATAGTTGATCAAGACTGGGCAAATACACTTAGTGAAATGATCACTAGTGATAATTATGTTGATTATTACCTTGAAATGGGTAATTACGGATGGAATTTTCCGGTAGACGCTGACGACGAAGAAACCATCAGAATACAAACAAATTACATTGATTCAGCAACTGGGCTGCAATTTAGACGGACCCAGGACGTCAATAACGCTGACATATATTTTGTACAGACAGATTACCAATTCCTTAACACGCCAATTGATGATGGGACTCTAGGATTCATAAGCGTGGAGTCAGATGATAATGGAACTTATTTCGAAGTTCTTTATGCTGATAATGAAGCAGAAGTTGACAACGATAATATTACTATTTGGCATGAGCTAGGCCATGCTCTTGGACTTGGCCATCCATATGGAGACGGATTCAATCCGAATTATACTCAAGATGACACGATAATGTCATACAACCCGCCACCGTCTGGAATAGCAAAATTTACTGATTCAGATATTGCTGCTCTCAAATTCCTCTGGGGTGAGGCAGGAACAAACTATGACACTTCAAGCACTACACCAGGAACTAGATCAAGCATAGACAACATAGTCAAGGGAACAAACAAAAAGGACAAATTAAAAGGAACGAATGGAAACGATAAAATCATTGGCAAAGGAGGAGTTGATAAAATTTTAGGAAAAGGTGGTGATGACATTATAGATGCAGGCGAGTGGAAGAAGGGCGATAGCTTCGACAGAGTGAAAGGCGGATCTGGAGCAGATATATTTGTAATTGGACATGACTATTGGACATGCATCAAGGATTTTAATATTGCAGAAGATAGTCTAGATTTATCGGGGTTGAATGTAGTTGGCGACTTAAACTGGAAGATTAAAGAAGACTGGACTTATATCCGAGATGATCTTGGATACGAGGTGGCGGTGATAACCGGTGCTTTTGACTTGTCGCAAGCAAATATTATTTAACACATGCCTTTCTGATTTAATCCGCGATAGAATCACTTGAATTAAACGCAAAAATGGAATCTAATTAACAGCTTAAATTGCAGAAAATCGCATCAATAAAGGATTAAGTAGTTAATCATGTGCTGCTCCAACCCATAAGTAATAATTGCATGCATCTCTTCTTGAGTCGGACTATCGCCAAGAGCAGCACGACGGAGCCTCTGCCACCAAGCACTTTTCGTTTGTCGGCGATCTTCGGCATACAGCTGCTTCAGACAGTGATCCGGGGGGATCCAAAACTAGGTATGGATTTGGCATGGGGCTTTGTGAGCGCCTCATATCCCAGTTATATCCGAAATAATTTGGTGCAACACCAACAACGATCTCGACTGGCACATCGACAAGGACGAGCTGGAAGGTCGACGCAGCGGCCGTTTCCTGCTGCCGTTGCTGTCCACCGTGTTCTACCCCCACGTGCGCTGCGCTGGCGGCGAACTGCTGGTGGCCGACAGCCCTCCGATCGAGAACGGATACCAGGGGCCGTTACCCACATTCGGCTCGGTGATCTCGATCCCACCGGTGGTGAACCGCCTGGTGCTGTTCTCCCCCGGCATCCTGCACCGGATCAACCCGTTCGAAGGCGAGCGCTATTCCGTGGCCGTGAACATCTGGGAGCAAGCGCCCCTCACCACAACGGCTGCAGAGCCACCGGCTTGAATTTTTCGATCGAAACCGTCCAGGCCCGCGGGGAGAAAGCCTGCAATGCCGCTTTGAACGCGGCCGTATCCCCCGTGTTCAACCAGTCCGCCTTGAGCCTGGGCACGTCCTCCGGCAGCCGTTCCATCGGCAGCTCCACCAGCAGCAGGCTGTCGGCTCCAGCCGCACGCTGCAGCGCACCCTGATCACTGCGCTGCCACACCCGCAGCAACAGCTCCAGCACCAGTGCATGGCCCAACGCCTCCGGGGCCTCACCCTGGGGAGCCACCTCTTTCTGAGACCGTCCCCCCAGGGGCAGGGCGCGCCGGCCCTGCTGATCGATCAGCGCCATGGCCACGAGGTAAGGGGAGTCAGCCAACACCAGATATCGAAGGCCACCATCCTCACCGGATCCTCCCCACAGTGAGCAGTACATGCGTACTATTTAGCCAGTTGTCGCTGCTGCCGTGGAGCTCCAACACAGACCGCTTCCCCTGCAGCCCAAGCGCAGTCGACTCACGCTGCCCCTGGCCGGGGAACGGGTCGCCGCAGGCTTCCCGTCCCCCGCCGATGACTACGTGGACGTGGGGATCGACCTCAATGAACAGCTGATCCGGCATCCCACCAGCACCTTTTTCCTGCATGTGAGCGGCGAATCGATGACCGACGCCGGCATCCACGACGGCGATCTTCTGGTGGTCGATCGCAGCCTCGACCCGCGCCCGGGCCAGGTGGTTGTGGCTGTGCTCGACGGTGCCTTCACCCTCAAACGCCTGATGCGTCATCACGGCCGGTTGCGCCTGGAAGCCGCCCATCCGGACTATCCGCCACTGGAGCTTCACCGCTGCGGCGAAGTGCAGATCTGGGGCGTCGCCATCCACGTGATCCATCCGCTCTGAAGCGACATCGCCATGCCTCAGGCCACGGCCCTGATCGATGGAAACAACTTCTATGCCTCCTGCGAACAGAGCCTGGATCCGGCTCTGATCGGTCACCCCGTGGTGGTGCTGTCCAACAACGACGGCTGCATCGTTGCGCGCAGTGCCGAAGCCCGTGCCCTCGGCATCCGCATGGGGACGCCGTACTTCAAGGCGCGCCGGGAGCTTGAACGGCACAACGTGGTGGTGCGCAGTTCGAACTACGCCCTCTATGCCGACATGAGCCAGCGGATGATGAGCCTGCTGGAGGCCCACTGTGAAGAGCTGGAGGTGTATTCGATTGACGAGGCCTTCGGGAGAATTCATCGTCCCCGCGATGGCGACCTGCAGGGTTGGGCACGCCAGCTGCGGGCACGGGCACGGCAGAACCTCGGCCTACCGATCGCCATCGGCTTAGGGGCCAGCAAGGCCCAGGCCAAGCTGGCCAATCGCCTGGCCAAACAGACCCCAGACCATGCCGGGATGTTCGACCTCGGCCAGTGCGACAACCCCGATCGCTGGCTGGAAACCATTGCGATCGAGGATGTCTGGGGAATCGGTCGACAACTGGCCCATTGGTGTCGCCTGCGGGGCGTCAGCAACGCACGACACCTCCGGGACATGCCGAGCGGTGAACTGCGCGCCAAATGCGGCGTGGTGGGTCTGCGGCTGCAACGGGAGCTGCGGGGCCATGCCTGCCTGCCGCTGGAGCTGGCACCAGCACCGAAGCAGGAAACCTGCGTGAGTCGCAGTTTCAGCCGACCCATCACCAGCCAGGAGGAGCTGCACCAGGCCATCGCCACCTATGTGGTGCGCGCCGCCGAGAAATTACGCAGGCAACGGCAACGGGCAGCAGCCCTCACCATCTACACCCGCACCAGCCCGTTCGCTCCTGGGTTTTACAGCCAAGCCGCCAGCACGCAGCTGGACCTACCGAGCAATGACACAGCCGTGCTGCTGGAAGCGGCACGCCCCTTGGTGGCACGGATCTTTCGCCCCCACCGACCATTGGCCAAGGCCGGCGTGCTGATGCAGCACCTGCAGAGCCACGACATCCTGCAGACCCATCTGATGGTGCCGATGAGTGAGGAGCAGCAGCAAAAACGGGAATGCCTGATGCAGACCATCGACCGGATCAATCGGCGTTACGGGCGTGGAACCCTGCAATGGGCCGGTTGCGGACTGCAGCCGAGTTGGTTGATGCGGCGTGAGCAACTCAGCCGCGCCGCCACCACCCGTCTGCAGGATCTACCGGTGGTGAAGGCCTGACCCACAGCGTTGATCCAGGCCTCAAACCTCCTGCAGCAACTGGATGACCTGCTCACGGGTGCTGAGCAGCAAGACCATCCGCTCGCCGTGGGCGTTGAGACCCGTCTGCTCCCGCACCAGATCGGTGCTGGCCAACGCCAGTCCTCCGGTTTCAGTGAACAGCACCGGCAGGGTGCCCTGGTGCCCTCGCATGCCCTGCAGATCCAGCGCCTGACGAACAGCCCGCTGAGCCTTCTCGGAACCCAGACGCTCCACAAAGGCCGGCCAGAGGTGGTTGACCGGATCGAGCGCGGCGAAATCCAGCTGCGAATCAGTCATCAGGACGGCAACAACGCAAGGGCTTCGCTGATCATCTGCGGGGTGACGGCAATGCGCTCAAGCGGATCAGCGTTGTCGAGGTAGGCGTCAAACGAGGCGAAGCGCTCGATCACAGGGTCGGCCCCCTCGGCGGCGCAAGCCTCAACCCAATCCCCCTCCTCCGGCTTCACCGCGACGTAGGCCTGCAGCGCTTCCTCCAGATCACCGCCGTCGCCGACGCCCTCACCGTGCCAGATCGCTTCGAAGAATTCAGACATCTTCCACTCGAGGAACAGATCCTGATGCAGTTTGCCCAGACCACCGGCCCATGGCTCAGGCGGCCGGGGGAACGGTGTAACTGGCGCAACGTTGCTGATCCAGATGGCCGATGTGTTTTCGCTCGGTGTAATACAACTCCTGGTAGCGCAGCGCATCACGGTTGAGGTCATCGAAGAGGGCCTGAATCCGCACCTCCATGTCCACGGAGGCCTGATCTGACGAAGCCTCCTGATCAATCAGAACAGCGATGCAGGATTCCAGGGTTTGCAGACGCTGGCCGCCCCAGGCCTCCAACAGATGCCGGCAGCGCTTCAAGCTTTTCTGACGCTCCAGCAGGGCAGCAATGCCCCGCAGCTGCTCCAAGGGCTCCGCCAGGGCAACACGCTGCAATTCACCTGGCTCCAAAAGGGGCGTCAGGCGGGACACCAGCGCACTGCTCTCCAGCAAGAGCTGATCGGTGAGCAAGCGGGGCAGATCGATGAGATCCAGACCCTCGCCGTCGTCGTCGCAACGGCTGATCGACTCCATGCGCCCCTCACCCAGGTTGGTCTCCTCGAGATCCGTAATGGCCGCCCAGAGATGACGGTGATGGGGAATGGCGAAATCCTCCAGTTCGCGTTTGCGCAGTTCCTGGCGAATCGTGGCCCGATGCCGGGGGCAATGCAGATACAACCGCAGCAGATCGGCCTCACAGCGCTCCCGCTGTCCGGATTCACCGGGCTGCTCGTGACGGCTGGAGCGCCCATGCCAACGCTGGCCCTTCACCTGCTGCCGCAGGTCGTCCTCGAGCTGAAGCGCCAGGCGTCCCTGGCCACCACTGAGGCGCTCTGCCACCCGTTGGAGGTAGTGAGTGCGCACGGCGGACTGGGGCAGTTTGCCCAGCAGCCCCACCAGGGCCGTGACCGCCTGTTGGAACTGGTCGGCCCGGCTGAGATCGCGCTCCTCCAGCACCTGCTCGATCTGCCAATCCAGCCAGAGGGGGGCTTGATCGAGCAGAGCGCGGTAATCACCGGCCCCGTTCTGTTTGAGGAACTCATCGGGGTCCTTGCCTGAAGGAAGGTGCAGAACCCGCAGCTCCAGCTGGCCCTGCATCGCCAGCTGCTCCACCTCACCGATGGCGCGATTGGCTGCACGGACACCGGCGCCGTCAGCGTCGAAATTCAGAACGATCCGCTTGCTGTCGCTGACGCGGCACAACTGGGTGATCTGCTGACTGCTCAGGGCCGTGCCGAGGGAGGCCACAGCGTTGGTGATGCCGGCGGCATGCAGGGCAATCACATCGAAGTAGCCCTCCACCACCACCGCCCTGTCGTCCTTGCGGATGGCATTGGAGGCCTTGTCGAGACCGAACAGGTGCTTCCCCTTCTCGAACACTTCGGTCTCGGGGGAGTTGAGGTATTTCGGTTCGCTGCCATCAAGGCTGCGTCCCCCGAAACCGATCACCCGGCCCTGACGGTCATGGATCGGCACCATGACCCGATGGCGGAAGCGGTCATAGAACCCGTTGCCGCCCTTGCGGGGAACCACCAGCCCAGCCGCCTCGAGAAGCTCAGGCGCCAGCCCCTCAACTTGCTGAAGATGCTTCAGCAGACCATCCCACTGATCCGGCGCATAGCCGAGTTGAAAGGTCTCCTGGGTGGCGGGACTCAACCCTCTGGCCTCACTGAGGTACTTGAGGGCCTCTGCGCCGGCAGGCGCCATCAACTGGCTGCGAAACCAACCGGCAGCCAGGGCCAGGGCCCGCTGCAGCTTGTCCCTACGGGACAACTGTTGGCGCAGCCGTTCCTGCTGCGGACCATCCACCGTCTCGATCGGCAGCTGATAGCGCCGCGCCAGATCCAGCACCACATCGCTGAAACTCTGGCGCTGGAACTCCATCAGGAACTTGATGGAGTTGCCGCCAGCACCACAGGAGAAGCAGTAGTAGAACTGCTTGGCGGGCGACACCGTCATCGACGGTTTGCTGTCGTCATGGAACGGACAGATCCCGACGAATTCCCGTCCCTTCTTCTTGAGCACCACGTGCTCGCCCACCACATCAACGATGTCGGCCCGCTCCTTGACGGCCTCGATCGTTCTGGGGTGCAGGCGGGCGTTCACCATCGGTCCATTCTGCGAAGTCGCAGGGTTCCGTGCACCCCGTCATCCGAACAGCCATGGCCGAACCGCAGACCCCACAGCCCTGGTGGAACCAGGACTCGGTGCGAGGCAGCCGTGCCCTGATCCTGAGTTCCCTGGCCTTCAGCCTGATGACGGTCTGCGTCAAGCAACTGAACAGTCGGCTTCCGGTGGCAGAAATCGTGCTGTGCCGGGCCCTGATCAGCATCGTTCTGACCGCCGTGGGGCTGCGCCTGGCCGGGGTCTCCCCGTGGGGCCAGCGACGGGGGCTGCTGGTGGCGCGGGGGGTTCTGGGCAGCTTGGCCCTGCTCTGCTTCTTCGAAGCAATTGACCAGCTGCCGCTCGCTTCAGCGACGGTGCTCCAGTACACCTACCCCACCTTCACAGCCGTGGCAGCGCTGTTGCTGCTGGGCGAGCCCCTGCGCCGACGCATCAGTGCAGCGGTTCTGCTGGGCTGGATCGGCGTCACCCTCGTGGTGCAACCGCAGTGGCTCACGGGAACAGCCCAACCTGCGCAACTGATCCCTGCCCTGATCGGCATTGGTGGCGCTCTGATGACCGCCCTGGCCTACGTGAGTGTGCGGCGGCTGTCGCAAACCGAGCACCCCTTGGTGATCATCCTCTATTTCCCGATGATCTCGGTTCCCCTGACCCTGCCCTGGGTGCTGCAGCAAGGGGTCTGGCCCCAAGGCATCGAATGGTTCTGGCTCCTGGGGGTCGGGGTGATGACCCAGCTGGGCCAGATCTGGGTGACCGAAGGCCTGCGTTGCCTGCCCGCCGCCCGAGCCACATCGATCAACTACGTGCAAGTGGTCTTTGCCGCAGGTTGGGGCTGGCTTTGGTTCGCCGAATCGATCAATGCCTGGCAGGTGGGCGGCGGGATGCTGGTGCTGACCGCCACCCTGATCAGCCTGTCGGCGCGACGTTAGAGATCAGGCTTTGTCCAAACCCAGGGGGTACGTCAGCCAGGCCTGGCGGTCGTCGGATCCGCCTTTGGGTCTGGCCAGGCGCCAGCTCTGACCACGGGAGCCCCGCTGCAGAAACAGTTCAAACGGGCTATCCACCTGCACACGGTCGCCGGGCAGCTGCCAATCGAAGCGGCCTGAAATCCTCAGGCCCTGCTCGTCACCCAGGGCAAAACTTTCCTGGTCCTCCACCCGCACCCGACTCACGCTTGGGGCGATGGGCATCGGGGTGAGATCGAGGGAGCTGGCAATGGCCGACTGGGTGAGCTGAATCTGCAGGGCCAGCGCTTCATTCAGGAGAGCCCGTGGCGGCTGAGATCCATTGCATGCCGTCAGTGAAACCACGATCGTTAGAACGCACAGCGCCTGAAGCAAACGGCGCACAACGCGCTTGAAAGCAGAGACAGGCAATGACAGCTGCGGCAACATGACGCGGTTGAAACCTCTCCCCATGATCGGCTGGCTTCAGGGACGACCGATGGAGTGCTGGACTCAAGGCAACCGTAGCGGCGTTCTGCTGCTTTGCGGTGCGGTCGGATATGAGGTGCACCTGACCGAGCGGCATCAGCAGAACCTTCCGGCGGATGGCGACCTGAACCTGTGGATTCATCAAGTGCAGCGGGAGGACGGCAGCAGCCTCTACGGCTTTCCCCTGCGCCAGGAGCGGGATCTGTTCCGGCTGCTGATCAGCGTCAGCGGTGTGGGCCCCCAGGCCGGTCTGGCACTGATGCAGGAATGCAAACCCCAGGAGTTGGTGGAGGCGATCAGCAGCGGTGATCTGCGTCGCCTATGCAAGGCGCAGGGCATCGGCAAACGCACCGCTGAGCGCCTGGCGGTGGAACTCAGGGCCTCGATTGCGGCCTTCGCGGGCGTGGATCCCGCTCCATCACTGGCGGAAGGCGTCAGCTCGGAGCAGATGCCGGCAAGCGGTGCCGATGTGGAAGCGACCCTCTCGATGCTGGGTTACGACGATCTGGAAATCCGTCGAGCCATCCGTGCGATCGCTGAGGGCGCCGATGGCCAACCGCCTGCTGGAGACGACCAGGACGCCTGGCTGCGGGGCTGCCTGCAATGGCTGAGCCGCGAATCGGCCTGAGCCGCCCCACGCGAAGGTAAGCTGTTTGTTTGCACTGACAGGGCCGCCCCCCGCGCATGTCGCTTGATACCACCGAAAAGCAGCAGCTGATCAACACCCACCAGACCCACGGCACCGACACCGGTTCTGCCGAGGTCCAGGTGGCCATGCTGAGTGAGCGGATCAACCGTCTCAGCAGCCACCTGCAGAACAACATCCATGACTTCTCCTCACGGCAGGGGCTACTCAAGATGATTGGCCGCCGCAAGCGCCTGCTGAGCTACATGCGCAGCAAGAGCGAGCAACGCTACGCCGACACGATCGCCAAACTGGGTATCCGCGGCTGATCGACGTCCCCCATGCCTGAGCAACGCAACGCCCTCCCCTTTGAGCCCAAAGGGTCTGGGAAGGGAAGCAAGCCTGCTTCAGGGACGCCTCGGCAGGAAGCCATTCCTCGCTACGTGGCCGATCGGATGGCTCGCCGGGTTGCTGTGTTCACAGGACTCCCGTCCCTCGCTGGGATGGGAGTTTTTGTTGGCAGTTATTTCGTCGTCACCCGTGGCATCGCCGATATCGCTCCAGGGCTCACGCTGACGGGCTCCGGCCTGTTTTTCCTCCTTGGCCTGGTGGGCCTCAGCGTTGGCGTGTTGACCGCCAGCTGGGATCCCGAACCGGGTTCTCTGCTCGGCTTCGAGAACTTCAAGCCGAACATTCAGCGGATGAAAGAGTCGATCCGGGCCCAGAAGCAGCAACAAAAGCAATCGAAGTCCTGATCAACTTTTTGTTTTGATCAGGCCCTCCTGATCAGGTGAGCACCAGACGGTCGCTGCACCGGGCTTCAAAGGACTGGGTGCGCAGTGAAGCGATCGCTGCATCAACGTCTTTGACGCAGAACTGCGAACCGAATCGCACATAGCGAACGCTGTCGCCGTGGCACACCTCGGCGACCACAGGCACCTTCACGCCCAGCTCATCCCGCTCAGGGCGATGTTGGTTCAGGCATTCCCGCAGCTTGTGCTGAATAGCAATGTCGCTGGCCTGATCGGAGGGGAGCTGAACCAGCAGCAGATTAAGCTCATCAACGGCACGGCAGTCGTCGATGATCAGCTGCACGCGCTCGTCACGGCGATCAACTCCAGCCCACACCAAGAGGCGGGCTTCAGCCATCAGGTGATCTGCAAGGCGCGCGTAGCTCTTGGGAAACACCACCGCTTCGCAACTTCCGGTGAGATCCTCGAGCTGCAGGATCGCCATGCGATCGCCCTTACGGGTGGTGACCTGGCGCAGTTCAGCCACCATCGCAATCGCACTCACCTTGGCTTTGTCGGGCTGTTCCTCCAGGGAACCCAGACCGATGGGGGCCAGCAACTTCGACGAGGGTGTGAGCTGTTTGAGTGGGTGATCGGAGAGGTAAAAGCCCACCAGATCTTTTTCGAGACGAAGCTTTTCGGTTGGGGGATAGTCCGGCACCGGCGCCGCCTTGGGTGCATGGCTGAGATCCGCCGGCCCATCAGCATCGGCGGCAGGAGACATCAGATCAAAGAGGTTGCCCTGGCCGCTGTCTCGGTCTTTGGCCCGTGAGGAGGCCCATTCGAGCAGCAGATCAAGATCTGCCATCAACTGAGCACGGTTGGCCTGCGGATCCATGGCATCCAGGGCGCCGCAATGAATCAACGACTCCAGACCACGGCGGTTGAGCACCGAGGACGGGATCCGATCACAGAGGTCCGCCAGGGAACGGAAAGGCCCATCGCTATCGCGGGCAGCGATCAATTGACGGATCGCACCATCACCAAGGTTGCGAACGGCGGAAAGGCCGAACAGGATCCGATCGCCATTGGGGGTGAAATCGGTGAGCGAGGCATTCACATCCGGGGGCATCACCTCTATCCCCATCGCATTGCAATTGGAGATGTAGCGCTGCACTTTGTCGGCAGCTCCGGCGTTCACCGTGAGCAGAGCCGCCATGTAAGCGACCGGGTAGTGCGCTTTTAGGTAAGCCGTCTGGTAAGTAACGGCACCATAGGCCGTGGAATGGCTCTTGTTGAAGCAGTATTCAGCAAAGAGAACCATCTGATCGAACAGTTCGTCGGCGACCTTTTCATCAACGCCGCGCTCTCCAGCACCCTGAACGAAGATGCCGCGGTGCTTCTGCATCTCGGACACTTTTTTCTTGCCCATCGCCCGCCGGAGCAGATCGGCCTGACCCAAGGAGTAACCGGCCAGATCCTGCGCGATCCGCATGATCTGTTCCTGGTACACCATGATCCCGTAGGTTTCGGACAGGATCGGCTCAAGAATCGCGTGGGCGAAATCGATCGCCTCCCGGCCGTGCTTGCGGTTGATGAATTTGGGAATCAGGCCAGCATCGAGAGGCCCCGGTCTGTAGAGGGCAAGGATCGAGGAGATGTCTTCCAGGGATGACGGCTTGAGATCACGCACGATCTGCCGCATTCCGCTGGATTCCAACTGGAAGATCCCCTCCAGATCACCTCTCGCCAGAAGGGCAAAGGTCTCTTCATCCTGGGGCGGCAATTTGTCGGGATCGACACGGGTGCCACTGCTCACCTCCACCAGTTCGAGGGTCTTTTCGATCATCGTGAGGTTCTTCAACCCCAGAAAATCCATCTTCAACAGACCCATGGATTCCACGTCTTCCATGAAGTACTGCGTGATCACCTGACCATCGTTGTTGCGCTGCAACGGCACCAGTTCGTCGAGGGGATCAGCGGCGATAACCACACCAGCTGCGTGAACACCGAAGGTTTTGTTGGTGCCTTCAATCCGCATTGCCATGTCCACCCAACGCTTCACCGTTGGATCCGCCTCGTACTTCTCGCGGAACTCGGGGTTGGGTGATTCCTCGCCGATCATCGCCTTGAGCTTGGCGGGCTTGCCGCGAACCACCGGGATCAGCTTCGCCAGACGGTCGGCATCCCCGTAGGGGATGTCGAGCACCCGGGCCACATCCTTCAAAACCGCCTTGGAGGTCATCCGGTTGAAGGTGATGATCTGCGCCACCTTGTCCTCGCCGTAGCGTTCGGTGACGTAGTCGATCACCTCACCACGACGCTCGATGCAGAAGTCGGTGTCGATATCAGGCATCGACTTGCGTTCCGGATTGAGGAAGCGCTCGAACAGCAGGCAGTTGGTGATCGGATCGATGTTGGTGATCCCCAGGCAGTACGCGACGAGCGACCCTGCGGCGGAGCCACGACCCGGACCGACGGGAATGTTCTGTTCCCGGGCAAAACGGATGTAATCCCAGACCACCAGGAAGTAAGTGGGAAATCCCATCTGCTCCATAATCTTGAGCTCATGGGCCATGCGCTCGGCATAGTCGTCGGGCAAGGCAGCATCAGGGCTGAGCTCGAGCCGATCCCGCAATCCCTGCTCGGTCACTTCCCTCAGGTAGCTGACGGGGGTATGACCCTCGGGAATCGGGAAGCGGGGCATTTGATAGCGCCCAAGAATGTCGTAAGGCTCCACCTTCTCGGCCACCTTGACGGTGTTGGCGATCGCCTCTTGAACCACCTCAGGCTCGAGGTGATCCTTGAAGAGAAGGCCCATCTCCTCTTCGGTTTTGATGTATTCGGTGCCGGTGTAACGCAGCCGCTTCTCATCGGTGATCAGCTTGCCGGTGAGCACGCAAAGCAAGGCATCGTGGGCTTCAACGTCCTGCTTGCTCAGGTAGTGGGCATCGTTGGTGGCAACGATCTGAATGCCGAGCTCCTTGGCAATTTTGACGATCTCAACGTTGACGATCCGATCTTCCGGGGATCCGTGATCCTGGATCTCGAGGTAGTAGTCGTCGCCGAACACCTCCTGATACCAAGCCGCCACCTTGCGAGCCACATCGGGGCGACCCCGCAGAATCGCCTGGGAGATCTCACCGCCGAGGCACGCCGTGGCGATGATCAGGCCTTCGCTGTGTTGCTTCAGCAGTTCCTTGTCGATGCAGGCACGGGAGAAGATCCCGCGTCCCCGCATCCCCCGCAGGTGGCTGATGCTGGTGAGCTTCACCAGATTGCGGTAACCGGTGGCGTTTTTCGCCAGCACCACCAGGTGATATCTCTTCTCTTTCTTGGGTTGTGGGTCGTCAATGGACCCATTGATCACATACATCTCATTGCCGATGATCGGCTTGAGATCTGAACCCTGACAGAGCTTCAGCAGCTCAATCGCGCCGTACATCACGCCGTGATCCGTCAGGGCGATGGCAGGCATGCCCAGCTGCTTCGCCCGCTCCACCATGGCCGGCAACTGCGACGCACCGTCCAGAAGGCTGTAGTCGCTGTGGTTGTGGAGAGGAACGAAAGCCATGGAGTCAGACTAGGACCCTACGCAAGATCCAGCGTTCAGGGGGAACACAACCCCCCATATGTGGCGCAGATCAGGGAACCAGTGCAGCTTCCGGGCGTGACGCAAACACCTGAGCGGCCTGCTCGTACTGATGCGCCACCTGAAGCAGACGCGGTTCATCCAACACGTTGCCGATCAGCTGCATCCCGATCGGCAGACCCGCCGCGCTGAATCCACAGGGAACACTGATGGCCGGAAGTCCAGCAAGGTTGACCGGAATGGTCAGCAGGTCAGCCAGATACATCGCCAGCGGGTCGTCGGCGTGGGCGCCAGCCTTGAAGGCGGTGGACGGCGCTGTTGGCGTCAGCAGCACATCAACACTCAGGAAGGCCGCATCAAAATCCCGCCGGATCAGGGTGCGCACCTGCTGCGCCTTTTTGTAATAGGCATCGACATATCCGGCGGACAGGGCGTAGGTGCCAATCAGGATTCGCCGTTGCACCTCAGCGCCGAATCCTTCAGCACGGCTTCGCGCCGTCATCGCGGCAAGGCTCTCGGCGTCTTCGGCACGGAAGCCGTATTTGACACCGTCGTACCGCGCCAGGTTGGCCGACGCCTCCGATGGTGCGATCACGTAGTAGGTGGCGATGCCATCGTTGAACCGGGGGCAGCTCACCTCCACCAGTTCAGCACCGAGAGCTTCGAGCTGGGCAGCAGAGGCCTGCACCGATGCCTTCACCTCGGGATCGAGGCCTTCGGCATCGAAGCACTCCTTGATCACCCCCACCTTCAGGCCCTTGATGGACTGGTTGAGGCCGGCGCTGAAATCGGGAACCTCTGCATCAAGGCAGGTGGAATCGCGGGGGTCGGGCCCGGCGATCACCTGGAGCAGTTCGGCCACATCAGCAACGCTGCCGGCGAAGGGACCCACCTGATCCAGAGAGCTGGCGAAGGCCACCAGGCCCCAACGGCTGACGCGGCCGTAGGTGGGCTTGAGGCCCACCACACCACAGAACGACGCCGGTTGGCGGATGGAGCCACCGGTGTCGGAACCAAGCGAAGCGACGCAACTGCCAGCGGCGACGGCCGCTGCACTGCCACCGGAGCTTCCACCCGGCACATGGGCGGTGTTCCAGGGGTTCTGTGTGGCCCCGAACGCGGACGTTTCGGTTGAGCCACCCATGGCGAACTCATCCAGATTTGTCTTGCCCACCAACACACCACCGGCCTGCCAGAGCCGCTCGGTGACCGTGGATTCGTAGGGCGGCACGAACTGCTCAAGCATGCGGCTGGAACAGGTGGTGCGAACACCTTTGGTGCAGAGGTTGTCCTTGATGGCCAGTGGCAATCCCGCCAGGGGGCCAAGCGTCTCTCCGGCGGCCCGGGCTTCATCGATGCGGGACGCCTCAGCACGGGCCTGATCGGCCGTGACTTCAACAAAAGCGTTCAGCGAAGGCTCAGAACTTTCGAGCCGCTTGAGGTGCTGATCAACGAGCTCGCGGGAGGAAACCTCGCCGCTTTGCAGTTGCTGACGCCACGCGCTGATCGTCATGTCCCTGCGATCCATTGCAGCAAGGACGCTATCAGCCGCAGGATCAGCCCTCAGCCGAGATGGTGAGGGGCTCGGAGCGCCGGGTCCGCAGCAGGGAATGGCTGATCGACTGGGGTTGCTCCGACTTGACGTCGTCCAGGAAGGCACTGAGCTGGCTCTCCAGCCCCTTGCGGGTGATGAAAGGACCGAACCAGTAGGTCACATCAGGGCCAGACGTCTGAACGCGAGCCCACCAAGCGACTCCAAAGCCATTGGCAAGGCTGCGCAGCGGCCGAATCAGGGGACTCATGGGAGGAACAAGACCTCGGGGCATTGTGCCCCGAGATCTTGGTCAACCGCGCTGTTTTCAGGGAGATAGCTGGATGTTCTGATCGAACGGCAAGGCAGCATCCGGCTGCGATGGATTCAGATCCAGGTCAATCCGCTGTTCCGGAGCCTTTTCCACAGGAGCTTCAGGCTGTTCGGGCGTAGCAGGCTGTTCAGGCGAAACAGGTTGTTCAGCCACAACAGGCGATTCAGCACCGGCAAGTTTGGGCCTCCGAATCGGCGGCGACGGTGCCTGGCCGTGAATGTCCTTCATCCAGTTGCGCCGTGCCACTTCATAGACGCACAGGGCTGTGGCGACGGAGGCATTCAGGCTCGGTGTGATGCCCCGCAGCGGGATGCGAACCAACTGGTCGCAATGGCGCCGGGTCATCAGCGACAGGCCCTGGTCCTCGGATCCGGTGACCAGAACCATCGGCCCACTGAGGTCGACATCGGTGAGGGTCACATCCCCTTCAGCGGCAAGGCCCACCACCCTGTAGCCGGAGTCTTTGAGCTTTTCCAGGGAGCGATTGAGGTTGACCACGCGTGCCACCGGCAGGTGTTCCAGGGCTCCGGCGGCCACCTTGGCGGCGGAACCGGTCAAGCCAGCACTGCGGCGCTGGGGGATCACCACGCCATGGGCTCCCATGGCTTCAGCGGAGCGAACAACCGCCCCGAGGTTGTGGGGGTCGGTGACACCGTCCAGGGCCACTAACAGGGGGGGTTCCCCCAGATCCGAGCAGCCCTCGATGAGGCTGTCGAGATCAAGGGTTTCCGCCGCCGCCGTCTGCAGGGCGATGCCCTGGTGAACGGACCCACCTGTGATCTGTCCCAACCGGGCCCAGGTCACCTCTTCCACGAGAACGCCCGAGGCCTTGGCATCGCGCAGGAGCTGGAGGAATTTGGAGGCACTGCGCATCTCGGCAGTGCACCAGATGCGATGGATTGGGCGTCCAGCCTCCAACGCGGCTTGGGTGGCATGACGCCCCCAGATCAGATCGTCCGCTGGCGGGGTGGCCGCTGCAGCCTCCGGGGCTGCATCCGGCCGCTGAGGACGAGCCTCGTCGAAGCGGGATCTGGGGCGCTGGGACGGTTGGCGCCGTTCATCCCCGGAGCGACGGCGGTCGCCGAACCGATCGTTGCGATCGCGAAAACGTCCAGGCCCTGAGCGTTCGTTTTGATAGCCCGAGCGGGGGGCGTTCTGATCTCGGTCGAAGGAACGGGAGCGGTTGCCGAAACGCTCTTTCGGGCGATCACCGAAACGTTCTCCAGTTCGATCACCGGATCGATCAGCGGCGCGATCACCGAAACGCTCACCAGACCGCTCCTTGAACCGATAACCGGGTCGATCACCAGAGCGCTCACCAAACCGATTGCCGGGTCGATCGCCACCTCGCGACTGGTCCCACTCTCCATCCCGTGGAGCGCGTCGTTCGCGATAACCGCCGCCATCACGCCCAGGCTTGGCATAAGGGGAGCGACCGCCGTCAGAACGGCGGTTGCCCGGCATGGGGCGACCATTGCCGGAACGGCCCATCGACGAGCGCCCCCCTGCCGGTCGTCCACTGCCACCAGGCCCCGAACGGCCATCGCGGGATGGGCCGCTGGAGCGGCGTTCAAAGCGAGGGCTCATGGTGTGCGAGGCAACGTTATGGGTTGGATCCGGCTTGCTCCAAGTGATCGAAGAGCTCCGCAAGCCGGGCTGGATTGTTCAGAAACAGCCAGCCCACCATTGTCTCAAACCCTGTGGCCCTTCCATAAACAGCAGCGTCTGCGCGCCGTGGCCCCCGCCCGGCACTGTTGCGACCTCGCCGCACCAGATCGAGTTCTTCTGAACAGAGGAGCTCGCGTTCTTCCAGCCAGCTCAACAAACGGGACTGGGCGTCAGCACGAACATCAGCCACAACGGCGCGATGCAGGTCGTCAGAACGTCCTGGCCTCGACCCATGGCGGAGCCTTTGATGCAGCTCCCACACAGCATCACCAATCCAAGCCAGCTGCAATGGACCCAGCTGTTCGTTGATATCCCGGGGAGACTGGCTTCTAATCCAATCGTTCAAGCGGCCAACTGGTTGAGGGCTGTGGGCAGATCCTCCACCAGATGAAGGAACTCCTCAAGACGCACCAACTTGATCGTCTGCGTCACCCTGGTGTTGCCCACCAAAAGAAACGATCGTTTGGCATCCGTGCATTGCTTGGCCAGCTGAACCAGCGCCCCAAGGCCGGATGAATCGAGAAAATCGATCTTGCTGAGATCGAGAACAGACGGAAGCTTGTTGGCCTTCAAAACATCACCCACGTACTCCATGAACTGCTTCTCGGAGTAGGCATCCAGCTGACCGGTGAAATGAAACACCAAACAGCCGTCTTTCTGTTCGAATCCGCCCCGGAGAGAGACGGTCAGTCGCTGCAGTTCGCTGATGGGATCAAGCCCCCCAGGCATCATCGGCACGAAGTGTAGTGATGCTGAGCGTTGGCTACCACCTCATCAACGGCGATCGGCCATCAGCGTCACAAAGCGGGAGAAATGATGGTCGGCGTCATGGGGGCCCGGACTCGCTTCTGGGTGGTACTGCACCCCGAACACCGGCTTTTGACGGTGGGCGATCGCTGCCACGGTGCGGTCGTTCAGATTGAAATGGGTGACGTCGATGACGTCTGAATCAAGAGAATCAGCGGAGAGGGCAAAGCCGTGGTTCTGACTGGTGATTTCAACCTGGCCTGTGGTGCCACAGGGATGGTTCAAGCCGCGGTGGCCATAGGACAGCTTGAACGTCTCTCCGCCCAGGGCCAGGCCAAGGATCTGATGGCCCAGACAGATGCCGAACAGGGGTAGATCGGATTCCTCCAGCAACAGCTTGGCCAGGGCAATCCCATGGGTCACCGCTGCCGGGTCGCCAGGGCCGTTGGACAGGAAGACGCCATCCGGGCGATGGGAACGAACCGTCTCCAGATCCGTGTCTGCCGGCAGAACCGTGACGTCACAACCATGGGCGACCAATCGATCGAGGATGGCGCGCTTGATGCCGAAATCGATGGCGACAACGCGGAAGGGCGCGTCGCTGCGGCGCTGCAAACGCTGATCGAAGCCAACACTGCAGGCCTGATTCCACTGATAGGGCTCACGGGTTGTGACGCGGTCCGCCAGGTTCAACCCCTGCATCGACGGGGCCTGCTTCAGGAGCTCAAGCAACTGCGCCGGGGTCTGGCCGTCACTGCTGATCACGCCATTCATGGCCCCCACCTCACGCAGGTGACGCACCAGGGCACGGGTGTCCAAACCGCTGATGCCCACCAGCTGGTGGGTCTGCATCCAGCTCTCAAGGGACTGTTCACAGCGCCAGTTGCTGGGAACTGGAGCCAGCTGGCGGGCAATCACGCCACGGGCATGGGGGCGATCAGCTTCTTGATCGTCAGCATTCACCCCGGTGTTGCCGAGTTCGGGATAGGTGAAGCTAACCAGCTGCCCGGCGTAGGAGGGGTCTGTCAGCACCTCCTGGTAACCGGTCATGCCGGTGTTGAACACCACCTCACCGATGGTGGTGCCGCGATGGCCGAAGCCGACACCGGTAAGAACCGTGCCATCGGCAAGGACGAGATAAGCCTTGTCTGATGGGGAATCGGGCATCGAAGGGCCGCCGCAGGTCATCAGTCACTCATTCTCCATCTCCGTCGGACAGGGCATCCCGCAGAGCCACAAGCTTGTCCCAGGCCTTGCCCTCATTGAGAACAGCCTGAGCATGAGCAACAGCAGCCGGCAGATCGCTTTGAAGCCCGGCAGCCCAGAGCACAAGTGCTGTGTTGAAGGCCACAACCTCCGTCTGCGCCAGGGATCCCTGCCCCTGCAGAACGTTCTGAAGGATCTGCTGATTCACCGCGCAGTCACCACCGCGCAGCTGATCGAGACCAGCACGAGTGAGGCCCAGATCGTCAGGGGAAACCTCCTTTGTGGTGATGCCCCCGGATTCGATCAGACGCAAGGCATTGGGCCCCGCCAAGGACGCCTCATCGAGACCTCCAGCGCCATAAACCACCACGGCACGGCTCAAGCCCAAGTGCTGCAGAGCGCCCGCCATGGGGTCAAGAAGTTCCGGACGCGCCACGCCAAGAACCTGGGCTTGGGGCTGCAGCGGATTGACCAGAGGACCCAACAGGTTGAACACCGTGCGGACCCCCAGGCTGCGTCGCAGCGGCGCCAGATTCACAAGAGCTGGATGCCAAGCGGGAGCGAACAGGAAGGTGACACCGGTTCCCGGCAAAGCGTCGACCACCTTGTTCAACGGTGCCTTGAGGTTGAGGCCGAGGCCCTCGAGCACGTCGGCTGAACCCACTTTGCCGCTGGCGCTGCGGTTGCCGTGCTTGGCCACATTGACCCCGCAGGCGGCGGCGGTAAAGGCGACCGCCGTGGAGATGTTGAAGGTGTCGGCACCATCACCACCGGTGCCGCAGGTGTCGACCATGGCCAGATCGGGCCGGGGGCAGGGAAGGGGGCAGGCCTCGCGCAGGACAGCCGCCATGGCCGCCAGCTCATCGGCCACCATCCCCTTGGCCCGCAGTCCAGCCAAGAACGCCCCGGTCTGCACGGGCTCGAGCTCTTCGGCCAGCCAGGCACGCATGAGAGCAGTGGCCTCATCGGAGCTGAGGTTGTTGCCCTGCAGCAGATGGTCCAAGCAACCGGACCAGGAACGCGGGTCTGAAGACATGGAGGGGAGCTGCCAGTAAAAAACCCGGGGTGCGAGGCACGCCGGGCCGGGTGATGGGGACAGTCCCACTATCCCCCAAATCAACGGATAACGACCAGCCAACAACCAGCCGTTGAAGCCGGATGCCTAGGTTGGCCTGCCAACGGGACCCACGAGCTCGCATGGCCGCCCTTCGTCTCGATCTGATCGGCCGCTATCTGCGTCCCCACCGCCGCACGGTGCTGCTGGGAGCCATCGCCCTGGTGGTGGTCAACGTTCTGCGGGTCACGATCCCGATGGAAGTGCGCAGCGTTGTGGACGAGCTGCAGGAGGGATTCAGTTACGCCGGAGTCCTGCGCCAGGCGGGATGGGTTGTGCTGCTCGCCAGCACCATGGGGGTGATCCGGCTGGCCTCGCGACAACTCATCTTCGGCGTGGGTCGGCAGGTGGAGGTGGATCTGCGTCAGCGCCTGTTCGAGCACATGCTCCGCCAGGAACCCGATTGGATTCAGAGCAAGGGCAGCGGTGAAGTGATCAGTCGCGCCACCAGCGATGTGGAAAACATCCGGCGCCTGCTCGGATTCGCGATTCTCAGCCTGACCAACACGCTGCTGGCCTATGCGCTGACGCTGCCCGCGATGTTGGCCATCGATCCGTGGCTGACCCTGGCCGCCGTCGGGCTCTACCCCGTGATGCTCAGCACAGTGCGCCTGTTCGGTGGGCGCATGATGCGTCAGAAGCGCGCGCAGCAGGAAGAACTCTCCGCCCTCAGCAACCTGATTCAGGAGGATCTCTCGGGAATCGGGGCCATCAAGATCTACGGCCAGGAGGGAGCAGAACAGCAGGCCTTTGCCACACGAAACCGCCGCTACCGCGACAGTGCCATTCAACTAGCGAGAACACAAAGCACCCTGTTCCCGCTGCTGCAGGGCATTTCCTCCCTCTCGGTTCTTTTGCTGCTGGCCATCGGCAGCGGTCAGCTCGAAGCCGGTCGTCTGAGCATTGGAGGACTGGTGGCCTTGATCCTTTACGTGGAGCAGCTCGTCTTCCCAACGGCACTGCTGGGGTTCACGCTCAACACCTTCCAGACCGGCCAGGTGAGCCTCGAGCGGGTGGAGGAGTTACTGAAACGGGAACCAAAGATCAAAGACCCGGATCTCTCTGATGCTCAGCCCCAGCCATCGACCGAACACCGGGGGCGTTTTGAAGCCCGCGGGCTGACGGTCCAGTACCAGGGCGCGGAGCAGAAAACCCTCAATGGCCTGAGCTTCTGCATCGAGCCTGGGGAGTTGGTGGCTGTTGTAGGGGCCGTGGGCTGCGGCAAGACAACCCTGGCTCGGGCCTTCGGTCGGATGGTTCCACTGGAACTGGGACAACTGTTCCTGGATGGCGTGGATGTCACCCAGATGCCTCTGAAGAGGTTGCGCCGTGACGTGGCGATCGTTCCCCAGGAGGGCTTTCTGTTCACCAGCACCCTGGCGGACAACCTGCGCTATGGCGACCCTGACGCCAGTGATCAGCGGGTTGAACTGGCGGCAGAGCAAGCCCGCCTGGCTGATGACGTGAAGGGATTCCCCGATGGTTTCGGAACCATAGTTGGCGAACGCGGCATCACCTTGAGTGGTGGTCAGCGTCAACGCACAGCCCTGGGCCGGGCTCTGCTGATGTCGGCGCCGGTGTTGGTCCTCGACGACGCCTTGGCCAGCGTTGACAACAACACAGCTGCGGCGATTCTGGATTCGATCCGAGCTCAGGATGACCGGACCATCGTGATGATCAGCCATCAGCTTTCAGCCGCAGCGGCCTGTGATCGCATCCTGGTGATGGAGAACGGACGCATCGTTCAACAGGGACACCACAACACCTTGATTCAGCAGACGGGTATTTACAAACGGCTTTGGGAGCGTCAGCAAGCGTCGCAACAACTGGATGCGTTGGCTTCCTGAAGAATCTCAGGGCTGTTTCTGACAATCCCTGAGTCCGTGGCTTAGCTAAAGAAGCAACGACTTGTCCCATGACCAGCGGATCCCCCTTTGCGGTGCGCTGCACGCTCACCTTTGGAGATATCTACGGACAGGTGCTGGCCTGGATGGCCGTCATTTTTGTAAGCCTGGCCGCTGGCCTCGCCCTGATGGGATCGTCACGTCCGCTGTTTGCCCTGGTAGGGGTTGGGCTGATTCTGGTTCTCAGCCTGCCGTTTCTGCTTTTCGCCTTTGTCACAACGCTGCTGAATCACATCCAGCTCAACCCAGTTGAGGGGGATGCCAACGCGTCCTGAGCATTCTCGGCAACAAGAAATGAGCTCATACGAACACGTCCGGACCGGTTGCTCTAAGGCCTCGGAAGCAGGAATTACCTGCTGATTGAAATTCGTATGGTGGAGGTTCCACAGGACGAGACAACTTTCCCTTGGTCGGCCACCAGCATGAGCTGGTTCAATCTTGCCCCGCGATTGAGGGCAGACAGCCCCGGGTGCAGGCGCGGTTTCTGGTTCAACGAAATGAACCACCTGTTTTTGTTTCTGAGAAACAGCTTCCTTAATCAACAGGCCATCAATCAATGGCTTGCAATTGATTGGTCCATCCAATTCGTCTTGTTTTCTTGCCATGACCCTGCCATCGGCACAATCTCCTCCACCCCTGATGACATTCTCAATGGTGTCAACAGTCAAATACGCCTGACCCGCAGAGTCGCTTCGAGACGGCCCAGCGACAGCGCCATTCAGGCTGAAAACCGCTGACAAACAATCAACACCTTTCTGCAGAACATTGTTCAAAGAAGAACCAACCTTCAAGACAAGATTTGACTTGTTCATTTGTATCCCTCACTTGGGGGGCCATCACTGAAAGTTCACTGATTGCCCTCGACGCGGCAGCATCACTGTGCTGAATCCGCTGCCTAAGCTTTGCGGACCGACGCAACCAACATGCTTCCTTCCTGGCTGTCTCCCCGCGGCGGCGCCGAATCCTCTGCACCTGCAACGCACGCCGTGTTGGGAACGCCGCTGAAGGCCCCACTGATGGCGGACCAGGAGGAAGCAATCTTTGCCTGTGGGTGCTTCTGGGGTGCTGAAAAGGGCTTTTGGCGACTGCCTGGGGTGGTGAGCACGGCCGTGGGCTATGCGGGGGGGCAAACCGAGAACCCCTCCTACAACGAGGTCTGCTCCGGCAGAACCGGGCACACGGAAGTGGTGCGCGTGGTGTGGAGCCGACCCGCCCTCGACTTCAGCGACCTGCTGAAACTGTTCTGGGAGTGCCACGACCCCACCCAGGGCAACAGGCAAGGCAACGACACCGGCAGTCAATACCGATCAGCCATCTACACGTTCAATCCAGAGCATCTGCAACTGGCCCTGGCCAGCCGGGATGCCTATCAAGTCGCCCTCTCGGCCAAGGGCTACGGGGCCATCACCACCGAAATTCTGGCGGACCAGACCTTCTATTTCGCCGAGGACTATCACCAGCAGTACCTCGCCAAACCCGGCAGCCGTCCCTACTGCTCCGCCATGCCAACCCAGACGCTGCTTGGTGACTTCGAGGGATCGAACTACAAACTCCCGAAGCAGGTCTGGGACAAGTACGACTGGTCCATCAGCCACTGCGTGCTTCGATCCGACAACAGCCCGATCGCCCTGGGCTGATTCGGCCAAGATGAGGACGGTCTCGACCCATGTCATGCCCGAGCCCTGGTCTGATCGGCAGGTGATCCTGGCGATTTCCCTCACCTTGATTTTGGTACTGGGCCTGATCCTCGGCAGTGTCTCCCACAACCGAGAGCAGCAAGCTCCGATGCTGTGGCGGGAGACCCCCCAACCCAAAGCAACACCTTTGGCAATCTGACCACCAGCCAGCGGGCACGCTTCCTGTTGGTGCGATCGTGGGTGAAGAAGGACGCCTCCGTTCTGCAGTGAGTGAACGGCCTGATCCATCCGAACAGCGTCAACTGCATCCCCTTCCGAGGGGGCTGGTGGAGCTCTACGGCTTGATCGCCGTTCTGGTGGTGCTCATCCCCGAATGGCTGGCGGATGGAACCCTGAATCTGGGCCAGGCCAATGGCCCTGCCTCACTCCCAATGCGCTCGAGAGCCTGGCGCACCCTGCCCGAGCTGCGTCTGGCGGCGATGACCCTGGCTGAGCTTCGCCAGGCCGCCGCAGAACTGCGGCTGTACCACTACGGATCCGCAACGAGAGACCAGCTCACCACTCGGTTGCTCAGGCGACTCAGACGCCGGGATGCACTGTGATAACTTAAATCTGACGGGGCGTGGCGCAGCTTGGTAGCGCACCACTTTGGGGTAGTGGGGGTCGTGGGTTCAAATCCCGCCGCTCCGATTCAACCGTCTTGTTTCCCCACCTGAACATCGACACTTCAGGGATTGAGCCGGCGGTTTCGCCGGCTCTTTTTTTTGCCTTCAGCGGCGGCCAGCGCCGGTCACCACCAGATGCCTGGAGGCATCAATCTGAAGCCAGCCTTCATCCCGCAACTGCCCCAACACGCGGGTCACGGTCACCCGTGTGGTGCTCAGGGCACTGGCAATCTCCTGATGGGTCAGGCGAAGGTTGAGCCGCAACCCGGCCTCACAGGGTTCGCCAAAGTCCTTGGCGAGCAGCTCCAAAAAGCCTCGGACCCGTTCTTCAACGCGACGCAGCCCCAGCAGGGCCAGGAGCGACTCCGCCTGGCGGTAGCGGGCGGCCATGGCCTTGACCAAACCAAGCGCTAACTGAGGAGACTGCTCGAGCTCCGCCAGATTGCAGCAGAGCAGATCGCAATCGGTGAGCGCTACAGCCTCATAGGCCTCCACATTGGTGAATGCGGCACCGAAGGGTTCGTTGGGACCCACCAGGCCAAGCACCAGCTCGTCGCCATGCACCGACAGCGCCCCGAGCTTCACCATGCCGCGCACCAAAAACCAAACACTGTTCTTCAGCAGAGGAATGAAACTTCCCGCGGTGACATGAACAACATTGCGATTGTCGTAGCTGCTTTCAAGAAACGACTTGAAACCCAGCGCTGTTGAACTCAGATCAGCCGACGGAGTGGCAAGCATTTGGAATCCCGTGAATCCAGAAAAACTGTATTGAGGACAACATCGATTCCCAACAAAGAGCTGGGAGAGATTCGGGGGAGATTCGGTTAAGAAGGCTCTAACACTGATCGCCATTCGAATCATTCAGCCCATAAAAAAAGGGCCCTGAGGGGCCCTTTGATGCTTGGTTTTGAAAAACCAATTCAAGCCAAGATCACTTGCCGATCTTGTTCACAGCGGCCTTGGACTTGGCCAGGATGTCGCCCTTGAGGGGAACGAAGCCCAGGGAAGGAGCCTTGTTCTGAGCAGCGTCGCTCAGCATGTAGTTGAAGGCGTCCTGAACCACCTTGGCGTTGTCTCCGTTGCCGGTTTTGTACGCCAGAACCCAGGTGAGGGTTGCGATGGGGTATGCACCCTTGGCGGTGGGGTTGGGGTTCTTGCCAGCCAGGTCCTTGTCCAGGCTGATGCCATTGAGGGCCTTGGCACCAGCAGCCACAGAGGGCTTGAGGAACTCACCGGACTTGTTCTGGAGCGCTGCGGCAACCACCTTGCCCTTGATGTACGACTGGTTCACGTAACCGATCGCGCCTTCACGGTTCTGGATCAGGCCAGCCACACCGGAGTTGCCCTTGGCGCCAACGCCTGCGGGCCACTTCACGGATTTACCGGTGCCGAGGGTCCAGGTCTTGGAGAAGGCCTGCATGGAGTTGGTGAAGGCCTTGGTGGTACCAGAGCCATCGGAACGGTGCACCCAGGTGAGGGTGCCGGGCTTGCAGCCGAGCTCCTTCCAATCCTTGATCATGCCCATGGCGACCTGAACGGCCCGCTCCTGGGTGAGCTTCAGATTGCAACCGGGCTTGTTGTAGCCGAAGGAAATGGTGCCACCCACCATCGGGATCTGAACCACACCACGGGTGACCTTGGCCATGTCCGTCTTCTTCATCGGATCATCCGATGCACCGAAGTTCACGGTCTGGTCGATGAAGGCTTTACGGCCGGAACCGGAACCCACGGCCTGGTAGTTGACCTGAGGGCCACCTGCCTTGGCCAGGTCGGCGAACCAACGCTGATAGATCTTGGCAGGGAAAGAGGCACCTGCGCCATTGAGCCGTTCAGCGGCAGAAGCCGACATGCTGGCGCCAAGGGCCAGAACGGAGGAAAGGAGGAGAGCCTTTTGGGCGAAACGAGTCACAACCAGAAAGAGGACAGTTGCAATTCACACCTAATCGGAGGTCCAACAGAGTGTCGTTAAAGCCCCGTTAACAACGGTTAAAGCTCATGGAGATCCTTCAAAAACCATCAAAAAACCCCGGTTTGGCCATCCAAACCAGGGCATGTCGTTCACCCATCGAGGGTTCGCATTCAAGGCTGAATGCCTGCCACCGCAGTGCGGGATTTTTCAAGGATGCTGCCCCGGAGAGGTACAAAGCCCAGGGCCGCGGCACCCTCCTGGGTGGAATCGTCCAGCATGTAGTTCAAGACGTTCCTCACAGCTTCAGCCTTGGCGCCATTGCCCTCGGCGTAGGCCAACACCCAGGTGAGTGTTGCAATGGGGTAGGCACCGGCAGCGGAGGGGTTGGGGTTGCTGCCCGCCAGATACTGATCAAGCTCAATGCCGTTGAGGGCTTTGGCACCAGCCTCCACGGAGGGCGTGAGGAATTCCCCGGATTTGTTCTGCAGCGCAGCAGCCTTCACATTCCCCTTGATGTACGACTGATTCACGTAGCCGATCGCGCCGACCCGGTTGTCAATCACCCCGGCAACGCCCGAATTGCCCTTGGCACCCACGCCCACCGGCCATTTCACCGATTTGCCGCTGCCAAGGGTCCAATCCGCTGAAAAGGTCTGCAGCGAGTTGGTGAAGGCCTTGGTGGTGCCGGAACCGTCCGAGCGGTGCACCCAGGTGATCGTGCCCGCTTCACAGCCGAGCTCCTTCCAATCGCTGATGCGGCCGATGGCCACATCCACAGCCTGTTGCTGGGTGAGCTGAAGCTCGCAACCCGGTTTGTTGTAACCGAAGGCGATCGTTCCCCCCACCATCGGGATTTGAACCACACCTTGGCTTACCTGCTTGCGATCAGCCTCCTTGATCGGGTCGTCCGAAGCGGCGAAATCCACGGTGCCATCGATGAAGGCTTTGCGGCCGGAACCGGAACCCACCGCCTGGTAGTTCACCTTGATTCCGCCGGAGCCGGCGAGCTCGGCGAACCAGCTCTGGTAGACCTTGGCGGGGAAGGAGGCCCCCGCCGCATTGAGGCTGGACACACTGGAACCTCCGCCACAGGCAGCGAGGCCAACAGCGAGAACGCTCAGGCTTGAAAGAGCCAGGGAACGATGTGCCAAAACCGATTAAGTGATTTGCTCCATCCTCCCGCGTCGTTGATCCAGGCTCAGAGGTGGCCTACACGGTGGGCACGACGGTGGAGGCGACGGTGAGCCGCGTGGCCACGGCATAACAGCGCAGCCAGCGGTTCACCCGTTTGCGGTGGGGGGCGGGAACCTCCTCAATCAACTGGCTGAGTTCATCCGCCCCCATGCGTCGCAGGGCACGCACATCCACATGCCAGAGCGCTTCGGCTTCGCGGATCAACCGCGCCCAGGTGCGCACCTGCTGCCACTGGCGCAGGCGGGAGCGAAGGGGGCGTTGATGGGGATGCAGAAAAGCCGTCATGGCTTCAGCGTGCTGCCTCAAGCGGCACTCTCTGCAAAATCACCCAGACCCTTCGGAGTGCTGAAGCAAATGCGCAGAGTCAGGCGCTGAGGCGATCGGCTTCGAGCTCAACTGGGGCAACCGGAAACTCCAGCTCCGCCACCTCACGGTCGCTCAAACGACGGGTCCAGGCTCCCTTGATCGGATCGTTCCAGCGGAAACCCGCTGCCTTGGCCAGATGGCGTTCATCGAACGACACCCGGGCACGCATCAACTGGCGCGGTTCCAAGCCCCGTTCCAACAGCTGCTCCAGGTCGTTACAGCGGGCGAAGACCTCCGCGATGTAGATGCAGTCGCTGAGGGCGCGGTGGGCCGCCCAGACCGGGACGCCGTAGGCCAGGGCCAGGTCCCGCACCGACGGCCGCGAACGCAACTGACGCTCCGCCGGCCAGCGGATGTCTTCCATGGTGCACAGCCACGGTGTTGCGGTGGCCGGCACAACGCCGAGACCGAACCACTGGCGATCGAAGGCCGCGTTATGGGCCACCAGCAGATCGGCAGCTTCAAGCAGATGCTCAAACCACACCAGCGCCTCCCGCCAGGGCTGGGGCAGGCGGGTGACGGCGGCGGGGATCCGGTTAATCGCCTCTGCCGCGTTGGAGTCCACCGGCAAAAGAAACGATTGCTGGGCCAGCACCGAACGACTCGGCACATCAAACAAAATGCAGCCCAGCTCAAGGCATTGGTCCTGCTGCGGATCCAGACCGGAGGTCTCGGTGTCGATGATCAGCAGGGTGGTCGGGGAGTCCTTTGGCGAGTCCTCGGGCTGATCAGCCTTGGCCTCGGGTTCAGCGGCTGGCGGAGCAAGCAACGGCGTTGCCGCTGTTTGGGGCTCCGCCTGAGGCCTTGAAAATCCCGCAAGCAAATCGAGCTGTTCAGGCATGGCGCAGTGACTCCTCCCAGCCCTGATTCTCCCGCCCCGGGCAAGGTGGCTGCTGCCTAGGGTTCAACCTCTTTATTGCAATGTGATGGCCCTCGGGATCGGCGACCGGCTCCCCTCCTTCAGCCTGGAGGATCAGAACGGTGACCTGCGCACTCCCGCCTCGGTGCAGGGCCGCTGGTTGGTGCTGTTCTTCTATCCCAAGGACGACACCCCGGGGTGCACGGCCGAAGCCTGCAGCTTCCGCGACAACGCGGAGAGCTTCGCTGCCCTCGATGCAGAGGTCTGGGGCATCAGCGGTGATGACGCCGTCAGCCATCGGCGTTTCGCCACCCGCCACAACCTCACGTTTCCGCTGCTTTGCGACCGCAATAACGCCCTGCGCCGCGAGATGGGAGTCCCCAAAGCTCTTGGCCTCCTGCCCGGTCGCGTCACCTACATCGTTGATGGCGAAGGGGTGATCCGGCACACCTTCAGCAACCTCTTGGATGGCCCAGCCCACGTGCGGGAAGCTCAGCAAGTGCTGAATCAGCTGCGCGGTTGAGCATGGCCAACTGGCGACAGCTGGGTTCCATTTGGCAGCTGCGGCCAGCCGAACCGGCTGGACTGGTGGAATTCATCGGTGGCAGCTATCTGGCGGCCACCCCCCAGATAAGCTACCGCCGGCTGCTGGAAGAGCTGGCGGCGGACGGGTTGGCGGTGCATGCCTGGGCCTATGTGCCTGGGTTCGATCATCAACGTCAGGCCCGCGATGCCTGGAGCGCTTTCCGCTCAGCGCGTCGCCAACTTGAGGAGCGCTGCGGCCCCCTCTCTGCTCCGCTGCGGCTTGGCCACAGCCTGGGATGCAAGCTTCACCTGCTGGCCCCTGATGGTGGTCGGGGCAGCAGGGCTCTGGTGGCCCTGAGCTTCAACAACTTCAACGCCGATCGCTCGATTCCCCTCCTAGGGGAACTGGCACCAAGGCTCGGGGTGGAAACCGAGTTCAGCCCAAGCCCAGCTGAAACGCTTCGCTTGATCAGCCGCCACTACCAACAGGAGCGGAACCTGGTGGTGCGCTTCGGGCGCGATGAACTGGATCAAAGCGGCGATCTGATTCAGGCCCTGCGAGAACGCGCTTCCGACGCCAGCTCAACCCTGGAGCTGCCAGGCGATCACCTCACCCCGGCCAGTGCAGGGCTGCGGCGCAGCTTCCTCGGAGACTGGGCGGATGACCCCAGGCGGGTGGCGGTCATCCGTCAGCTGAGCCGAACCATCGGCAAGGCGGTCAAGCCCTGAGACGATCCAGAACGGAGCGGTCTTCCAGAGTGCTGGTGTCACCAGTGACTTCCTGACCCGCCGCCAGAGCCCGCAGGATCCGGCGCATGATCTTGCCGCTACGGGTCTTGGGCAGGGCATCACTGCAACGGATCTCATCCGGCCGGGCAATCGGACCGATTTCCGTTCCCACGTGGGCTCGCAACTCCTTCACCAGAGCATCATCGCCTTCGCGGCCTGCCTCCAGGGTGACGAAGGCCACGATGCCTTCGCCCTTGAGATCGTCGGGCCGGCCCACGACGGCCGCCTCCGCCACCGCGGGGTGACTGACCAGGGCTGATTCAATTTCCATCGTGCCGAGACGGTGGCCTGAGACGTTGATCACGTCATCGACGCGACCCATCACCCAGAAGTAGCCATCGGCATCCCGCCGGGCACCATCCCCGGCGAAATAGAGGTAGGACCCATCAGCGGGACGGATGTGCTCCCAATAGCTCTCGCGGAAGCGTTGGGGGTTGCCATGCACGGTGCGCATCATTCCAGGCCAGGGGGCACGCACCGCCAGGTACCCGCCTTCATCGGCACCGCAGCTGTTGCCTTCTGCATCGATGATGTCGGCCTGAATGCCGGGCAGGGGCAGGGTGGCGGAGCCGGGCTTGGTGGGCGTTGCCCCCGGCAGAGGGCTGATCATCACCCCGCCGGTTTCGGTCTGCCACCAGGTGTCGACGATCGGGCAGCGGTTGCCTCCAATCACGTCGCGATACCACATCCAGGCCTCCGGATTGATCGGTTCGCCGACGGTGCCGAGCAGCCGGAGGCTGCTCATGTCGAACTGATCCGGAACGGAGCGGCCGCTCTTCATGAACGCCCGGATGGCGGTGGGAGCCGTGTAGAAGATCGAGATCTTGTGTTTCTGGATCAACTCCCAGAAGGCACCGGGCTTGGACGGTCGCGGCGCACCCTCGTACATCACCGTCGTGGCACCGTTCGACAAGGGGCCGTAGACGATGTAGCTGTGGCCAGTGATCCAACCCACATCGGCCGTACACCAGAAGACATCCTCATCCCGGATGTCGAAGATCCACTGGAAGGTGAGGTGGGCCCAGAGGTTGTAGCCGGCGGTGGTGTGCACAACGCCCTTGGGCTTGCCGGTGGAGCCGGAGGTGTAGAGCACGAAGAGGCGGTCCTCGCTGGCCATCGGCTCAGCGGGGCAGTCGGCACTCTGACCCTCCACCAGGTCATGCCACCACTGATCACGACCGGAAACCATCTCAACGTCCTGCTTGGTGCGCTGCACCACAAGCACGCCGGTCACCGAGGGGCAGGCGCCATTGGCCAGCGCCGCATCCACCGCAGGCTTGAGGGACACCGGCTTGTCCTTGCGGAAGCCGCCATCAGCGGTGATCACCGCTTTCACTTCACCATCGTTGAGCCGGTCCCTGAGGGCTTCCGCGGAAAAGCCGCCGAACACCACTGAATGGGGTGCACCGATGCGCGCGCAGGCGAGCATGGCAATCGCCGCCTCAGGCACCATCGGCATGTAGAGCGCCACAAGGTCACCCTTGCCGATGCCCATGGCCTTGAGGCCATTGGCGGCTTTGCACACCTCGGCATGCAGTTCCTGGTAAGTGAACCGGCGCACATCCCCCGGTTCTCCTTCCCAAATCAACGCTGTCTTCTGCGCCGTTGGTCCATCGAGATGACGGTCCAGGCAGTTGTAGGAGAGGTTCGTGGTGCCGCCCTCAAACCAGCGCGCGAACGGAGGATTCGACCAATCGAGCACGGTGTGGAAGGGCTCGAACCAATGCAGTTCTCGACGGGCGGCCTCACCCCAGAACGCATCAGGGTCGTTTTTGGCGGCATCGGCCATGGCCCGATAGGCCTCGAGGCTGCCGATGCGCGCTTTGGCGGAGGTGTCTGCCGGCGGCTCGAACACCCGCTGCTCCTGCAGCACGCTTTCGATGGTGGTGTTGGCGTCGGTCACAGCAGACTGCGCAGTGCTTGTCCTCGAAGGGTAAGGAGCAGGACCCCGCTTAATCCAGGTCCCGTATCAATCCGTCGGACGATGATGCAGTCGATGCGAAAGGATTGAGCTGGGCATCGCCATCCCGGGATGAAACTGCCACCTGCCGCTTGCCTGTTCGATCTGGATGGGCTTCTGCTCGACACCGAGCCGCTGCATGGCCGGGGCTGGTGGGAAGCCGCGGCCCACTTCGGCACCCAGCTGAGCGAGGCCCAGTTGATGCAGCTGAAGGGCCGTCGCCGGCTCGACTGTGCGGCCCAGGTGGATGCATGGCTGGCGAAACCGGTGGGCGCGGATGCGCTGTTGGCGGTGCAGCAGCCGATCGTGCGTGCCCTGCTTCCGGATGCTGCCCCGATGCCTGCCGCGCAGAAGCTGGTGGCGCATTGCCACAACCGGGGCATCCCCATGGCACTGGTCACCAGCAGCAGCAGCGAGGCCGTTGCATTCAAAGCAGCACCCCATCCCTGGCTGGAGCTGATCCAGGAACGGGTCTATGGCGACGATCCCGAGCTCAACGCGGGCAAACCCGACCCCGCACCCTTTCGACTTGCTGCCCACCGGTTGGGGCTCAACCCAAGCAACTGCTGGGCCCTGGAGGATTCCCAGGCCGGCAGCCAATCAGCCCTTGGCGCCGGGTGTCAGGTCTGGCTGGTGAGCCCCAAGGGCTCAGACCAACCCGACCTGGAGACCAACCCCTGTGCCATCAACAGCCTGAATGTTGTGTGGAAGCTGTTGGCTTGAAGTCCCTGCTCAGTACAGGCGGCTGAGGACAAAGTCCGGCAGTTCCATCAAGGCGCGTTGCGCCGGAGACTCCGGCAGCCAAGCGATCGATTCCCGGGATTCGCGGGCAAAGGTTTCCGCCAGCTCACGGGTGCGTTCAATCGCCTTGGAGGCCCGCACCATCTCCAGTGCCTTGTCCAGGTCACCGGGCTCGGAAAACTGGCGATCGATCAACGGCTGCAGCGATGGATGCTCCTCAAGGGCATAGAAGGTGGGAGCCGTGAGATAGCCGCTGGCGAGATCACTGGCGGCGGGCTTGCCGAGCTGCTGGTCGCTTCCGGTGAAATCGAGGATGTCATCCACCACCTGGAAGGCCAGGCCCAACTGGCGACCGAATTGGTAGAGGCTGTCGAGCTGGGAGGGTGAGCAGCCGCTGAGGACTCCTGCGGCACGGCAGCTGTTGGCAATCAGGGATGCCGTCTTGCAGTAACTCTTTTCGAGGTAGGTCTCAAAAGTTTGGGCCGTGTCGAAGCGGTAGAGGCCCTGCTTCACCTCCCCATCCGCGAGATCCATGATCACGCGACTAAGCAGCTTGACGACATCGAGGTCATCGAGATTGGCAAGGTGCCAGCTGGCCTGAGCGAAGAGGAAGTCGCCGGCAAGAACAGCAACCCGGGCATCGAACCGGCTGTGGACCGTGTCCACCCCGCGCCGGGTGGAAGCCTCATCCACCACATCGTCGTGAACGAGCGAGGCCGTGTGGATCATTTCAGTGATCTCAGCCAGGCGGCGGTGGCGGGGCGTGAGCTCTCCCTGCGGGGACAGGGCCCGCGACAGAAGCAGAACAATGCCGGGGCGCAACCGCTTGCCACCGGCGCTGAACAAATGCTCGGCAGCGGCCTGGAGAATGGGGTGACCTGCCCCGATCAGGCTGCGCAGGTCTCCGAGCAGGGTTTCAAGATCTGTCTCTACCGGTTGGAGTAGCTCGGTAACGGTGCTCATGACTCCCCTCGGCGCCGCGATCCTAGTGGTCCCACGCTCAGTCCTGCAGCAGCTGAAGGCTGACGGCAGGCCGCTGGCCCAGCCAGGGGGTGGCGCGCACAGCGAAGCCATCGGGGTCTGCGGTGACGCAGAAGCGGCAGCTCTCCAGGGAAAAGGGCCTTGAGGCCGGCGAGATGCGTACCGGTGGCCCCAGAACGGCATCCAGTTGACGGGCCACGCCGATGGCCGGGTCAATGATCTGGACCGACTCCGGCAGCAGCTGACGCAACAGCGGCACCAGTAAGGGGTAATGGGTGCAACCCAGCACGATCGAGTCCACGGAGGCTGCCAGCAGAGGTTCGAGATAGGCCTGGGCCGCACGACGCAGGTCGTCGCTGTTCATCTCGCAGGCTTCGATCAGGGGCACAAAGGCAGGACAGGCCTGCTCGATCACCACCGAGCCGGGATGAAGCGCTTCGATGCTGGCGCGGTAGGCCGAGGAGGCCACGGTCGCTGGTGTGGCCAGCACGCCAACACGGCGCGTTTCCACCATCGCGGCGGCGGCGCCGATCAGACCGATCACCGGCACCCCGGCCTGGCCCTCGGCCACATCCCTCGCCAGGGCATTGGTGGTGTTGCAGGCCATCACCACCGTGGAGACCTGTTGGCCGCGCAACCAGCCCACCACTTCTGCGGCAATGCGCCGGATGTCATCCGGTTGACGGTTGCCATAGGGAACCCGGGCCGTGTCACCGAGGTAGACGCAGGGCACCGGTCCATGGCGTTCGAGCACCCGACGCAGAACCGTCAGGCCCCCCAGGCCGCTGTCGAAGAACCCCAGCAGTTGCTTCGTCATCGCACCTCCTGCTTGAGGTAGTTGAGGATGCCGGCCGCCAGGGCCAAGGCCAGGCGGCGGCGATGGTCAACCTTGGCCAGACGCGGCGCATCAATCGCCCCGGTGACGAATCCCATCTCCACCAAAGCCGAAGGCATGGTGCTGCGCCGGATCACGAAGAAGCGACCACGTCTGACGCCGCGGTTCGGTGTTCCGGGGGACACGTCCATCATCTGCTGCTGCAGATAGGACGCGAGGCGTCCAGAACGGGGGTCCGAGAAGAAGAACGTCTCTATTCCGTTCACATCCGGACGGTTCATGCTCAGGGCATTGGCATGGATGCTCACGAAGGCCGTGGCCCCACTGCGGTTCGCCAGGGACACCCGCGGCGGCAGGTCCACATCCACTTCACGGGTGCGGGTCAAGCGCACGTCCACGCCCCTCGCCCGCAGAAGGTCGGCCACCTGAAGCGACACATCCAAAACCACGTCGGTCTCGCGCAGACCGCCGATGCCGATGGCCCCCGGATCAGGCCCCCCATGACCGGGGTCGATCACGATGCGATAGCGGTTGCGAGCCACCGTGGGCAGCCCGGAAGGATCCACCGGCGTGCGGGTGGGACGGAAGCCACCCGGTGGGAGCCAGGCCGTGGCACGACCGCTGAGGTCGCCTTCACCGAAATCATCCAAGCCCCGGGTGGGCAGGCCTGTGAAAACCAGTTCCCAACGGTCCGGAGCGGTTCCACGCAGGCGCAGATCGTTGGGGTTGAGATCCACATCAGGGCGGAATTCCACCACCAGACGGGTGGCACCCGCGCGGGGTTTGCCCAGCCGGATCTCACGGACGGCACCGCGTCCCGCCAGGCGCCGCGGGAATCTCAACTCACCTGGAATATCAATCCAGACCCGGGTGCCGCGGCCATCGCTGGCAGCCTGAAAAAACGCCTCCAAGCGAGCGTTCCGGCTGGTGCGCAGCTTGAGCACCCCTTCCTCGGTGAAGGCCCAGGCGGCCAGGGCACTTGCGGCTCGGGCAGGCAACGCCTGGGTGAAGGCCGTGCACTGCAGGGCTGCGGCCAGCAGCCAGGCCATCCGTCGGGACGAGGCCGGAGCCATGGCGCTCAGAACAGCGTGGGTTGGCGGTGCCGAAGGCTCGGCATCTGACCCCGAACATGACCGAGGTGGTTGGTGTTCACCGGAGCAATGGCGGCTCCTGCCTGAACACCCGCATCCGCGAGGACCGTTCCCCAGGGATCAATCACAAGGGCGTGTCCATGGCTCTGACGGCGACCGTGGTGGACACCGGTCTGAGCCGGAGCGAGGACGTAGGCCGTGTTTTCAATGGCCCTGGCCTGCAGAAGCACCTGCCAGTGGTCTTTTCCGGTGAAGGCCGTGAATGCCGCAGGAATCATCAACAGGTCCGCGCCGGCACCGACAAGATGGCGATAGAGCTCAGGAAACCGCACGTCGTAGCAAATGGACAGCCCCACCTTGCAGAGACCAGGAATCTCAACGACCGGAGGCAGATCCCTGCCTGGATTCACCGTTGCCGACTCGCGGTAGGTGTTGCCGTCCGGCAGGTCGACATCAAAGAGGTGAATCTTGTCGTAACGACCCAGGAGCATGCCGTCACGGTCGACAAGCTCAGCGCGGTTCAGGGTTCGCGATCCATCACCCACCGGCACAGGAAAGCCACCACCCAGCAGCGCCACCTGATAGCGACGCGCCATGGTCACCAGGAAGCGACTGCTCTGCTCCGCCAGGGTGGGAGCCAGCTCCAGGCGCCGGCTGTCTTCGCCCATGAAGGCGAAATTCTCCGGCAGACCGATCAGCTCGGCACCACGGCGGGCAGCCAGATCGATCTGCTCTTCAGCTGCATTGAAATTGAGCTCCGGGTCCTGACCGCTCGTCAACTGGACAGCAGCCGCCAGGAAGTCGCTCACATGCACTGATCAGATGAGCGAACTTTAGTGAGGGTCAGGCCGCCCGAAGCACCCCAGGCTCGACCTGTGTCGGAACGACACTCAGCTGATCGAGGCCAGCACAGCAGCGGAAATCCGCGTCGTGATCGCCAAGGCGAATCAAGCGCTGACCATGGGTCGCCGTGCGAAGACAAGCCTCTGGTTCGGATTGCCACTGTCGCCAGAGGGAGACGGCTGCCGTGAGTTCGTCGTTGGCAGCACTGCTCCCGGTGGGATCCAGCTCCAGCAAGCGATGGCCCAAGGCACCAGCGGCCAGGGAATCCTCGAGGGAATAGGCACCCTCCCAACCGCTGCCAACAATCGCCACGTGGCTGGGTTGTTTCGCCAGCAAGCGCTGGGCCACGGCTTCACGGTTCGGCAACGCCGCCGTTAGCAGCAGAGGAACCTCGCGGACACGATCAAGCGCCCGGGTGCCATTGGTGGTGCTCATGAACAGACGCTTGCCAGCCACCCGCTCCGGCGTCACGGCAACGGGTGAATTGCCCAGGTCAAATCCCTCGAGCATCTGCCCACCGCGCTCACCAAGGAGCAACCGCGCATCGGCAGGCCATGCCGCTGCAGCAGCACGCAGATCGTCGAGGCTGGCGAAGGCCTGCACCGCCTCGGCACCGTTGTGCAACGACCAGGCGATGGTGGTGGTGGCCCGCAGCACATCAATCACCACCGCCGCATCGGGGCGAAGGTCCTCCGGCATCTCTGCCGGCACATGGAAGTAGGAGATCTGCATGGCCACGCTGAACACCGGCGTGCGACACAGTACCGAGACCGCTTGCGCCGAGACCGTCATCCCATGGCCCTGTTCCAATCCGGTCCGGCCACCCGAGATCTGCGGGGCTTCCTCAAGCTGCTCGAGGATCGCGGCCAACTGCGCCGGATCACAGCACCGGTGGACCCCGACCTTGAGCTGGCGGCCATTGCCGACCGGGTGCTGAGCCAAGGGGGCCCCGCCCTGCTGTTCGAGAACGTGATCGGCTCGTCGATGCCGGTGGCCGTCAACACCCTCGGCACCGTGGAACGGGTGGTGTGGAGCATGGGCCTCGAACGGGCCGAGCAGCTGGAGGAGCTGGGGTCACGCCTGGCCCTGCTGCAGCAACCACGCCCCCCCAAAGGCCTGGAGGAAACCAAACAGTTCGCCCGGGTCTTCTGGGACCTGGTCAAGGCCAAGCCCGACCGCGACCTCACACCCCCCTGCCGGCAGCAGGTGTTCCGTGGCGATGAGGTTGATCTCGACAACATCCCCCTGATCCGGCCCTGGCCAGGGGATGCCGGGGGCGTGATCACGCTTGGACTGGTGATCACCAAAGACCCCGAAACCGGTGTCCCCAACGTGGGTGTCTACCGGCTTCAGAAGCAGTCGGTGAACACGATGACCGTGCACTGGTTGAGCGTGCGCGGTGGTGCCCGCCACCTGCGCAAGGCAGCCGCCATGGGCAAGAAGCTGGAGGTGGCGGTGGCCATCGGCGTGCACCCGCTGCTGGTGATGGCCGCCGCCACACCGATCCCGGTGCAACTCAGCGAGTGGCTGTTCGCAGGCATCTATGCCGGAGAAGGGGTGCGTCTGGCCCCCTGCAAAACCATCGACCTGCAGGTCCCCAGCCACAGCGAAGTGGTGCTGGAGGGAACGATCACCCCTGGTGAAGTGCTGCCGGATGGCCCCTTCGGGGATCACATGGGGTTCTACGGCGGTGTGGAGGACTCACCTCTGGTGCGCTTCCACTGCATGACTCAACGGCGGGATCCGGTGTTTCTCACCACCTTCAGCGGCCGTCCTCCCAAGGAAGAAGCGATGCTGGCCATCGCGCTGAACCGGATCTACACGCCGATCCTGCGGCAGCAGATCCCAGAGATCACCGACTTCTTCCTGCCGATGGAAGCGCTCAGCTACAAGCTGGCGGTGATCTCGATCGACAAGGCCTATCCGGGGCAGGCCAAGCGTGCTGCCATGGCCTTCTGGAGTGCCCTGCCGCAATTCACTTACACCAAGTTCGTTGTGGTGGTGGACAGTCACATCAACGTGCGCGACCCGCGTCAGGTGGTCTGGGCCATCGCGGCCCAGGTGGATCCCCAGCGCGACCTGTTCACCCTGGAAAACACCCCCTTCGACACCCTTGACTTCGCCAGCGAACAGTTGGGCCTGGGGGGACGACTGGCCATTGATGCCACCACCAAGGTGGGACCTGAGAAAAATCACGAATGGGGTGAACCCCTCAGCCGTCCGGCGGATCTGGAACAGCGGGTCAGCGACCGCTGGGCCGAGCTGGGGCTGGAGGACCTCGGCACCGACGACCCCGACCCCAGCCTCTTCGGCTATGCCCTCGATCGCCTGATTCAGGGCCTGAAGACCGGCCAATAGGATCAGCCCAACGACGAAACAACCTTGAGCGGCACAGGCCAATCCGACGACCCCCGTGAGCTCAAGGCCGGAGGAACCCTCCAGGGACGGGTGAAGGTTCCAGGCGATAAATCGATCTCGCACCGATCGATGCTGTTCGGCGCCATCGCAGAGGGCACCACAACCATTGATGGTCTGCTCCCGGCCGAAGACCCCCTGAGCACCGCCGCCTGCCTGCGGGCGATGGGAGTCAGCATCAGCCCGATCACCGATGGCGGCATCATCACCGTTGAAGGGGTTGGCCTGGACGGATTGCAGGAGCCAGCAGAAGTGCTCGACTGCGGCAACTCCGGCACCACGATGCGACTGATGCTGGGCCTGCTGGCGGGCCGCGACGGTCGCCACTTCGTGCTGGATGGCGATGCCTCCCTGCGCCGCCGCCCGATGCGTCGGGTGGGCCAACCGTTGGCCTCAATGGGTGCGGAAGTGCGTGGCCGTGATGGGGGCAACCTGGCGCCGCTGGCGGTGCAGGGGCGCCAGCTAAAAGGAACGGTGATCGGCACGCCCGTGGCCAGTGCTCAGGTGAAATCAGCCCTGCTTCTGGCTGCGCTCACGGCCGAGAGCCCGACCACGGTGATCGAACCGGCCCAGTCCCGTGATCACAGCGAGCGGATGCTGAAGGCCTTCGGTGCTGATCTCACCGTTGGCGGCGAAATGGGACGGCACATCAGCGTGCGTCCCGGCGCCACCCTGCAGGGCCAGAACGTGGTGGTCCCTGGTGACATCAGCTCGGCGGCCTTCTGGCTTGTGGCTGGAGCCCTGATTCCAGGTGCCGATCTCACCATCGAAAACGTGGGGCTGAATCCAACACGCACCGGGATCCTGGAGGTGCTGGAGCAGATGGGTGCCCGGATCGAGGTGCTCAACCCCCGTGACGTGGCGGGCGAACCGGTGGGCGATCTGCGGGTGACCCACGGCCCATTGAAGCCCTTCAACTTCGGCGAGCAGATCATGCCCCGCCTCGTGGATGAAGTGCCGATCCTCAGCGTCGCCGCCTGTTTCTGCGAGGGTGAAAGCCGGATCAGTGGAGCGTCTGAACTGCGGGTGAAGGAAACCGATCGGCTGGCGGTGATGGCGCGTCAGCTCAAGGCCATGGGTGCCGACATTGATGAGCATGAGGACGGCATGACCATCCGCGGCGGTCAACCGCTCAAGGGAGCCGTGCTGGACAGCGAAACCGATCACCGGGTGGCGATGAGCCTCGGCGTGGCAGCCATGCTCGCCGACGGCAACTCGAGCCTGGCGAGAAGCGAAGCTGCAGCCGTGTCGTATCCCTCGTTCTGGGACGAACTTGAACGGCTCCGCTGCTGAGCTCGGTGCGCTCCGCGTCTATCCGACGGCGGATGGCAGCTTCAGCCTGCACAGCGATCACTTCAGCGAGGCCTTTCACAACTCGGCGGGAGCCCTGAATGAGGCCCGGGCCAAGTTCGTCCAACCCTCTGAGCTGCAGCGCTTCAGAAGCGGCTCTGATTTAAGGATCCTGGATGTGTGCCTGGGGCTCGGCTACAACACGGCCGCTGTGCTGGAAGCCTTGCCGACGGCAGGGCCGAAGCTGCAGTGGTGGGGGCTTGAGCTGGACCGCCGGCCCTTGGAACAAGCCTTGGAGCAGGCCAGTTTCCAATCCCTCTGGTCAGCCTCTGTGCTGGCGAAGCTTGAAGCCATTCGCGACCACGGCTGCTGGAAAGAGCCCAGCAGCTGGAAAGAACCCAACAACTCGCAAGAGCCCAACAACTGGCAAAAAACCATCAGCCAAGGGATCCAGCTCTGGGGCGATGCCCGATCGATGCTCCAGGAGATTCCCGAGCCCGTTCGCTTTGATCTGGTGCTGTTGGACGCCTTCTCCCCCCAGCGCTGCCCGGAACTGTGGAGCGAGGAATTCCTGGGAGCGCTGGCGCAGCGCTTGGCTCCGCAGGGACGGTTGCTCACCTACAGCCGTTCCGCCGCGGTGCGGGCCAGCCTGAAGAGGGCGGGCTTGAGCCTGTATTCCCTGCTGCCAGCCCCGGGCGAACGGGTGGGATGGAGCAGCGGCACCATGGCCACGCCTGCAGACGCCACCTGTCCTCTGGACGGCCCCGGTTGGCGCCAGCTCTCGGCGATGGAATGGGAACACCTGCAGACCCGGGCGGCCGTGCCATTTCGTGATCCCCAGGGCAACGCCACAGCTGAAGACATCCTTGAGCGCCGCCGCCTTGAACAGGAGCATTGCGGTTATGAACCCACCAATGCCTGGCAAAGGCGCTGGCGCAAGGACAGTCCGCCCTGAGCCCGGTAGATTCCGCCCGTCTTCCACTCGCTCCGCATGCTTGCCGTAGCCGTACTGGCCGCTGGAAAAGGCACCCGCATGAAGAGCGCACTCCCGAAAGTGCTCCAACCGCTGGCGGGAGCCACCCTGGTGGAACGGGTGCTCGCCAGTGCCGGCAACCTGAAACCGGAACGGCGGCTGCTGATCGTTGGGCATCAAGCCGAACGGGTGGAGCAGCAGCTGGCACCGCTCGGAGGCCTGGAATTTGTTCTGCAGCAGCCCCAGAACGGCACGGGCCATGCGGTGCAACAGCTGATCCCATCACTGCAGGGCTTTGAAGGGGAACTGCTCGTGCTCAACGGCGATGTGCCGCTGCTGCGACGTGAAACCGTCGACGCATTGGTGCAACAGCACCGGGCCAGCGGTGCCGATGTCACCCTGCTGACGGCACGGCTCGAGAATCCCACCGGTTACGGGCGTGTGTTCGCCGATGCCGAGGGCCAGGTGAGCAGCATCATTGAGCATCGCGATTGCACAGACGAGCAACGCAGCAACAACCTCACCAACGCCGGGATCTACTGCTTCAACTGGACAGCCCTGGCCAACGTTCTGCCGAAGCTCAGCACCGACAACGATCAGGGGGAGCTCTATCTCACCGACACGGTGGCGATGCTGCCGAAGGCCATGCACCTGGAGGTAGCCGATGCAGATGAGGTGAACGGCATCAACAACCGGCGGCAACTGGCCCAGTGCGAAGCCCTGCTGCAGCAACGGTTGCGCCACCACTGGATGGATGAAGGGGTCACCTTCGTTGATCCCGAAAGCTGCACCCTCAGCGAAGGCTGCAGTTTCGGCCGCGATGTGGTGATCGAACCGCAAACCCACTTCCGCGGCCGTTGCGTGGTCGGCGACAACTCCCGGATCGGCCCCGGCAGTCTGATCGAGGACGCGTCGGTTGGGACCAATGTCAGTGTGGTGCACTCTGTGGTGCGAGAGGCCAACGTCGGCAATGACGTTGCCATCGGTCCCTTTGCTCACCTGCGGCCGGCCGCTGATGTCGGTGATGGCTGCCGCATCGGCAACTTTGTGGAGGTGAAGAAAAGCCAGCTGGGGGCTGGCACCAAGGTGAACCACCTCAGCTACATCGGCGACGCCCAACTGGGAGAGAAGGTCAACGTGGGGGCCGGAACCATCACCGCCAACTACGACGGGGTGAACAAGCACCGCACCGTGATCGGCAGCCACAGCAAAACCGGTGCCAATTCCGTGCTGGTGGCCCCCATCAACGTCGGTGAACGCGCCACCATCGGTGCCGGGTCAACGATCACCAAGGATGTGGCGGATGGCGCCCTGGCAATCGGTCGCGCCCGCCAGATGACCAAGGACGGCTGGGCGGAACGAAAGGTTTAGTCCAGCCTTTTCAGAGGCGTGGCAACAGCGGAATCAACCGTTCCAGGGCGACACCGCGGCTGGCCTTGAGCAGCAAAACATCACCGGAGTTCAGCCAGGCGGCCAGGGGCGCTGCGGCGTCTTCGGGATGCGACACCAGCTGCAGGTGGGGCAGGGGAGCCGCCACTTCAGCCATCGCCTTGCCCTCCGCACCGCCATCCACCAGCACCAGACCATCCAGGCCCAGCTGCACGGCGCGGGCGGCAACCTCCTGATGCAGCTCCAGGCTGCGCTCCCCAAGCTCGAGCATGGTCCCCAACACGGCAAAACGTCGCCCCGGTTGCGCCGCCAGCAGCTCAAGAGCCGCCAACACCGCCTCAGGCGAGGCGTTGTAGGTCTCATCGAGAAGTGTCAAACCACCCTGCTGAAGGCGTCGGTTGCGTCCGCCCGGCACCGTCACCTGCATGGCTTGCAACGCCTTGCGGGAAACGCCCAACTGGTCTGCAACAGCGACGGCCAAGAGCAGGTTGCGGGCGTTGTGACGTCCCTCCAGCTGTAGCGGGAGACGATCCGCATCGATCAGCAACTGATCGCCGTTGACGTCTCCAACCAGATCGGATTCGACCTCGGGATCGTCAGCCAGGCGCACGCGCAGCACGCGGCCGGACCACACCGCCGCCAAAGCCGAGTCCAGCAGGGGATCACCGGCGGGAATCACCACGGTTCCCTTCTGATGCAACCCAGCCGTGATTTCACATTTGGCCGCTGCAATCGCCTCACGGCTACCGAGACGACCGATGTGGGCCGTGCCGATGTTGGTGATCACCGCAAGATCCGGCTCGGTGCAGCGAGAGAGACGCTCGATCTCCCCAGGCCCCCGCATGCCCATCTCAATCACCAGGGCCGCATCAGCTGCGCTGGCGCCCAGAACGGTGAGGGGAACGCCGACATCGTTGTTGTTGTTGCCTTCGCTGGCCTGAATCGCTCCCAGCGGAGCCAATGCCGCTCGAATCAACTCCCGGGTTGTGGTTTTGCCGGCTGAGCCCGTCACCGCCACCAGAGGTTTGGCCAGGGCACGGCGATGCAGCAAGGCCAGCTGTTGATAGGCCAGCAGTGTGTCGTCCACCCGCCAATGCAACAGGCCCGAAGGCAACGGTTCAGTCCAGCTGCGGCTCACAACAGCAGCCTGGACCTTGTGTTCAGGCAGTTGGTCGAGAAAGTGATGACCATCGAAGCGCTCGCCCACCAGGGGGACAAAAAAATCACCCGCCTGAAGCTGTCGGCTGTCGGTGCAGACCCGTCCCACCAGGGCATCGGGTTCAAAGCTGCCGCCCTGCGGCGTTCCCCAGGCATCCAGCAGCTGACGCAGCGTCAGGGTCATCCCACCAACCCGAGGTCAAACAGGATCATGCCGCCCCCAACCCGAGCTGACCGCCCCAGCAGATCGCCCTGCTCATTGACCAACTGAAGACTGGCGTAATCCAGCTCGAACGCCGACTGAAGCCAACTGGAGGCGAGGCTCTGGCGTTGATCCAGAGGCAACTGCTGCCAAGCGTCAACAGACAACTCCAAGAGCAAGCGGTCCTGCTCCGGAACGGGCTTGGCTGAACGGAGCAGTCCTTCCGGGACGGCCTTGTCCTGAAACAACTCGAACAGGGGATCGAAACTGAGTTGGGGCTGGGGGGGCTGCTCCGGCTCCGATGGTTCCAAAGCCGGCTCCGCATCCACAGCTTCCAGCGGAGGGGATGGCTCCTGCAGCATGGGCTGTGGAGCTGGGATCAGCTCCGGCACGGGAAGCTCAAGGGGAGACGTCCGCTGCTCCACGACCGGCTCCGGACGCGGGGCGGGTCGGGCGTGGTCCTGCCAGAAGCGGACCCCAGCCAGCGGCAGCAGCAGGAGCAGCACCAGCAGCAGTGGCCAGAAGCTGGGGGCCAAATCCCGGGGCCAGAAGCCTGGCACCGAAAGCTCACCCTCTCGATTGCGGCGCCAGAGTTCCTGACCCCTGAGCCGAAGATCGGCGGCCATCGCCTGCAGGTTGCGGCCGAACTCCTGCCAGGGGCTGACGTAGGGAGCCGGGAGATTGCCCGATGGCTCCACCCCCTGGAGCTCGGAACGAGCCTCAGGTGGGGAGTCGGATCGGGCGGGCTCGCTCAAACTCAACTGGATCGACGACCGAAGAGGCGATTCAGGGGATTCCGGCCGGCGGAGGTCACCTCAGCAGGAACCCTGGCCTCTTCAGTCTGCCCCTCGGAACGGGAAGGATCAGCAGCCTGCCCCTGAGAGAACTGTTCCACCAGGGCAGCATCCGGGGTGGGTTCCTTGATGCCGCAGACGTCCTTGTACATGAGGTCGTAATCGACCGCGGAACGATCCCAGCTGTAGTCCTGATTCATGCCGCGTTTCTGCAGCTCGACCCAGCTGTCCCGATGGCGGAACGCCTCCCAGGCCCGCACCAGGGCTGTGTAGAAGTCGACCGGTTCAAAGCGATCGAAGCAGAAGCCTGTGCCGCTGTCGGCAGCGGGGATGTGGGGCGGAACGGTGTCAACGAGACCACCAACCTTGCGAACAACGGGCACTGAGCCGTAGCGCATGGCGTAGAGCTGGCTGATGCCACAGGGCTCAAACCGGCTGGGCATCAGGAAGGCATCGCTGCCGCCGTAGATCAACCGCGACAGGTCGTCGTCGTAGGTGAGGAAGACGGCGCACTTGCCGGGGTGACGGGATGCGAGTTGCCAGAGCCCGGATTCCAGCCCCCGGTCGCCGGTGCCCAGCACAACGATCTGGGTGTCGGTGTAGGCCAGCAGACGATCAGCCACCTGCAGCAACAGATCAACTCCCTTCTGGTCGACAAGGCGGCTGACCATGCCAAGGACGAAGGCGTCCTCCCGCACCTCCAGCCCCATGCGCTCCTGGAGCACCTTCTTGCACACCGCCTTGCCGGAGAGGTCGTCGGCGCTGAAGTTTGCCGGCAGGGAGCGATCGGTGGCTGGATCCCAGGCATCCAGATCAATGCCGTTGAGGATGCCGCGCAGCTTGCCCGAGACAAAGTTGAGCAGACCCTCAAGCTTTTCGCCGTATTCCGCCGTGCGGATCTCCTGGGCGTAGGTGGGCGACACCGCATTTACGCGGTCGGCGTAGAGCAGCGCAGCAGCCATGGTGTGATCCCCCTGCATGTACCAGGGGCACCAGGTCATGCGATCGAGCTTCCAGCGCCAGGGACCCTGGTACTTGAGGTTATGGATGGTGAAGACCGTGCTGATTTCCGGGTCCTGATGCATCCACACCGGGATCATCCCGGTGTGCCAGTCGTGGCAATGCAGCACCTGGGGTTTCCAGACGTTCCAGGAGAATTCGGCAGCAGCACTGGCGAAGAAGGTGAAGCGCCAGTCTTCGTCGTCGCCGCCATAGATGCGCTCCGGGTCGAACACCGGATGACCCACCAGATAGATCGTCATCCCATTGGTGGGATGCTTCGTTTCATAGACGGCGAACTCGGTGCCCATGGTCTGGGCTCGCCAGATCGGCTCCGCCGGCACGTTGAGGCGGCTCCAGAGCTTGGCGTAGCCCGGCATGATCAAGCGCACGTCATGGCCGAGCTTGGCCAATGCCGGGGGCAGAGAGCCAACAACATCGCCCATCCCTCCAACCTTGATCATCGGGGCGCATTCCGCTGCAGCGAAGAGGATGCGCATGTCTCAGATCGGCGTTGGCGCGGCGACTTTAAGGGGAATTTAGGAATCTGTTCCGTCAGGGAAGAACCGTCACCTGAGTTCCAAGCGACACCTGGCGATACAGGGCACGCACATCCTCGTTGTAAAGCCGCACACAGCCATGGGAGACGGCCCGTCCCACCGTCCAGCGGTGGGGGGTGCCGTGGAACCCCGTGGTGGTGCATCCCTTGATCGTGATCCAGGCATCGCCGTCATGGGCATCACGGCCGCGGCAATCGCGATGGAAAGCGATCCAGTGGCTGCCCAGGGGATTGTTGGCCCCCTGTTCCTCCACCCGCTCGCCACTCACCGGATGCACCCACACCGGATTGGGGATCTTCTGAAGCACTTCAAAGCGTCCGGTGGGGGTTTCCCAGCCGGGCATTCCGATGGCCACCGGAAAGGCGTTGCGCAGCCTGCCGTTGTCGAGCAGGAACACACGGCGACGGCCGCGCAACATCACCACATGGCGAGTGCTGTTGCTCCGCAGATCCTGAGGCAGTGAAGCCAGGCCTGCCGTCACGGAATCCTCAGCCGCCGCCTGCAGCAGGGCCAGCGGTTCCGGCGGAGGAAGAGGAAGCATCCCCATCAGGGTAACCAGCCTGTCTCGGAAAAATCCGGAGACCGCTTCTCAAGGAAGGCATTGCGGCCTTCCACGGCTTCTTCGGTTCGATAAAAAAGGTGGGTGGCATTGCCCGCCAATTCCTGCAACCCAGCGAGGCCATCGGTTTCGGCATTGAATGCGGCCTTGAGGCAACGGATGGCCGTGGGGCTGTGCTGCAGCACCTCGCGGGCCCAGCGCACCCCCTCCGCCTCCAACTGCTCCAACGGCACCACGGCGTTGACGAGCCCCATATCCAACGCCTCCTTGGCGCCATAACGGCGGCAGAGAAACCAAATTTCACGGGCCTTGCGCTGGCCAACCACCCGCGCCAGGTAGCCCGCACCAAAGCCGCCATCAAAACTGCCGACCTTGGGGCCGGTCTGACCGAACACAGCGTTCTCGGCAGCAAGGCTGAGGTCGCAGAGCAGATGCAACACCTGGCCGCCGCCCATGGCATAGCCGGCCACCAGGCCGATCACCACCTTGGGCAGGCTGCGGATGATGCGCTGCAGATCCAGCACGTTCAGGCGGGGTAAGCCATCCTCACCGACGTAACCGCCGTCGCCACGAACACTCTGGTCGCCGCCGGAACAGAAGGCATAGCCACCATCGGGGGCTGGACCAACGCCGGTGAACAGCACCACACCAGTGTCACGGTCATCCCGGATGCGCGTGAAGGCATCACAGAGCTCCATCACCGTCTGCGGACGGAAGGCGTTGCGCTTGGCGGGGCGGTTGATGGCCACACGCGCCAGGCCGTCAGCGCAACGGTCCACAAGGATGTCCTGGTAGCTGCCCCACGGTGTCCATTGCGCGGTTGGCGCACCGGGGAGCACCTGACGCATGTCACTCATCGGGTTCAGGGCTCGGTGCGCTCATTCTGGGCAGCGGCGCGCAGCTGCTGACGCAGGGCAGCATCACGACCGCGGTCGCTGCACAAGCGCAACAACACCGGCCGTTGCTGCGACAAGCCCCAGGCCAAGGCCTCCTGCAGATCCTCCAGACAGGCCACCTGGCGTCCAGACACTCCGTGGGCTGCCGCCAGGGCCAGGGGATCCACCTGCTGGGGCATGGCGAAGAGCGCTTCGAAGCCCGGCGTGGCAATGGGCAGCTGCTGAAAAATGCCGCCGCCGCCGTTGTCGATCAGCAGCACCAGCAGTGGTGGAGCAGCAGCAGCGGACGATGCATGCAGCCAGCCGTTGCTGTCATGCAGCAGGGCCAGATCACCGGTCACCAGCGCCAACGGACCGAGATTCGCCGCCAGACCCATGGCGAGGGACAAGGTGCCGTCGATGCCCGAAGCCCCGCGGAAACTGAAGCAACGGTGGCGGCCGCAGGCGGGCCCGCCCCAGGTCAACCAGTCGCGCACCGGTGAACTGGCGGCCAACATCACTGGCAACCGCTCCGGCAGGAGCTGGGGAAGCCAGTGGGCCAGAGCGGGCTCATTCACGGCGCCACGCAAGGGCAGCTGGGCCTCGATCCAGGCCGAGAGGTCGTCGGTACCAACCGATGGCTTGCTCTGCTTGTCCAGCCCTGGCTGTTGGGCGATCCAGGCGGCCATGCCCCCGGACCATTGGCTGGCCACCTGCAACGGATCCAGCGGCCTTGAATCCCCTTCGGTGATCACCAGTTGAGGGCCTTGATGGCGCTGAAGCCAGGCCTCCAACCGCCTGCTGGCGGGCATGGGTCCCAGCCGCAACACCTGAGCGTCGTCAGGCAGGTTCAGCCGATCCAGTTGCAGCTCCCAGTGCTCGATGCGGTTGGGGCAATCGGGGGCAAGGGAAGCGAGGGGATCAGCCAACAGAGGCCAACCGCTGAAATTCAGCCAGCGATGCAGGGCCTGTTGATAGGCCTCCGCCGCGGGCGAAAGACCGCGCCAAGGGCCCGCAATCACAACCCCCGGGCGCTCTGGATCAAGGCGAGGCGCAGGTGCGATCTCGGGCGAAGGCTCAGGGCAAGCCGTGGGCGGGAGCACAGCCGAAACCAGCTGTTGCTGCTGTTCAAGGGTGGTGTGCAGCGGCTCCTCGAAGGGCAAGTTGAGGTGAACCGCACCCGGCGGCCCAGCGCCTGAACCCTGGGCTTGCTGCCAGGCCTGCACCGCCAGGGCGTTGAGGGCGTCGTTGGCCTGGGTGTGGACACCGTCTGCCGCTCCACTGGCAAACCAGCGACAGGCCGAGAGCAGAAAAGATTCCTGATTAACCGTCTGGTTGGCACCGCAATTTTTGAGCCGGGCGGGGCGATCCGCCGTGAGCAGCAGCAAGGGCTGACAGGAGCGGTCCGCCTCCACCGCAGCGGGAAGCAGGTTCGCCACCGCCGTGCCGGAGGTGGTGACCACTGCCACGGCACGGCCATGGGCGGTCGCCATGCCGAGGGCCATAAAGGCGGCCGAACGCTCGTCGATGGCCGTGACCAACTGCAGCTTCGCCTGAGACGCCAGCATTCCCGCCGCGGTTGCCAGGGGGCCGGAACGGCTGCCAGGGCAGAGCACCAGCTGCTTCAGCCCCTGGAGACAAAGAGCCTCCAGCAGCGTGAGAGCGGCCTGCAAGTTGGCGCGAGCGATGGTCAGTGCAGCAGGCCAGGCTGGTGTGATCTTCGGTCAACGATGACCCAACCCACGACACCCGCTCCAGGAGAAGACAGCAAGGGCTTCTGGCGCAATCTGATTCTCTGGGCCCTGCTGGCGCTGCTGCTGCGCTGGTTGGTGGTGGAACCGCGCTGGATCCCCTCAGGCTCGATGCTGCCCACCCTGCAGCTGCAGGACCGCATCCTGGTGGAGAAGGTGAGGCCCCGCCTGGCCCGCAGCCGCCACAGCCATCTGCACCGGGGCGATGTGGTGGTGTTCGCCCCGCCGGAGCAGCTCGTGGCCGCCGGCTACGACGCATCCGCTGCACTGATCAAACGGGTGGTGGGGCTGCCTGGCGATCAGTTGGAGGTGCACGACGGCAGGCTGATCCGCAACGGTGAACCGGCTGCGGAACCCTGGTTGGCGGAAGCGATCAACTACGAAATGGCCCCGATCACCGTGCCGGCGGATCAGCTGTGGGTGATGGGGGACAACCGCAATGCCAGCCTCGATTCCCACCTCTGGGGATCACTGCCGGAAACCAATGTTCTGGGCACGGCGGTGTGGCGGTATTGGCCGCTGCAGAGGTTCGGTCCGTTACGGATCACCGAAAGCAGCGATGGCAGTTGATTCCAAGGGCCTGCGTTAGGGTCAAGTCCGTGATGAACATCACAGGCGAATGTTTAACCCCGAGTTTCTGACAACTGAGAGCAGTGACGGTCAAGCGGGGAACAGCCTGATCCAGTACCTGCAGGAGCAGTCGCCAGACACCCTGCAGCGGGTCGCTAAATCAGCTAGCAACGATATTCAGGACATCATTCGCCACAACGTTCAAGGGCTGCTGGGAATGCTTCCCGGCGAGCACTTTGAGGTGAAGGTGACAGCGAACCGCGACAACCTCGCCAACATGTTGGCCTCGGCCATGATGACGGGTTATTTCCTGCGCCAGATGGAACAGCGCAAGGAGCTGGAAGAGACGCTGTTCGCTGACGAACAGATGGCGATCGAGCCGGAAGACGAACTCAAGCTTTGATCACGGGCTGATCAGGCACAACGCCGAGATCAAGCAAACGCTGATCAATGGATCCAAGAAACTCCCAGTTCTCAGAACTTGGAGCCCAGTCCCGCTGTTGCAATGACGCGAGCAGGTGTTGCACCGTTTCGGGCGTGAATGTGACCGGCGCGCTGTAGTGGGCCGGCACCAGCCAGCGCAGCTCAGCCTGGCCGCTCAACTCCTGCAGCCATCGCAACAGAGCCTCTTTGGCTCTGGGCAACACCAACCGCTCAAGCACCGGGGCCACCTGCAGCCTGGGCGCGTCTTCGCCGATCAAGCCATCGGCTGCCGCCTGCCAACCGGCCTTCCAGCGGAAGGGGTAGAGGCCGAAGTGGGCTTTCAGGGAACGGAGCCCCGGCTTGAACGCATCCCGCAGCAACTCCGGCAGCTCTGGCACCTCCAGCGGTTCCGGCCTCAGGTAGGAGGCAAACAGCACCAGCCGGGCCCAACCGCGGCGGCGAGCTTCCGCTGAATCACTGAGGGGCTCATCGCCGCGTTCGCGTGCATGGAACAGCAGTGGGGTTGGATCGAGATCGAACAACGCTGGGGGTTCGGCACTGATGCCCACCAGGGCGTCGGTCACCAACAGAGCGCCAGAGGGGCGATGCAAACAGGAGACTTCCTGAAAGCGGCCCACGCCAAGGTCGAGCGGTCCAAGGGAGAACCACTCACAAACGTCGTCATGGGGGATGCCATCGTCGAACAACACCTTGGTGCGACGGGCCGGCACACCCAGCCAAGCCAGGGGCAACTGCACCGGGAAGCTCCACTGCCCCGGACACACCCAGATGTCCGCATCCCGGAAGGCGCGGGCCAGGGGACCAAGGGGAAGCTTGTGCTCCAAACCAGAGGCGGTGGGCAGCACGATCGTGCGCACGGGGCCGTGTTGTTGCTCCAGCCCGGCGATGGCTTGGCGCACTTCACCGGTGGGCGGCAGAGGGTTCACCAACATCAAGCCGCCGGGCACCTTGGCCACGGTGAGCCGCACCGGGACGGCCACGTAATACACCCCCTGCAGTTGCTCCAGACTCCAGAGCTGGCCAGGGATCAGCTCAGTGAACAGCGTGCGGCGACGGCCGTAGGGGTAAAGCGGCAGCAGCGGCCAGAAACTCCAGCGCTGATCCGCAGGATTCACACCAGCTCCAGCCACCACACTTCCCATCAATGCAGTGATTCTGCAGAGGAATGGATCAGGCCAGAGGCAAACCACCCACTCCGGCGCAGAACAGCACCACTCGCCCGGTTGCCGCCACCCCCCGAACACCAATGAGCCATCCCTCAGGTGAGGGAGTGTTCAAGGCGTCGCCCTCCCTCAAAAGGGGGAGACAGAACGTATAACCCCACCCACATTTCCATCAACAACCAGACCACCTGCACAAGGAAAGGGTCGAATTCAGCGGCGATTGGAGCGCTTGGAGTGGCTGTGTTTCGACGACAAATGCAACAGGTTGGATGCCTTGTCTTGCTCTTCCACCTTGGTGAGCTTTTTCACCAGAGTCCAGGTGTCTTGCGCAGACATTTCCCCATCGTTCTCCCATTTGATGCTCGACAATTCAGCAGGAGACATCAAGGGAAGACGTGTCTTTTCAACTTAAGGAACGTGGTGTCGATGTGGCCGTTGCCACCAAGTGATGTCACTTAAGACAATCGGAAGTTGGTTTGCCTGGATACAACGTTCTGCAAGAAGGCAATAAAAAAGCCTCAGCCGCATGGGCTGAAGCCAGGTGATGGGGAACAAATGAAACATACCGGCCCTGCACCCACAATCAAGGGCTGAGGACACCACATCTGGTGGCTGGCGCAGCCTTGCCGAGGCAATGAACACCAATGAGATCCAGCTGCCAACCCGAGAAGGTCAGTGCGAACCGAACCAGGAGCAACAGGTGCCAAGACGGATCGTCAACAACGCCAGAACGCCAACCGCTGCAGCCACAAACGACACTCCCATCAGCTGCTGACGGCGCTTCTCACTTCTGGCCCCGACCGATTGGCTGCCGTTCAACAGAAAAATCCAGACTCGCCAACTTAAGCGTTTTCAGTAACTTGCGCTACCAAAACAGGCGTTCTGCCGGCGATGCTGCGGCGGCTGCGTGCGCTGAGTTGCGTGCGCGCCCTGAGATGACGGTGACGGCGACAGGGCCTTTCATACAGATCGGCGCTGTTTTTCCACGAGCGCGGGTAGGGCCAGCTGCGTTTGACCGCAGGCGAATTGGTTGTTCTGCAACACCAACAGGCGTGGAGCCACAGGGCGGTCATGCCACAGATCAAACCAGTCATGGCTGCATGATGAAACCCATCGGGGCGGCGTCAAGCGCAGGCCAGCAACCTAAGCAACGCTGAGTCATCCCCCCGCAGCTCTGCGTGAATGAGTGATACGGCCTGTTGCCAAGTGGCCTAAGGCCGATGCAGAACGGGTGCATCGGATCAGCAGCCATGGCCAAGCGTCGCTTTCTCGAAAAGCAACCGCTCACCGAAGCGGAAGGACTGACCGCCCTGATCATGATGGGGGTGGGGCTCACCCTGGGTGGCATCAGCGTGACCATCCTGATGGCGCTGAATGCCTCAGCCGCAGGGTCTTGGCAGGAACTCTGGCTTTCAGGTCAACTGAATTTCTGAGCTCAGGCCAACCAAGGCCAACGGATCCCAAACGCCTCCAGGGGGTCCATCACGAGCTTGTTGAGGGCCCGGCCCAACAGCACCTGGGGTTCTTCCGGACGGATCGGCCGCACCGGATGTTCTGGGCGCGTCGGAGCATTCGCCCCTCTCACCACCCCAGTGCGCATCAAGGCGTTGGCCGCCTCTAGGCCACAGACGTAGGCCCGTTCCTGGCACAGCCCCTTGGCACCGTGCTCGCGTTCGCCCATCCGCACCCAATCGCCAGCGCAGACAACAGTCGGAAGTGCCGTCTGCAGCGGTGGCCGCTGGCTGAAACTGCCGGGGGAGAACAACGACACCGAGCCCGGGTAACGCCGCACCTCAAACTCCAGCACCTGGGCAAGCCGGAAGGCCGGCACCGCCTGGGGCAACAGCTCCTTCAGCAGGGTGTCGACGATCTCCTGATCACTCAAGGCTGCGATTGCCGTGGCGTTGTAGAAGTCGCTGGCCACCACGGATCCCTGGGGCTCGCTGCCAGCCCAGAGCGCATCAAGATCCGCATTCTGCAGCTGGTCGAGCATGAAAAATGTGGCGCCCGCACCCTGTAAGGCGTCAAAACGCGAGAAGACATTGGCGGGATCGGCGACTGCGATGGTGCGATCCAGCCACAACCGCACCGACACCACATCAATCGCCCCCAAACCGCCAGCAGCCGCCAGCTCCGGCATCACATCACTGCAACGCGGCGACTCCGCCATCAGAGCATGCATGCCCTTGGCACCCACCGCCAGCACAACCGCATCAACGTCATCAACAACGCTGGAGAGGCCAGTTGCTTTGCAACGGACCTCCACCGACCGAATCGCTTCGCCTGGCTGATCAAGATTCAGGCGCGTGGCCAACGTTCCTCCCAGAACAGTGAGCAGACCCGAGCCGAGCAGGCGTTCCGCCAGGGGAGCGATCAGCTGCTCGGCGATGCTGCCAGTGCGAATCCAGCGCACATCAAAGGAATCTTGATGCGCCAGGGCGTAGTAGTAGAGCAGCTCCATGGTGACGGCTGCCGACAATTCCTCCGGTGGCTTGAACAGACCCACCAAAAGAATCGGACGCAAGAATTCGTCGATCATCCGCTCCGTGATTCCCAGTTGGCGGAACAGGGTCAACGCATCGATGGCGTCGTAACGCCGGAAGGTCTCCTTGTTGCGGTTTAGATCAAGCATCGCCACCAAAAGGCCGGCAATGCTCAGGCGATCGGCAAAAGGCAGGCGCTTGAAGTTCTTGATCGTTGCCATGGCCTGCCCCAGGGGGCTGGGCAACTGCAAGCCGTCACCGAACACCGGGGCCGTGGCCTCCAGACCGGCGGGAGACCAGAAGGCGCTTGTGGTGAATGCGGTGAACACGTCGGTGAGCCCAAGCTCATCGGTCAGCGCATTGATGTTGGGGTAATCCCTCCAAAAGCCCCGGGTGCCCGCTTCGAAGGGTTTACCACTGGCCGTGCGCATCGGCGTCCTCCCCGTGGGATCCGACATCCCATCGACCAGGGTGACGCGAACACCGGCTTCACAGAGGGTTTTGGCTGCACCCCAGCCGGCCCAGCCTCCACCGATCACCACCACATGGGAGGCATCAGCGTTAGCGGCCTTGGAAAGCTCAGGCATCGACCAAACAGAGATGCTGGGAGAGGCTTCACATCATGCAGCCATGGCACGAAAAAGGTCGCCATCGCCACAGAGAAGAGGGAATGAATAGCGTCGTCTGGAGATGAAACCGTTTTATGGCTTCAGATTCAGCCGTCCGCTGGCCTGTTTTTCTGCCATTGGTGCTGTTCTTTGGTGGCATCGGTGCCGCAGCAGCGATGACCCAGTTGCTGGGATCGTTCTGAGCTTCAGGGCGCGATCAGACCAGATTCAAAGCCTCAAGCACTTGAGCTCGAATCCCGCCGAGACGAAACCAAGCTTGAACGGCATCGGCCTTGCTGGTGTAGGGCCGCCAGTCGTCTTCATGCATCCGCCGTTGGATGTGGCGCAACACCCGCTCTGCGACGACACGATCGCTGGATGCCTTCAGAACAATCTGCCGGCCATTCAGCTCAAACGTGTCACTCATTTTTTGGAGGTTTGATCAGCTCACCGGTCTGCAACGACACCACAGCAAAGCTGCTCACAAAGACCACCGCCACCAGAGCGAGGAAGGCCGCTGTGAGATTGCTGATCTCAAGCTGCCCGAGCATGAAGGCAAATGAGGTGGCCATCAAAAGCAGCAACTGCTTCTGAACTTAAACGGGCTCGTCGTTGTTCAAATTGCCAAGAACCACGCCTGCCATCGACAAACCAATGGCAAGCATCACAACGGCTTCGATCATGCGGCTTTGGTGGAGATGCTCGGCGTCTTGAGCAGAACCGCCGCAGCGGATGCAGTAACCGTCGCCTGTCCAGTGGAAGCGGATTGAGCCTGGGGCTGCCAGGTGGATGCTGCTGAGCAACGGGTGGGATTCTTCAACCAAGAACTGCGACCCATCAACCTTCAATCAGCTGAGGTAAGGATTGCGGCTGAAGCTCAGAAGATCTGTCTGATTGGCGACCGACGCCAAAAGTGAGCTGTTTCTTGATCAAGCACTAATGGCGTCAGGCGTTACTGCCGACAAGCGATCACGGATCTGAACAGCAGCCTGGCAATAGGCCGCCCATCCCCCCATGCGCCTCAGATCGGCACGGCCACGGTCATCGACGGCATTCGACACACAAACACCCTCCACTTCTGCTTTTTCAAACGCCGCCAACAAGGGGATTTCCGCCTGCATCACATCCACATCAAAACCCTCCAAAATTTGGCGTGCTTCCTGCGCAAGCCGTTGTTTTCGGCTGTCCACCTTCACCAACAATGCGGCATGCATGGTGTCCATCTGCCTGAGGATTGAGGAGAGTTCAACAGTGAGCTCAACCGATCTCGCCTGCGGCGTAGTGGGCAGCAAAACAAGATCTGCTCCGGCCGAAAGATTCTTGAGTTCATCTTCGTGGCTGCTGGCCTGCCCGTCGGTGATGATCACTTGGGCATGGCGGGTGGCCTTTGCTGCAGCCTCCACAGGCACCACTTCAAACGGAAGCATCCCCCGGGCTGCGTAGGCGGTTGCCGAGCGGTTGCGATCCGCATCAACAACACACACCGACAGGTCCTGCTGGGCCCAGACACAAGCCAAATGAATGCTGGTGCAGGTTTTTGCCACACCACCCTTCTGGCCAAAGACAGTCAAAAACATGGCTGAGGTTCAGATGCGCGGAATGATCGCGTCGTTGGGGAAGAACTCTTCAAACACACAGATGCGGTCGGCCCAACGGGCCTCCACTTCCAAACGCATCAGGCGATTGCGCACCCACATCAAGGTGTCCACATCAATCGGTTTATGGAACTTGTGCTGCTGTGCCTTCACCCAATCATCCTTGCTCTGAGCGCTGTTCATGACCGCGAAAACTGACCTGCCCACACCGTACGGATGGCATCCTTCGGCGCCATGAGCTTCACACTGAGTAAGCATCAAGGATCACTCAATCGCAGCAGAACTGTTCAGCAGAACAACGAATTAATGGAAGCTTTGAGTCCAAGCCAGAGCGATAAGGGCCTGAACCTCGTGATCGGTAGCCGATCCATCATTCCGACCATTCAAGCGGCGACAGAATCGATTCAATTCACCTTCAGCCGTGATGACCCAGAAAGCACCTCAACTGAAGCCACGCCCGGTGCACACACCACCCAAACGCGCTTGAGGCACTTAAAGGCTTGAATCAACCCATCGGAGCTGAACAGATTTCCTGTTCTGTAACAGTACGGTGGACACGTTGGTTAACACCACCCTTATAAACGATCTGTAGCAACTGCTACCCAATCACGTTCACCTCGTTTTCAGCGAGGCGCAGTTCGACTCAGGCCATGGAACGGGACCTAAGCTTGCTTCGAGGAAACAGTTTCTCAAGCAAAGAATCAAAGAACCGTTGGCAATACAAGGATTTCGGAGGCTAAGAGATTCTCTTTTGTCCACTGTTTGTTCCACTGAATGATCCACAGTTCTGAGGCTTGGATGAGGGCTCTCTGACCCAACTTCACACCGGGTCGATTTGTCGCCACTCTGAGCAAGTCAACAAACACGAGCCCCTTTATTCAGAGCTGGGGGGCTCTTTTTTATGCAAGCGAAGCCACTGCCCTCGTAGCGGTGGCCTCGCCGCTCCAAGGTCAGTCGTCCAACGGAGCACTTTTGTCGTAACCCTGCTTCG